>DVIO01000078.1 GCA_018711205.1 Candidatus Avamphibacillus intestinigallinarum | reverse complement strand
TACATTTACGACTCTTTTATCTTCTTTCACACGTATCGTTTCACTAAATCGAGTAAATTGTATCGCCATTCAAATCACCTAACCATCTAGTGTCCATTGTATTTCTGATACATGCCCAACCCATCCGGTAGCGATTGAGCCACCTTGCAAGAGAATATCTGTAAAATACACTGTCCCAGTGCAATCTTTTACAAATAATCGAATTGTGATTCTTCTAATTTTTCCTGAACCTTTAGGTTTTATTCCATGTGCAGTTTGAGTTAAAAACACCATTTTAAGCACCTCTAATATAATTCTATAATTCTCTTTTCGATTGACCCATCTTCGTATTCAATTTCCACTTCAATCCCTACCTGTCCATTTGGTCCTTTCTCTAGATTTTCAGAACCTATTTGTGCGGATATTGTATAATTCTTTCGATTTGCTGGGTATACGGTTTGATACATAGATTTCGTCATTCCCAAAACACCTTCAGCTTTAAATGAAGCATCACCACTTGCACCGTTATTAGGGTCAACTGTAAAACCAGAATTCACCCAATACGTAAATCCATCATCTGCCCTTGAATTTCTCAAATGATTAAACGGTACTAAATCCTTTATTTCCTGCCGATCAAGCACATCTGTGTCATGTAGCATATCTGCAGCCTTATCCCACTGAGCTGATGAATCACCTAATTCTTTTAATTTCGTTGACAGTTCAATCACTGTTTTCCAGGGTTCTTGTAAGTTATTATGTAAGTAGCGGAGCCTTTTCAACTTCATCATTTTTCACTGATTATGTCCAAGTGTTTCAAATGAACTTACTACTAGCTTTACCTTTGCAAATTATTATAATGGGACCACTCGTCCGCTTTTTATTTGGTAAATTTGTAAAACCGAGTTATTAATAGGAACGTAAGCAGTATTCCTAAATGAATGTAACAAGAAAAAGAGATTGGCGCATAAGCTAGGAGTGATGTGCCAATCTCTTTTTTGTATAGAAGTACAGAGAACATTTTTTGTTCCTTCAAGTTACGATGCTTTTCTATGGACCAATCAACTTTATTTACATAGTTTGTGATATATCCTTGTTACCCAGCGCTAAATTGTTTAAATAATTCTTCAAGTTCACGTTCATCATAGAAATGTTGATCACTGTTAAATCTCTCTACTTCAATCATTCCGTCACTTGAAAATTCAACTTCCCATCTTTGACTAAACCACTACAATCCTAATTAGGTTTAAAATGTAAAGCATTTTCTTCCTCCGTAATAATTTGCAACTCTAGTAACTTATCTATCCAATTACCTGCTAACAATAGTCATCTATAACTAGGGATAGTTATTACTTTTAAAAGCTAAAAATTTTGCATCGAATCAATATATTAAATGGAATCATTTAAATCGAGAATTCACAGTATTTTCTACATGCTATTTTCAAAACTTTTCACAGTTTTTTCTGACTTGCTAGCCATCCAAGTGCCACATTAGCATGAAGTGCTGCACCGTATTTAAAAATATCTTCATTTTGTTCCATGTGAGGGTTATGCACGGGTGCCCGACCTTCTTTTCCAGTTCCTAACACAACAAAAGCAGAAGGAACGTGTTGTGAGATGTATGAGAAATCTTCCGAACCGCTCATGACACCTGTATCCGTCATATTTTCCTGCCCCATTACTTGAGTCATATATGGCATAATCGTTTCGATAAATGTAGGGTCATTATATGTTGTTGGTGTATGAAATTCAGTTATAGAATATTTTCCGCGCCATGCTTTTACAACATGATCTATCATTTCTGGAATGCGTTGACATAAATGATTTCTTGTTTCCTCATGATAACTCCTCATGTTCCCACTTAATACCGCTTTTTCGGGAATAACATTTGTCACTGTTCCACCATTCATCGCCCCAACTGAGAATGTGACTTCTTGGTTTGGTGGAGCTTCACGAGTAATTAATAAATTTAGGCTTGTATAGAGTTGGTTCATAATCATATTCGCATCAATTGTTTTATGTGGTTGAGAGCTATGACCGCCATACCCTTCAATATCAACAATATACGTATCCATCGCTTGTGTTAGTGTACCTTCAGTTACAGATAAAGTCCCCGCTTCTTGGTCTGGCATAATATGAATCCCAAATGCAGCATCGACTTTTGGATTTTCAAGTGCACCGTCATCAATCATAAGTTTTGAACCATACCCCCATTCTTCACCAGGTTGAAAAAATAATTTAACAGTACCTTTCAGCTCATCTTCATGGTCCTTTAATAACTGTGCTGCGCCTAATAACATTGCTACATGAGAATCATGACCACAAGCATGCATCATACCTTCTTTGGTTGATTTGAATGCTGTTTCAACTTCTTCTTGTATTGGCAATGCATCCATATCTGCACGTAAAAGAATACACGGTGAACCTTGTCCAATTGTAGCGACAACTCCCGTACATTTCTCTTGTTTTGGAAAGCCTGCACGTTGATATTTCTCTATCGTTTCTTCAGTTAATACGCCACAAGCCTTATGTTGGATACCCATTTCATCTAAACGTTTTTGAATATACTTTTGTGTATTCGGCAAGTCAAAACCTAGCTCCGGATATTGATGTAAATATCTACGATCTTCAATAATTTGTGCTTCATATTTTTTTATTTCTTCAAACAAATTCAACATGCAAAAACCCCTTTATCAATAATTTAAAATGGTCCTAATCCTAAATAATTCGCAATGACAATCAATACAAAAGCTGCAAAATGTAACAACATAAATAGCTTAAAAGAGAATTTCACCCAATCTCCATAGTTTACATTCGACATTCCAAGTGCAGCCATTAAGCCACCAGATGTTGGCCATAAGTAGTTTGTAAATCCATCACCGAATTGGTAAACTACAACCATTACTTGTTGATTAATATTTAATATTTTCCCTAATGGTCCCATAATCGGCATTAAAATAACTGCTTTCCCACTTCCTGATACAACAAAGAAGTTAAAGAAAATGACTGCTAAAAATAGTACGAGTAATGTAATGACAGTACCTGTATTGTCTAGCAAGTTCGATAGCGAATATACCGCTGTATCAATGATTTTTGCTTGATCCATTAAAATCATAACAGAACGTGCAAAACCAATTGCTAAACCTGTTGGCAATAAACGAGCTGCCCCTTCTCCAAATGTAACTGCTGCCTCACTAGGACTAATCTTCAGAATAATCACTAAAAACACTGCGTAAATCGCATACACTGCTGATAATTCTGGCATACCAAATCCTAACTTAATAGCACCATAAGCGCTTCCAACTAAAACAGCTACTAAGCCTAGTAAGGCAATTTTCCTCGGAAATGTAAACGCTTCCTCTTCGTATTCAGCTTTTTCAGTATTTTGTAATTGTACTTGGTATTCTTCATAAACAATACTTTTTGTAGGATCTGCTTTCGTTTTATTCGCATAGCGAAGTACATACACGGCTGAAATTAATATGAACACCAATAAAGAAATGAGTCGGAATCCTACTCCAGAATAAATTGGCAGTCCAACAATTGACTGACTTACACCTGTTGTATAAAAGTTTACAGCTCCTGCTGAAAATCCAATTGCTAGACCAACAACAGAAGTTGCGAACGCAGTCATGCGATCATAACCCATCCCCATTACAACAGCCATTGCTAAAGGAATGAACGGAATTCCACCTTCACCAAATCCAATCGTACCCATTGTTGCGAATAACACAAGTAATGACACAATAATAAATTTTTCTTTACCTTCGGCAACTTTCAGAAGGGCATGAATTCCTGCTGCAATGGCACCTGATTTTTCTAAAATAAATAATGCACCACTAGCAAATAATAACATAACGATAATATCAGCTGACTGTACGACCCCATTATGTAATGCAACAAAAAAATCCATAAATCCAATTGGATTGTCATTTGCTACATACTCAAACACTTCTGTATTCAGGTGCTCTACTCCTGTTTCTGGATCTAACTCACGTTCATATTCTCCACTTGGAACAATCCAAGAAAGGCCAACCACGAACAACATTACAAGTAAAAACATAATATAAACATGTGGAAAACTGAGTCCTTTTTTCTTTTTCTCTTTCTGTCTCATCATCTATTTTCCCCCATCCGTCACTGCCTCATTTAGGCAATGAAATAATCCCTTTAAATAATTTTACACCGGTTTCAATGAGCTCATCTCTAAAATCGTATTCACTTGTGTGAACATCTGGATAGTCTTCACCGTTACCAATAATACAATAAGCACCTTTTGTTAGCTTTGTATAATGACCAAAATCTTCAGAACCACGAAATGCTTCTTCAAGTTCGACAATCTCTAACTGTTGGTTTTCCGCTACTTGCCGAATATTATCGGCTTGTTTTTTGTCATTTGCTGTTTCTGGGAATACATCATTATAGGCAAATTCTACTGCCAATCCATGTTTTTCTGCCTCTCTCTTTGCAACTTGTTCTAGGTTTGCTTGTAAAATATCTAATTCATTTTCATATAATGCACGAATTGTCATACGAATTACACCTTTTGACGCTGCGATACCGAATGCTTTTTCACCAACATCAATTTGTACAATTGTACATAATACAAGACCCTTATTATTTTCTTTAGCTGTAAAATCTGGGATTCCACGAACAATATTCGCAATTGCTAATGATGGGTTAATACCTACCTCTGGCTGACTTGCATGTGCAGGCTTTCCTTCAAAATAAATTGACATCCCTCTCGATGCACATAACATTGTGTCGTTTTTAATCCCTATGGACTTGAAGGGAAAACCACTCATATTATGATAAGCATAAATTTCATCAATCTGATGTTCTTTCACTAACTCTACGCATTCTGCAGCGCCATCACCAGTCTCTTCAGCATGTTGAAATAAGAAAAAAATGTTTTGATTCGCTCCATTTTGGTCGACTTCTAACGCAAATGCTGCAAGTGTTGCTGAGTGACCGTCATGACCACATTTGTGAGCTTTTCCTGGTTGTTTAGATGCCCAAGGTAAATCGATTACTTCATCCATTGGTAAAGCATCGAAATCCGCCCGAAATGCAATGCTTTTTTGATTCTCTCCTGCGTAATATTTTGCATAAAACCAGTTGCCTTTATCCACAATTTGAATATTTTTTGTATGCGTTTTCAAAAAGTCTATTAAGCGATTTTTTGTCCATGTTTCCTCATTTGATAATTCAGGATGTTGATGTAATTCTCTTCTTAATTCAATTGCTAAATCATAATTTTCTTTTTTCATTTATAATCCCCCTCTTAAGAAATGCCTTCCGCTAAATTGTTTAAAGTATACAATAACCTTAATTGTATACTAAATATTGTACATAGTATTTCAATTTTTTCAATAATAATCAATTAAAATTATCTGAAAATAAGTTAATGGAGGTCTTTATTATATAAAACTTATTATGCTTATCCGACAAACTCAATCTAAAAAAACACAGTACCTTATTAGATACTGTGTTTTTATCTTTTCTATAGAGGAACTAGTTCTGCTTTTTTGACATCCCAATGTACTTCTTTTAAATACTTTTCTAAACCTTTACAATCTTGTCTTTTAAATAACGTAATGATCTCACGATGTTCCTTATTTGTTTCTCGTAATTTTTGTTGTGCAAACTCGATACTCTCTAAATGATCAAATCTTAATAAAAATTTCTTCTTTAATTGATTTAGTAAATTCACTAGACTTTCATTAGGGCACAGGTTCAAATACACCTCATGAAATGATTCTTGCATTTTATGATACATTGCAAAATTCTCAGAATTAATTGCGAGTTCAATACTCTCAACATAAAATTCCATCTCTTTGAAATGTTTTTCTTGTAAAAATGGTACGGCAAGCGCGGCAGCTACACCATCTAATGTCCCGATAATGAAATACGTTTCGACGGCATCTTGCTTTGTTAGCTCTTTAATAATAAAACCTTTTCTTGGTACATTCTCCAATAATCCATCTGAAGCAAGTTGAATGAGCGCTTCTCTCACTGGTGTTCTGCTCACTTGAAGATTTTTACTAATGGCACTTTCATTTAACTTTTTACCAGCAACCATTTCACCAGCATTAATTTGTTCAACGATATAATTATAAACATGGTCTTTTAACAACATATACTTGCTCATTTATAAGTCCTCCGATAGTGATCTAGTACTTCGAATATAATTTTATAATTCATAGATTTTAAATGTTTCATTTAAGCACATGTTACATGTATCGATATTCGTTAGCACTTTTCTCTTAGTTCTATTAATATAGCACACTTATCATAATTATTTTACCTTTACTATAAAAACTATACGTATTACGTTTGGTCTTACTTCTCCATAAATCTCTCTTGCAAGACAAATGAGTGCCCAAACTTTCTAACTTGCAACGTCACCATTAAACTGTGATTGTAAATGAACGTAAGACTTCCTTTCTAGCGGTGTAAATACGTTGATTTTTACTCTTAGTCATTTTTTGAATAAATATAAATGTACCAAAGAAAACTAGTTTGCTATTATGAAGTTCATTCTAATATAGATGTATAAATAAAAGTTCATGTAAAATAAAATTATCTTATAAGGAGGCTAAATTTTGCAAAATAGTACATTACAAAATTACAACGACTAACCTCAGTGTTTTTGCTAGGGGTTTCTTTCACTTACTTTCTTGGTTTTATGAGGATTGTTTTTGAGTCTTAGCAATTAGTGAAATACAATAGGAGATGGAGAATCAATGCCTGGCATATCAATAATTAAGATACTGACTTATATTGTGATATATCCTTGTTATCCATTGCTAAATTGTTTAAATACTCCTTCAAGTTCACGTTCATCATAGAAACGTTGATCACTTATAAATTACTCTACTTCAATCATTCCGTCACTTGAAAATTCAACTTCCCATCTTTGACCAGGAACAGCTACTTTAACGATAATTGCTTCATCTCTTATTTTATTCAACTGATCATATATGATTTTTTCCTTTAGTTGATTTAAAAATTATAATAATTTATCAAGTTTAAATGGCGCTTGCCTATCGTTAAATAGTTTATCGATGGATATTTTATAAATTCATTTAAGCATACATGCTGTTCGTCCAAAAATAGGGTGACAGTCCGACGTGGAGCTGTCACCCTAATCTTTACTTAATGCTTTTGATTCCTATCTACTTTTTTCTTTGTTTGATGGATTTTCTAAAATCCCTAAAGTTTTTCATGCCACCCATATCACTGAGCATTTCATTGATCTTTTCTTTTTCAATCATTTTAGAATTCAAGCCTTGATATTTAGTCTCTTTTTTTAATTTCCAATAGCTTTCTAACCTTTCAACTGGCAATACACCGTCTTTTACTGCTTTTTGAACCGCACAATTCGGCTCATGTTGATGTGTACAATCATTGAATTGACAATCAAAAGCAAGTTCATCAATATCAGAAAAAGACTTTTTTAAATCTGCACTTATAATGCCAAGTTCCCTCATACCTGGAGTGTCTATAACGACACCCAAGTTTGGCAACATAATGAGTTCTCGTCTTGTTGTAGTATGCCTACCCTTATCATCATTTCTTATCTCATTTGTCTCCAATAAATTCTGATTGAGCAAGCCATTGATTAGGGTTGATTTTCCAACTCCAGACGATCCTATGAACGCAGCTGTCTTACCGCTAGAAAGAAATTTCTTTAAAGACGGATTCTCTGTATCAGAAGTATTTGTTGTCACAACTACCTCTACACCAATTGCAAGAGCTGAAACCTCGTTAATCATTCGCTCTATATCATTACATAAATCCGATTTTGTGAGGACAATCACTGGCACAGCACGACTAGCCCAAGCAATAGACAGGTAACGCTCTAGTCTTCGTAAATTATAATCTTCGTTCAGCGACATACAAATAAAAACGGTATCAATATTTGTAGCAACAATCTGAATATCCTCTTTAGTACCTGCCATTTCACGTGCAAATACACTTTTCCTTGAAAGGGTATGGTGAATGATTCCATTTCCCTCTGCACTATTTGTTCTGTCGATCATAACAAAATCTCCAACGGCAGGATATTCAGAGGTTTCTTTCACATTATAGTGATACTTACCGGATATCTCAGCAATAAGCTCACCATTTTCGGTGATCACCTTGTATAGATTTTTTGACTGCGATGAGACTCGACCAATAAAAAGACCTGTATATTTTTTGGACTCCTGTATAAAGTTTTCTGTAAGTCCTAAGTTTTTCATATTCATATAATTCAATTTCATTTCCTCCTAAAGTGAACATCATAACTTTTGGGAGGTTTTATGCATGAATTTACTTTGCACATACCTCCCCAATAATTACAATCTCAACATTTTGCTTGTTAAACATAAACACAGCATCTCCTTTCATTGCTTATAAAGCTGATTATATCAGAATCTAATCCTTTTGTTCCAAAATCGGTTAATTCATCTTAATAAACCTCACCACAACATGTAATGCCATAACAATTTCACACAATCAAAATACACCCTCGTCATCAGACATAGGGTGCACGTTCAGACGTTTATTTTCCAGGATATTGACTGTACTTTTCAGCTAGTTCATGTTGGCGTTCTGGAATGACTTCGTCTGTTAATTCTAGTAGTGAAACAGCTTCAACATGGGACGAGCCACCAATGTTGATGTCTAGGGCTTTTTTTAGGGTGAGTACGTTTGCAGTAACATATCGACCAACGGTGTAGGTAGGTGGGAATAGGTCAACATATTTTTTATTTATTTTCTATCAATCGACTATTTCTTCATAAATCGTAATAAAATATACCTCTAGCAATCCCTCTAAATTCTGCTTCAGCTTGTAGTATTCATCA
>DVIO01000077.1 GCA_018711205.1 Candidatus Avamphibacillus intestinigallinarum | reverse complement strand
TCAATTTCTTGTGCTGATAATGAAACCTTTGTTTGTAGAGAAAAATGCCCAATATTAAAAATATCATTTAAATCTGTCGCATCTTCAGCGCTTAACTCACCATTTAAATATTGATTATAGTGATGAACCGGAACATATTTTAACTTTTTAAATGCTTTATGGTTGCTTTCTTCTTTAGATTCAATTTTTATCAAAGGTTTAGGAAGATAATACAGCTCATTTTCATAAGGAAATGTATCACTAATGATTAAATCGTTTAATAACCATTCGGTTTCTATACCCAATTTCATCGCTTGCCATAAGTCTTTTACCAATTAGACTTTCTTTATCAAAGCGTCCTTCAAGCTCATTAAGTGTTTTAGATACAACATCATTACTATAAAAGAATGATTTAAGTAACTTGAGATAAACCGATTTCCCATTTTTGGCGCTGCCATACAAAATCAGACCGCGACGTAATTTTGTATCTGCAGTTAGTAATACCGATGTGTGTTGAATTATAAAACACTGTAATTCATGATTAAAATTAGCAAGTTGTAGCATAAAATTATCGAAATGAGGCGGTATTTTATCAGAGACTACATCATTCATATCTAAATCTAAATTTAAGCGGGTCTTTGGGAAAATATTCAAGTTGTTTTTAACTACTTTAAATGTATTTAGATTGAACATATTTGGACCGCAACCAATGTATTGTTTATCTTCAACAAGTTCTTCAACATCTGTTGACTTTTGTAATCCATCTACTATACTTTTCAAGATGCTTAGTGAAGGTTTATAATCTACCAGCAACACTTGTATCATTTTAGATATCAACCCTTGCAATTCATCTTCATTTACCTTTTGCCAACCTTTATCTTTAAAAATAAACAATTCTGAAGCAAAGCGTTTGACATGAAAAACATTTATCATCATATCCATTAATATTGTGTCATTCGGTTTTTTCTGAATACTAAAATAGCTATGAATATTAGCTCGATAGTCTACATCTTTAGGGATGTTAAGTTTTAACTTATCAATAAGCTCGTTAAACACCGTTATAGCTTGTCCAGACTCATCTATTTCATCATTATTTCCAACACTTCCTGTTAAGATAGCAATCAGACCTTCACGGTCGATTGCTTCCTTAGCTTCACTCAATAGTTTCGTTAACATCTGTAATATATGATTCATTATAATAATCCTCCATCTTCATTTAATGGTGCTACATCGTGTACATAATAATTACCGTTATATTGACCAATAAGTATTAAATGCTTTCGGTCAATGTATGGTTCATACGTGTCATGACCCACGCTATAGTTGCTATGACGTTTAAGCCAATCATGAATTGACAACTGATTAGCGCTCGGTTTTGTTGGAATATTACGATTCGCATATACAATCTGATTGTTCACTTCAATTTCATACGTGAATTGGTGCTTTATTTCACCTGAGAAATCTGTTTGGATCACAGAATGTAACGTAGCTACATATATATTATTTTCTTTGATTGGTGTACTACTTGGGATGTGTAGGCTTTGTCCTCTATCATTATTCATGGTCTACGCCTCCTATTTCTTCCACTGTCACATGGGCAAATTCTCCATTGAACAACTGGTTAGCCGTATCTTTCATTAACTGACCCACATTTTGTGCAATTTCTTCATCTTCACATTCAATCATAATCGCATCGTGTATCGGTACTATAATCTTGAACGTTTTTTGATCGCACTGTGCTTTGTACACTTTTAGCAGAATGTGCTTGAAAATATAACTCGCTACAGTTTGTACGTAGATTGCCATAATACTGCTACCTTGAAATGCGCTCATATCATGCTCAATACTATAAGGCATAGCCATGGAATTACTCTTTTCAACGTGCTTCTTAAGTTCAATGACTTTTGTAAATTGGCTGACCAAATCCAACCATTGTACTTCACTTACATATTGATTCAGCTTGAATTTAGGATTTTTGAAGTTACCTCCAAATAGAAACGAACCAATAAATGCACGTTTAACAAATACACGTAGCTCATCTGATAAGCCTAATTCACTTAGCAATGCGTCATACAGTCCGTCTTTCTGATTTAACAAGTCAATCAGTTTTGAATCTTGAGTCATGTACGCTGCAACTGATGGTTCAAACGATTTAAAATCGACTGTATACACCTTCTTAAATTTTGAAGGTAAAATCGTATGTTGGACTGCTTTAGGTAAGCCTTGAAGATTAAAATTTTTAGTTGTAATTCGATGTGTTCGTGTACCAATCAACGATAATTGCGTATATAATCGATTCGTACCATTTAATGCCTGTTCTAACTTATCAAATAGCTTTTCGATTTTATCAGAATGTTCATCATTCTTGGCTCTTTCAAGCATTGTTGCTTTGATATCGGGTAATTTATCGATATTAAGCGTAATAGGTTCTGATTCAATCTCTTCCTTTAATGATTCCAATCCTTGATGCAATTCCACGTATTGGTCTAACTTAGCTTTTTCATCAACTAAAAGTGCATTATATTGTTGATCAAGCTGCTGACTGAATTGTTGCTGCAGTTGCTGAACATCATCTTGGTTAGATGATTTGTCCATTAACCACTGCTGTGTTTTGTTACTTTGAGTCAACGACATCAGTTTGTCTCTTGTCTCCATGTAAATCTTCTCCTTTATGGTTGAAAATGGCGCGCTCACTTTCAACTTAAAATTTGTTCAAAACGTTTTGATAAGACAATCTTAATACTAAATAGAGGTCGTTGATGAAGTGGCAAAAAAATTCAAAAAAATTCCCACCAAGCAAATAAGCTCAATCCCTTTATATGAGGGATTGAGCTTATCAATTATTAATCAATTTTCTACTTAACTTCAATTAGAGCTTTTCCGGTTATTCCTTCTTTTTAACAGTTGATTCTTAAATTGCTTCATTAACATTGCCATTGGGATGTTATTTTCGTGCGTCTTAATCACTTCAATTTCATTATTATATGCATTGTAAAATGATTTATATTCATTAATATAGCCATTTTTCATATCATTATAATGTTCAGTCTTATTAATGTATCGGTCTATCAATGTTACAACTTGCTGCATATCATCCATAAAATATTGGAACATTTCATTGCCTATGTGTGAATGATTTTTCTTATCTAATACTGCTGCAGAATGAAAGTCTAATCGTTTACGTAACTCTAGTAAATGCTTTCTAATTTGTTCATCTTCATTAAAAAACTCAATATTGTCATTAATGATCTTTATCTTATTATCGAAGTCATATTTTTTAGATTGCTTATTTAAGTTTTCCTTTTTGTTAAGCTCTTTATCTATCATTTTCGATACATCTCTAAGGAAATAGTGCTCCATATCTCTAAATGTTTGTGTTCTGTGATGAGGTTTAGCATTTCTCATTCCCCATCCATCTGCAGCTCGTTGAACTTTATTTAGTATCTTAACTAATAACCAATCTAATTGTTCATCTCTATCATATATGAATGCTTTTTCATCATTTATATCTTCTGTTACTACATTATCTGTTAATTGATTTACAAAATAATTATATCGAAAATCATGCTGACTTGACTTTTCACTCGTTTGAGTATGTTCATTAATTCGTTCATTATATTTACTTTCTGAAAATGTTGAGTAAACAGCTTCATGTATAGCAAGTGCAATTTTATCACTTAATTCCACTTGCTTATCTATAGGTAATTGACTCATAACTTCGGAAGCTAATTGTAACTTATAGTTTATTTTACTGCCTGAATCAAACACCTTTTTTACATCTTGGTATGCCTTTTGTGCGTGTATATGTAACTTTAACGGTTTAAATTCAATTTTATCTATATCATTCTTAAGATTTTTAATAAAGTAAGCATATTGGGTTATATCAATATTCTCTATCGCATCTTTTCTTAACCTTATATCTTCATCCATAATTGCTTTCGGTATATTGTCATCTGTCATATTATTTAAT
>DVIO01000006.1 GCA_018711205.1 Candidatus Avamphibacillus intestinigallinarum | reverse complement strand
TACCGTGTTTGTCGCAGAATTTAATGAGCCAGGGCTGTATAAAATGTGGGCGGAATTTAAAATAAATGGACAAGTCATCGCTTATCCATTTGTTCTAGACGTTCACTAAAGATGCAAAGGATGCACAAACGCGCTGAATACACATTTAATGGAATCGCCTCTATAAGTAGGAAAGGGATGAGTGTGATGAAACATGTACAATTAGAACTGTATACTCGACCAACTTGCTCAGATTGCCAAGCAGGAAAAGCGTTTCTCGCTGAACATGATATTGACTATGTCAGTCATGATTTATCTGAACATCCAGAGAGAGAAAAAGATTTGCGAAAATTAACGGGAACACGCATGGTACCGACTTTTGTTTTTAAAGATAAATCATTACGAGGCAGATTGAGTAAACCAAAAGTATTGATTGGTTTTGAGAACAATTTAGCTGAGATTAAACGTATCTTACAAGTAAATGACTAACGCTATAAATAATTGAGAGAAATATTTCACTTGTAATACTATATAGGGGTACGGTATTATCGATATGTAAATATTAAGGAGGTAAACAAGATGACGGAATCATTAAAAGTAGAAGGCATGACTTGTAGTTGTTGTGTAAGCAAAGTTGAGACAGGAGTTCAGGAATTACAAGGAATCTCTTCTATCAACATAGATATGGATACAGAAGAGGTACAAGTAGAATTTGATCATAATGAGGTTAGTTTGGATCAAATTAAACAAAAAATAGAAGAACAAGGTTATCAGATTCTTTCCAATTAAATATGAATAAAGACGATTCATGGGATACGAATGATTAAAAAAGTGATTATACCCTAGAGGTGTAATCTTCTTTTTTAACATTTTAATACCCCCATGTAGTATAGGAGGCGGAGAAATGGCAACAGAAGAAAGTACTTTACAAGTAAGTGGGATGACTTGTACAGCTTGTGCCAATCGAGTTGAAAAAGGCATTCGTAAGTTACCTGGCGTTGATCATGCCAATGTCAATTTTGCATTAGAACAATTGACTGTGCAATATGATCCAAATGAAACAAATGTAGCTGAGTTTAAAAAAGAAATTGAAAAAACGGGTTATGGAGTTGTTGAACAAAAAGCTGAATTTGATATTTCTGGTATGACATGTGCTGCATGTGCCACAAAGATTGAAAAAGGTATTGGTAAAATGCCTGGGGTATCGAATGCTAGTGTCAACTTTGCATTAGAAACCATTGTCGTGGATTATAACGAAAGAGAAATTCAGCCCAATGATATGATGGCAAAGGTTAAAAAGCTTGGCTATGAACTCAAACCTAAATCAGACGGTCAAGAAAAAATAGACCACAAACAAGCAGAGATTCGTAAACAAACGAATAAACTCATCTTTTCTAGTATATTAACCTTACCATTATTATGGACGATGGTAGCGCACTTCAGCTTTTTATCGTTTATATATTTACCAGATTTCTTAATGAATCCTTGGGTTCAATTGGCATTAGCAACGCCCGTACAATTTATCATCGGTGCCCAATTTTATAAAGGTGCCTACACGTCATTAAAAAATAAGAGTGCAAACATGGACGTACTCGTCGCGCTTGGTACGAGTGCTGCTTATTTCTATAGTTTATATTTATCATTTGAGTGGATGAACGCTGGAAGTATTGGTGAACCTGAGCTATATTTTGAAGCCTCGGCAGTCATCATTACGTTAATTGTCTTAGGTAAGTTGTTTGAAGTTCGGGCTAAAGGTAAAACGAGTCAGGCAATTCAAAAACTACTTGATTTACAAGCTAAAACAGCTCGAGTGATTAGAGATGGTGTGGAACAGGAAATTCCAATTGAAGAAGTCATCACAGGTGATACGATTCTCGTTAAACCAGGTGAAAAGATACCGGTAGATGGTGAAATCATCGACGGTCAGTCAGCAATTGATGAATCGATGTTAACTGGAGAAAGTATCCCAATTGATAAAACGATAGGGGACGCTGTGATTGGAGCGACGATTAACAAAAATGGTGCTTTACAAATCGCAGCAACAAAAGTTGGGAAAGATACAGCACTTGCTCAAATTGTTAAAGTTGTCGAGGATGCACAAGGATCAAAAGCGGATATTCAACGTTTAGCGGATAAAATTTCCGGTGTATTTGTGCCAATCGTTGTGCTACTTGCAGTGGCAACCTTCTTTATTTGGTTTACCATTGTAGCACCAGGTGACTTTCGTGCAAGTTTAATTCCAACGATTTCAATCTTAGTAATCGCCTGCCCTTGTGCATTAGGTCTTGCCACCCCGACTTCAATTATGGCTGGTTCTGGACGTGCGGCAGAAATGGGGATTTTGTTTAAAGGTGGCGAACACTTAGAAAATACACAGTCTATTGATACAGTCGTGCTTGATAAGACAGGGACAGTAACAAAAGGTACACCAACTTTAACAGATATTATTGTTGAAGAAGGCTTCACAGAACATGAAGTATTACAACTTGTCGGTAGCGCTGAGAATCAATCAGAACATCCATTAGCGCAAGCCATCGTGCAAGGTGTGAAAGAAAAAGACATTGCTCTACGGGAAGTTGATGATTTTGCAGCATTACCTGGATTCGGTATTCGTGCAAACATAAACGGACAAAATATATATGTGGGTACACGTAAACTCATGAAAGAACAAAATGTATCTTTAGCTAGTGAAACAGAACAAGTGATGGAAGCATTGGAACATGTTGGGAAAACAGCTATGTTGATTGCAATTGAGGATACACTTGCAGGAATTGTAGCTGTAGCCGATACGGTTAAAGAAACGTCTAAACAGGCGGTTGCTAGAATGCATAAACTTGGACTCGACGTGATTATGTTAACTGGTGATAACGAACGAACAGCTAAAGCAATTGCAAATGAAGTTGGCATTGATCATGTGATTGCAGAAGTATTACCTGATCAAAAAAGTGAACAAGTGAAATCACTGCAAGCGATCGGTAAGAAAGTAGCGATGGTGGGGGACGGTATTAACGATGCCCCAGCTCTAGCGATGGCAGATATTGGTATGGCCGTTGGGACAGGAACAGACATTGCGATTGAAGCAGCTGATATTACGTTAATGCGCGGAGATTTAAATAGTGTCGCAGATGCTGTCATGATGAGTAAAAAGACAATGCGAAATATTAAAGAAAACTTATTCTTCGCTTTTATTTACAACACCATTGGTATACCCGTAGCGGCTTTAGGGTTACTAGCGCCATGGGTGGCCGGTGCAGCGATGGCATTCAGTTCGGTATCGGTTGTGTTAAACGCGCTACGCTTACAACGTGTCGAATTAAAAAATAAATAAATGCTCTCAAAAAAGTCATCAGTCCAGAGATTGGATTGATGACTTTTTTATTTGGTCAAAGCTTAATTCATTTGCCACGTTTTATAGTTGAGCACAAGAGCAAAACTAACCCATAAAATATAAGGTACCATTAATGACCCAGCTAGCTTACTTTGTTGATAAAAATAAGAGGTACTCACGATTACAGCTGACCAAAGCAAGGAAGCTTCAACAAACGCAGCACCTCTTACATTCCATTTAAAAAATAGAAATGACCAAAGGTAATTAAGGGAAAGCTGCGTTTGATAGGCTAACGAACCACGTTTTTGCAAAATAGGGGATTTGGGAACTTGATCAAATTGATATTTTGCAGTGCCCATCATTGTGTATAAGCTTGTCCAAACTACTGGGAAAACCCAGCCTGGTGGTGAAAAACGTGGTGTATCTAATCTTTCATATTTTTTTCGAGCTGATTTTGTAGAAAGATAGCCAGCAATGCTTCCACCTATTAAGGGAAGCGCGATTGTAGATACGAGCTTACGTTTAGACATATCATTCACTCCTTTTTAACCAGCTGATTCATATGATTCCTGTTACGGGTCATAATCATACGCATCAGTTGGATTTTTCCCTTTTTCTTCTTTGGTTTTTTCTTCCTCTAATCTTTGAATTTCTTTAGAACGTACATACTGTCTATAGCCATACGTAATCCTTCTCACAGATTCTTCGTTTTCTAAGCCGGCCCCAATCGCACCTGCTACCGTTGCAGCGGATGTAACAAGCCAAGCGAGCTTCGCGTAATCAACAATATCAATGTCATGATGAAGAACCGACTCGAAGGTTTCTGCTGGTACAAAAATCATGACAGCAATGGCAAATAAGATGAACATGGCGATATAGAACATTAATACTGAAACACCTAATGTTGTTATGGTTGTAGCATTGTACATTAACCGTAAGCGTTGGGATTGGTAGTTTTGCTTTTTCTCCCATAAATTATGGGCAAAAATAATCCAAGTCACCATAGCTGTCATGGCGGTTAACATGACAATGAGAAATCTTGAAAATTCATACACGGCACTTAATTGCCATAACGTATTAAAAATCAGCATATAAGAACCGGTGGCAAAGGCAAGACCAATGACTTTCTTAAAGGATGGCATAATCGACCAAGGACTATTGGCAACGGTCATACCGGCAATGAGCTTAAGGGTACCATTCCATTTTGGTTGTATTAAATACAGGATAGAAGCATGCTGATCTGTTTCAACCCGTTTAATTGAAGTGAACGTAAAGGCTCTTTTAATCGAACTTAAAAAGCTTACAGATTTATGGTGCTTTCCCATACCGATATCATCTTTTTCCTCAGAATGGAGTTCCTGAAGAATTTGAATGAACGTATTTTTTACATTTGAAACCTTGGGCAAGGCGCCATACGCTGGTAAAGATACTTGGGCTGCTTTTTGTTCTTTATTGACATCTGCTAACACAATATATTTTAAATTAAATATCGGTAAATCGGTTAAAGAAATCACATAATCCCAATTGTTATGGGATTTAATATGAATAGCCTGATCCATAATTTCTGAAGCATTTTCAGCGGCACCTGTAATTTGATCGACGATGATTTCAATTTTCCAATTCGTATGATAGTCTTCTATACTTTCGAATGTATCGAGTAAATCATCTTTCACTTTTTTACTTAATGTTGCTGTAATGCCTGGAGCAGGAACGATACCTAATGTTAAATCTTTTGGCATAATCACAAGCCACCTCATAAATTTAAATAAAAGCATTACTTAGGTTCATTCCCATTTAACGATGTTGAAAACGTTTCGGCTGCAGTTCGAGGGAGATATGATTAGCGATTATTGAATGTTTTCACTAAAAAAGAGCCCTTATATAAGGACTCTCGTTTGTATTATTTTACTGCGATGATAAAATCAATCTCAACAGGTGTATTGCTCGGCAGTTCAGCAACACCAATAGCTGCCCGTGCATGACGACCTTTGTCACCGAAGATTTTAACGAGTAAAGCTGAAGCAGCGTTTAACACTTTTGAGTATGTATGATTGCCAGGAGCAGCTTGAATATAACCCGTTATTTTTAAAATTTGTTCAACATGATCAAGGCTTCCAGTTGCAGCTTTTATGCAGCTTAACCCTTTTAATACACAGTATTCAGCAAGTTCCTCAGCCTGCTCTACAGTGACGTCTGAGCCAACTTTGCCAGGATAAGGAACTTCACCATTGATTCTCGGGACTTGTCCACTCACATAGGCAACCCCTTGATGAATGGTAACCGGTACAAAGTCGCTGTCCGTATTCGTGGGGGGAGCTTCTGGTAATTGTAAGCCTAACTCTTCGATTCGACGTTCAATGTTGCTCATCATTAAAAACTCCTCTCATAATTTCAATTTTATATATAAAGTATACCATTGATTTTTTGATTTCAAGTATATAAGTGCGAAAATATTAGCGCAATAAACTTTATTTCAAGTTGTGAAATATCTCAAAATATCTATGGTAGAGTAATAAGGAGAAATCATC
This sequence comes from Candidatus Avamphibacillus intestinigallinarum, assembly GCA_018711205.1. Classification (GTDB taxonomy): domain Bacteria; phylum Bacillota; class Bacilli; order Bacillales; family Amphibacillaceae; genus Avamphibacillus; species Avamphibacillus intestinigallinarum. The sequence goes on along the minus strand of DVIO01000006.1, from coordinate 6,892 downwards.
CGTTCATGTAAACGATGATTAGAAACGAGTCTTATCTTGAAAGGGTGAAACGACACGATACGATGATTAAAAAAATAATGATTTCTGCGATTGGGATAGCAGTTTTACCACTTGTTACGCTGTTTACGAATCTAACGGCTTATGAATATGTGGAAAATGAACCGTTTGTAATAGCAAGTTGGGGCCCTGCTGGACCTGATGAGGATATTAAAATGTATAGGCGAAATATATCAATCGATTCGGAGGGGACATTACTTTTATATCTAGGTAAAGCTGAGCAATTGAAAGTAGAAACAGAGGCACCCGTGATTGAAAAGCAACTTAGCCAAAAACAGGTAGAACGTATTCAACATACAATTGAAGAACAGAAGTTTTGGTCGTTGCCTAAAGATTTAAGCACTCCATCAGAAGACGGTAGTTATCAATATATAACAGTTAAACAAATGGATCAAACTAAAAAAGTAGGCGGATTAAATACAGATGATCGACAATTTCAAATCATTCACGATGACATTACTGAATTGGTCAATGATCAAGAAATGAAACAATGGAAAAAGGAGGTAGAAGCTTACCTAACTAAAAAGTTGAGACGCTCATAAATATAAAACGTAAAGTCCATTTTCTACAGCGAGAAAAGGCCTTTACGTCTAACATGTAGTTGTTATAAAAAAGCATCGGCTAAAAGTTCAAGTGCTCTTTTGCGTGCTTCTATACCAGGAATTAGCGGGATAAATAGTACTTCATCTGCTTTGTATCGTTTAATCAAAGTGTCCAGTTCTGTTTTCACACGATCGATATCACCGACAATCATTCGGTTCCGATTCGTTTGAATGAGTTGTTTATCGTATTCTGTATATGGATAATTGCGTGCTGTATCAATAGATGGATACGTACGCAGCTCTGTAAAATGACCTTTTCCAAGCAACCAAAGGTCGAGCGTTTTTGCATAAGCACGAGCTTGTTCATTCGTATCAGCGACAACGATAATTGGTGCGATGGAAACGTTCGGCTTCTTCATAAAAGGTGAAGGGTTAAATTCACTTTGATATAGATCGATGGCTTTGCGTGCGTTGGCTAATTTTTTCTCATCTGCAAGGAGAAATAGACCGAACATATAGCCAAGTCCGAGTTTTGCGGCTACTTTGGCATTTTTCATGCTCGTTGATAAGAGCCACATTTCAGGATTTGTTGGAACGACGGGATTTGCTGTAATGCCATGAAAACGATGTTCTTCGTTAACTTGATCTGTTAAATAGGTCTGAATGTCCTTCATACTTTTTTCATAATCGAGTATACTGTTTTTATTTTCATTAAGAGCATTTTTAACAAGTGGAGTTCCGATGTTATTCCCAATCCCAAGATCGATTCGATTTGGGAAAAAGGCCTCTAATATACGGAAATTCTCCGCAACTTTATAAGGACTGTAGTGAGGGAGCATAACGCCACCCGAACCAAGTCGTATCCGTTTTGTGGCGTTTGCTAAGTGCATCATAACCATCTCAGGTGAACTGCTTGCAAAGGCAGGAACATTGTGATGTTCTGCCATCCAAAACCTCGTATAGCCAAGTGCTTCAGCATGTTTAGCAAGGAGAACAGTATGGTGTAATGCAGTAGTTGCGTTTTCGCCTTCATCAATTTGTGCATAATCTAGAACGCCGAGTTGAACCAAAGTAATCCTTCTTTCTATGTTGTGGGCGATTTTAAACTTGGCTTGTTGTTGGAATACTTAGCATGAAATTGATAAACGTCTCTTTAGATAAGTTTCCAAAATAATGTGTTAAATCTAAAGGTTTTAGAGCGGTTAACAATTCATCTTTTTTAAGACGTGTCCCGATTAATGTCTTTTCAATGTCGGACATATCTTTTGTGCCAAAGAAATCACCCGTAATTTGCATACTAGAAATCTTCGCGTGTTCAATACTTAAGCCAATGTTCATGGTTCCCATTGGGAAACGCTCGGTTACTTGATAAGTAAATTCTTTAAATCGACCATAGTTCCAATCCCAATTGTGATACTTTTCTGCAGTTATTTTTTCAATGCCTGCCCAATCTTCTTCTGTGAGTTCATATCGTTTCGCTTCACTTACGTCTTGGATGCCCAACAATTCACAAATCATATAATCTGTAAAATCCCATACTGACATATCACGATATTCAGGAGGCAAATGCTCACGAATGGAACCTACACGACTACGAACAGATTGAATGCCATGTGATTCAATCTTTTTCTGGTTCGGTGTAAGTGCAGAAACCATAGCTTCGTAATTGGGATCAAGAAGTAAGGAATAGCCAGCATAAATACGGCCATTTTGTAAGGTCATTGCAGCACCAGAAATTTTCTTGCCATCTAATAAGAGATCGTTTCTTCCTTTTTGCTCAATGTTCTGAACACCGAGCTTCTGAAGCGCTTTAATGACAGGATCGTATAATAAACCGTAATTCCCATAAATGTTGTTGTCACCACTGAACAAAAAGCAAAAGCTCATGTTGCGATCATCCAGATAGACTGCTCCGCCACCTGTTTCTCGACGAATCATTTTAATACCATGCTCGTCTAAATAAGGTTGGTTGAGCTCTTCATAAGCATTTTGGAATTTACCAATTTGTACAGCTGGTTCCATCATATAAGGAAATAACACATCATCGTCTAAAAAGAGATGGTCTTTTACGTATTCTTGAATGGCCATAGAAAACCCTGGGTCATAAACCCATTCGCCGTTTCGTTTCGGTTCAATTAAATACATATAAGCACTCCTTTCATTGCATTAATTACGCGTCATATCAGCAAATACTTCTGCAATATCATCTGTAATTCGAACGGTTTGCGGTCGGATTTCATGCGGAATGAAATAATCCTTCTGATTCATCGTTACAAATAAAGCATTGGGATTTTCTGATGTCATTTCTTGGAAAGGGTTTCTAATGAATTGTGGTGTTGTATGACCGACACCGATTTCTAAGAAAAGTATTTTTTTGCCTTCGTTTTCCTGTAGAAATGCTTCATAGCGATCCTTTTGTTCGTGGAAATGACCGTCTTCTACCATGCCTTTTTCTTCTGTCCGTTTGTTAATTTCAAGACCTGCTCCACATTTTGGACAATAGGGAATTAACTCAGCAGGGATTTTCATATCAGCTTGTTCAGCAACCATTTGACGAATTAATGCCTCGTCGTGATACGTTTGTTGATGACAATGTTCAGAGCATTGCCATAATCCATACTCACCTTGAATACGGAAGACTTTATCCATATCAAATTGTGCAGCGTAAAAAGCATTATCTGCGTTTGTTGTAATCACATGATAATTTTTAGCTTTTAAGATCTCACGTAAATCAACATAGGGTTGACCAACTGGCTGATCGAAATAGTTTAATAGACTAAAGCGACTTTGGAAAGCCCAAAATTCTTGTAAATCCTCATATTCAAATAAACTAGCTTGAAGCATATCGAATAAACGATATTTTTTAATAAAATCTGGAAATGCATCTGTAAAACGTTTGCCCACATAAGTAAATCCAGCAGCGGCTGACATCCCAGCACCGATTCCGATGACAATCGCTTCAGCTTCTTCAATAAGCTGGTGTAATGTTTCCGCTTGTGATACAGAAGATACATCTGTTCTTGTTTGCCAAGTTGTTTCTTGTTGTTGCAACACAATCACCTATTCTTTCCGTAATAAACGTTCATATATATGTAAATCTTTATCTTTAAATACGTCAAAAATGACCTGAAGCTTCGATCCTGTTTTGTTTAAGTAACGGGTTACAGTATTAATTGCAATTTCGGCTGCTTGTTCATTGGGAAAATTAAATTCACCTGTAGAAATTGAGCAGAATGCGATACTACGAAGCGCGTGTTCATCAGCTAATTGCAAACAGGACTCGTAAGATGAGGCTAAAAGATGTTCCTTAAAAGCTGAGGGACCACGCTCGTCGATAAAAGGGCCGACCGTATGAATCACATAACGGGATGGTAAGTTATACGCTTTCGTTATTTTCGCTTTACCAATCGGTTCCTTACGACCTTGTGATTCAATGATGTCGTGACAATCTAGTCTCAATTGTACGCCAGCACGTGTATGGATAATGTTATCAATACAATTATGGTTCGCTTGTGTACAGCCTAAGAAGTTACTGTTCGCCGCATTTACGATGCCATCTACCGCAAGGCGAGTAATGTCTCCTTGCCACAAGTAAAGTTGTGGATGAACAGGTGTTAAATCTTCTAAAGAGACAGAAGGACGACTGTGATTCCATTCCGTTAAAAAGGCATCTTGTATGTTAAGAAATGCCTCTGAAACTTGTCTCGGGGGACGAATGTTACAAAGTCCCCGAAACAAGGCAATTTTTTCATCAATTGTTTCTGTTCGTTCAGTTGAGAATGCTTGTTGATGTAGATTTTCTTTTTGTAGATAGTCAATTAAATAATCGAGTTTTTCTTCTTGGTTCATAGTTGACCCCTATCCTCAAAAATGAGATTCGAAGATTATGCTTCCTCTAAATCGTTAAATGCATTTTCATCAACATCTGTTAATTTAATGACCCAATTTTCCTCAGGTTTTGCCGAGTTTAAAAGGCTAGGCTCACTTAATACAGCTTCGTTTCGTTCAATGATTTTACCAGTTAGTGGACAAGCCATTTCAAATACAGTTTTTGAAGCTTCTAAGTTTAGAATTGGATCTTGAGATTCAATTGAATCTCCTTCAGTAAATTCAACAAAACCTACAGTTCCGATATCATCTTGTAATTCAGGCGTCATACGAATTGTGTATGTATCTCCATTTTTTTCGACAAATAAAAAGTTACCACGTTTTTTCATATATAATCCCTCTTTCTTAATTAAAATGAATCATCTATACTAATGAAGTATAGGAATTGTATGAATCATTTTATAATTTGCTAAATTGATTCACATCATTATATCATGAAATGTAAGAACGTCACCCTGAAAAATCCGAAAAATAAGGGAGATGTGCTCCATAATTATATGTGATGATTATATCAAGATTTTGAATTGTATCAACTCGCTTAGTTGAACATCTTGTCATACATAGAGTCAACACAACCATCATTATGTTAAAGAAGTGGAGAATAGTGTAATGTCAACTACAGAAAAATATAAACCATTATTTAAGTCAATTACATTACCGAATCAAGTAGAAATTGCCAATCGATTTGTACTCTCACCGATGATTACGAATTCTTCAACTGTGGAAGGGTATGTCACTGAAGAAGATACAGCCTATGCTGAAAGACGTGCATATTCTGCACCATTACAAATTACAGGTGCTGCATATATTGAAGAATATGGTCAGTTATTTGAGTATGGATTTAGCATTGACGATGATAGAAGTATAGAAGGGCTGAAAAAACTAGCAAAGGCTATGAAAAAAGGTGGCGCCAAAGCAGTTATCCAGCTTACACATGCTGGAAGATTTTCTAAAATATCATTAAAAGATTTCGGAGCAGTCTATGGTCCGAGTGAATTTCATTTAAAAAGCCCGATTGAACATACCGTCATTCCGATGTCAAAACGCAAAATCAAACATGTGATTATGCAATATGCAGACGCAACCAGAAGAGCCATTGAAGCAGGATTCGATGGCGTTGAAATCTCAGGTGCTCAGCGTTTACTCATTCAAACATTTTTATCTACATTTTCAAATAATCGTGAGGATGAATATGGTGCGAAATCGATTGAGGATCGTTCACGATTTGGAATAGAAGTGATGCAAGCTGTGCAAAAGGTCATCGATGAAAAAGCACCTGCTGATTTTATTTTAGGTTACCGAGGAACACCTGAAGAAACACGTGGTCATGATATTGGCTACAGTGTAGAGGAATTCTTATACTTTATGGACCGGATTATGGACGTGTCGAAACTTGATTATCTGGCTACAGCAAGTTGGGGCAAAAATATTTATAAACAAACGATCCGTGCTGGTAAATATAAAGGTGCCTATATGAATCAGGTCGTGTATGATCATATCAATGGTCGTGTGCCAGTGATGGCTTCAGGGGGTATTAACTCGCCTGACAAAGCGTTAGAGGCATTGCAATATGCGGATATGGTTGGTGCGTCTACACCATTTGTGACAGAGCCTGAATTTGTGAATAAATTAGAGGCAGGAAAAGAGGATCAAATTGATTTAGGCTTTACACAAGATGAAGTAGCTGACTTAGCTATTCCGGAAAGAGCCTTTAAAGATTTGATTGAGCTTATGGATATCGGAGGATCTCTGTCAGATAAAACAAGAGCAGAATTAAGCGAATTACAGAAGTAGCATTATAAAAAAGACTGGAATACACGATTCCAGTCTTTTAATTTACATTAACCTGCTGTTTCTCCGCCGTCTACTGGTAAGTTTACGCCAGTAATATAGCCGGCTTTATCTGAGCATAACCAAACAGCTGCATTTGCCTGATCTTGTGCTGTACCCATGCGTCCCATTGGAATAGATGCTTCATAAGCCTTAGCTTGGTCTGCAGCTTCTTCGGACCAATGAGCAACACTTGCTGTTTTCGTCATACCAGGACATATAGAATTTACACGAATGCCTTGTTTACCATATTCAAGAGCAACCGTTTTCGTTAGGCCATTCACACCCCATTTTGAAGAAATGTACGGTGAAAGGCCAGGTGTCGCAACAAGTCCACCAGTGGATGCTGTGTTAACAATCGCGCCTTTACCGTTTTGCTTCATCGCTTTGACTTCATGTTTTAAACAGTAATACATTCCGTCTAAGCTTACACTAAGCGCACGCTTCCAGTCCTCGGATTTCACTTCATCAATAGGTGCAGTCGGCGCCCCGATTCCGGCATTATTATGCGCCCAATCCAGTTTGCCATATGTTTCAACAGCTTTATTCACAAGTTGTTCAACCTCGGACTCTTC
>DVIO01000076.1 GCA_018711205.1 Candidatus Avamphibacillus intestinigallinarum | reverse complement strand
TACAAAACGTCACCAACGTGTGGAAAAACTCGCACGTCAAAAAGAAAAAGAGGCCGTTCAAGAGCTCGCTATTTTAGATAAAGTAAAAGATGCGTTAGAAAGTGAAACACCTGTACGTGCGCTTGAATTTTCCGATGAACAAGCTCGTATCGTAAAAGGGATGCATTTACTAACGGCTAAACCAACACTATACGTTGCGAACGTATCTGAAGAGGAAGTTGGCGACGGTGAGAATAATCCACTTGTCCAAAAAGTAAAAGAATATGCTGAAAAGGAAGCGGCAGAAGTCATTATCGTTTGTGCGAAAGTAGAAGAAGAAATTGCTGAGCTTGATGATGACGAAAAAGGTGAATTCCTAGAAGACTTAGGCATCGAGGAGTCTGGTCTTGATCAGCTGATTAAAGCATCTTATCATTTACTCGGATTTGGTACATACTTCACTGCAGGTGAACAAGAAGTACGTGCTTGGACCTTCAAAAAAGGCATGAAAGCACCCCAAGCTGCAGGTATTATTCATACAGACTTTGAACGTGGCTTTATTCGTGCTGAAACGGTTTCATACGATGATTTATTAGCTGCCGGTTCAATGGCGAAAGCACGTGATAACGGAAAAGTACGCTTGGAAGGTAAGGAATATATCGTAGAAGACGGTGACGTGATTCACTTCCGTTTTAACGTATAATGCAAATTCGTTTCCCCGTAAATTAAGTTGTAATCTATTGATTTCTTTGATATAATATTTTCTTGTGAACAGAGTAATTAAAAACAATTGATTACTCCTTGCTCTTTTGCTTAAAAAAGGGCCGCATAGACCAAAAGGAGGTGTAACGGATGACTAGAAAATACGAAATTATGTATATCATCCGCCCAGACATTGAAGAGGATGCACAAAAAGCTTTAATCGAGCGTTTTAACGGCATCTTAACTGATAACGGTGCGGAGATTGAAAAAGTAACAGAACAAGGTAAAAAACGCCTTGCTTACGAAATCAATAATTATCGTGATGGATACTACGTTTTGATTAACTTCAAGAGTGACGGTGAAGCGATTAGCGAGTTTGATCGTCTAGCGAAGTTCTCTGATGATATTATTCGTCATATTGCTGTACGGGAAGATGATCAATAAATAAGGGGTGGTTCTGATGATGAATCGTGTCGTGTTAGTCGGCAGATTAACCAGGGATCCGGACTTGCGTTATACACCAAATGGTGTCGCTGTTGCCAACTTTAATATTGCGGTGAATAGACCTTTTACGAACCAGCAAGGGAATCGTGATGCAGACTTCATCAACTGTGTTGTTTGGAGACGCCCAGCTGAGAATCTTGCGAACTATATGAAAAAAGGGAGCATGATTGGTGTAGATGGTCGTTTACAAAGCCGTAGTTTTGAAGGGCAAGATGGCAAAATGGTTTACGTGACGGAAGTTGTTGCCGATAGTGTGCAATTCTTAGAAACACGCGGATCAGGTGGCCAACAACGGAACGATAACTTCGGACAAGATTTCCAACCGAGTGGACAAGGTTCATCAGGTGGATTTAATCCAGGTGGACAAAGCCAAGGATTCCAACCGAACCAAAATCAACATCAGAACCAAGATGATGATCCGTTTCGAAATAGCGGAGAACCTATTGATATATCGGATGATGATTTACCATTTTAACCAAAAGCAAACACGCTTTGTATGAAGCATGTATGCGAACTCATAAACTAATAATGATGAAGGAGGCGTTTTAGATGGCAGTACGTCGTGGACGTGGAAGACGTCGTAAAGTGTGTTATTTCACATCAAACGGAATTACACATATCGATTACAAAGATGTTGATTTATTAAGACGTTTCATTTCAGACCGTGGTAAAATTCTACCTCGTCGTGTAACTGGAACATCTGCAAAATATCAACGTAAACTAACAAAAGCAATCAAACGTGCTCGCACAATGGCATTGTTGCCATTCGTAGCAGGCGAATAAGCAAGCTAAAGAAAGACCTTTTCCAAACGGGAGACGCTCATCATGAGCAGCTCTGTTGGAGAAGGTCTTTTTTGTGTGTAAAACGCATGTAACGATGGGTGTGTTCGGCAGCCTTTATCCATGCATATTTAATATGTTGAGCGGATTTTACATATCTTTACATCTTTTTAACCAATGATTCATACCAGGTTAACCTTTGGTTGTTAGGCTTAGTATAGTTTAACAATAAAAGGAGGGAAGCGTTATGTCAGAGCGTTTAACGAATAAAACAGAGTATACACAGTCGCAAAAAATGATGATTTTTATATTGGCTATGTCCCTTAATGGACTTGCAAATTTATTTACAGAATTGTTGCCAGAGTTCGAAATAGGGCCTGTAGATATATCTATTAAATACATGGCCTTTGTTCCAGTCATTTTAGTTATTTTATTTCACCCTTTATACGCTGCTCTAGGTGCATCTGTTGGAGGCATTATTTTTGGAAGTTTATTACTTGGAGATTTTAGTGGGTTAGGTGAGGTTGAAGGATTTTTACAAATCACTTTAGCAATGTACATTGCGGGATTACTTGTACGAGACCCAACTAATAAAACTCAAATTACATTTGCAGCCATAATCGGTGTAGCCATTGACCAATTACTAGGAGCAATTGTTGACATTGGTAAGGTTTGGTATGGCGTAGAGGCATTAGAGGCCGTTCCTGGATTGCCTGAAAGTATTGTTGTAATGGAAGCAGTTGACTTGGTAACGAACACAATTATTTCTGGGGTACTATTCGGCGTAATCCCTGCACTTTATTTGATTCCAAGATTATACGGCAAAATTGAACCTTTAATGGGAATGAATCCACGTGATAAAAATGAAAATGGCTCTATTATGGAATTTATCTCTATTCGTTTAATCGTCATTACAATCTTCCTTAGTTTTGTTGGACTGGTAGCTGAATTTACGGCTGAAATGGACATCGATTTCGCAGTTTGGAAACCCGGATTCCTAGATCAGTTTGGAGATGGCTTTATATGGTTGCCAATATCTATGGCCATCATGATTGCGGCAGCAGTCATCGTAATTGCAGTTAAAGTAACAAGTAAATCAAAAAAGGCCAAAAAGGATGATGAAAAATGCTCGGCGTAAAGCAACCGATTGTGGAAATAAAAGATGTTTATTATCAATATCCAGGTGCTGAAAAACCTGTGTTAAATGGAGCGAATTTAACGATTCACAAGGGAGATTTTCTTGCAATTATTGGTGGCAATGGAAGTGGTAAATCAACCATTTGTAAAACGATTAATGGGTTGATTCCACATTATTTCTCGGGACATTATGAAGGAGAGGTTGTCGTTGACGGTGATTCTGTTCAAAACCAAGCTGTTGCGACATTGAGCCATCATGTTGGTTATGTTTATCAAGATTTTCAAAATCAATTGATGAAATTAACGGTTCTTGAAGATGTTTCCTTCGCGCCACTGAACTTCGGATACGCAGATTATCAAGAAAAGGCTGCCGAAGCATTAGAGCTGCTCGGCATTACCCATTTACAAAATAAAACGATTTGGGAACTGAGTGGTGGAGAAAAACACTTAACAGCGCTTGCTGGTGCACTAGCTCTTAATCCTGAAATTTTAATTGTTGACGAACCAGTAGCACAGCTTGATCCACAACATGCGACTGAAATATACGATAAATTAAAGTATTTGAATGAGGTATTAGGCAAAACCATCATTACCATCGAACATCATACTGAATTCATTGCGAATTATTGTAACCAAGTTGCACTCATTGAAAATGGACAAGTGAAATGGCATGAAGATGTCAAAAAAGGCTTACTGAACATTACAGAGCTGCAAGGAGGATATATTTATCCGCCACAGGTGACACAAGCAGCTATGCAATTAAATGATTTCGATTCTAGGGAGAATTTGCCGATTACAGTAGAGGAAGCGATTCATTATTTCAAGGACGATCACTTCCTTCCTGATCCGGTTCAATATCAACCACATTTACAAACAACAAAACCGGCTTTACTATCGGTACATGATCTGCAACATGAAGTGAAATTATTGAATAAAGAAAGAAGAACGGTTTTAGATATTGATCAAATCACAATTCATGAGGGAGATCAGATTGCGATTGTCGGAAATAATGGGGCAGGCAAAACGACCTTCATGAAAAGTCTTGCCGGCATCATTAGACCGAAGCAAGGAACGATTACGATAGACGACATGAACGTTTTAAAAACGCCAGCTGAAAAGCTATCTAGTCATATTTCTTATATTTATCAAAATCCTGAAGAAATGTTTATTCAAGACACAATTCAAAATGATGTGACTTATTTTGCAGATGTTCGCAATATTGAACAAGATGCTTTGTATGAACATATAACAGAATCATTAGATATGAAAGACTTGTTACCACTTGATGGGAGATTACTTAGTGGAGGTCAGCAAAGACGATCTTCTGTTGCTATAGGTCTAGGTATGTTACCAACAATTATGATGCTAGATGAACCGACAGCTAGTCTTGATATAGGGAATCGAAAGCAATTGGTTCATATTTTACATTCAATTCGTGACAAGGTAAAAACTGTTTTAATCGCGACCCATGATATGCAACTTGTTGCCGAATGGGCGACAAGGGTAATTGTTATGGAGCACGGAAAGGTGATTTTTGACGGAACTC
>DVIO01000075.1 GCA_018711205.1 Candidatus Avamphibacillus intestinigallinarum | reverse complement strand
TTTATTCGTAGTGACGACAGTCGACTCGATGGCATATTCGATTTCGATGGCTGTGACTGGAGATGAGAATCCAATCAAACCTGTTCGTGTATTTTGGGCAGTGATTATGGCAACGAGTCTACTGTCGTCACTACGAATAAAGTCGTTAAGATTAAGAAAATAGAAGGCATAATGAGCCCTAACGGCATCTGTTCCGCGATCGCAATGATAGCACTCGGAAGGCCTCCATTATTCAAGGGTTCACTAATCGAACCGACATGACTCAATTCATAGAAAATACCAGTTCCCCCAAGAACGGTAAACCAAAAGTTTGTCACAATTGGAGCGACTACTGCAACAACTAAAAAGATCTCACGGATTTTTCTTCCTTCAGATATTCTGGCGACAAATAATGATACCAACGGTCCGAATCCGATAAACCAACCGAAGAAGAAGAGCAACCAGCTACCAAGCCACGCATCATCACCACGAAATGTACTGATTTTCACAAAATCAGTGATGTACGTCCCGTAAGAAGAAAAGAAATGGCTCAAAATGAATTGACCTGGTCCTAAGATTACTAAGAAAACTGCAATAACGGCTACAGCATTCACATTAAGCTTACTTAAGAACTGAATCCCTTTTTCTATACCGGTAAGCGTCGAGACAAGAACAACTGCTAGTAACACAATAATCACCGCAAGCTGTGTGACGAATGTGTCAGGTATACCAAAGATTGCCCTCAGTCCATAACTCACTTGCAAGCCAAGAAAACCAATTGGACCAATCGTCCCAGCCGCTGCACCTATAATACAAATAATATCGGCTGCAGCGCCCCATTTACTCGTCAAAATTCTCTCTTTTAAAATAGGATATAAAAGTGCTCGAGGTTTCAGAGGCATTCCTTTATGTTTATGCGCGTAAATTAAAATAATCGAACTGACTGCACCATAGACAGACCAAGCTGTGAAGCCCCAAGACATATAACTTTGTGCCAATGCAGGAGCAATCGCTTCCTGGGTTGCCGCTTCTATACCCTTTTGCATTGGAGGCACGTCTAAAAAGTAATACATCGGTTCTGCCGCTGCCCAAAACACACCACCTGCACCAAGACCTGTCGTCAAAATAACCGCAATCCATTTAAAATAAGACATCTCAGGCTTTTCGACATCACCAAGACGAACTTTCCCGTACTTTGAAACGGCCAATATTGCACCTACAATAAACGTAGCTAACATAAGAAATTGCCAATACGCTCCGAAATAACGAATCGACAAATCAAATCCACTACTAACAAAATCACTAACCAGATCGATTTTAATAATAGAAAAAACAACAAATGCTACTAACAACCCGCCGCTAATCAGAAATACGGGCCAATCAACCTTACGTTGAATAAGCTTCCAATAATCTTTAATCATAATTTCCTCCAATTTGTGTACAATACCTAAAAATCTAGTGGGAGGAATCGTTCATTCACATTGACGTATCAAGTTGTCTTCTTTCGTATTTCGCGAAAATTTCTTGAATATTGTGAATTAAATAAAAATGCCATTACAAAGCTTCATGCATCATTGTATTTACCAAACAATGAGATGAAGTTTTATAATGGCATACATGTACAATGAATTTCGCAATGACCATAAAACAGCTATCCCGATACAAACCTTACCTCTCTTTTTTAGACAGAAAGCTTGTAAAATTGTATGAATAAATATGTATTATGAAATTCACGCAATGTTGAAATTAAATCCCTCAAATGTAAACTCATTAAGTATATCTATCTATTATAACATATTTTATTTATGATTTTAGCTATTTTCAGAAATAGCATAGCTCAGGTTCCTTATTATGTCTCCTTGATGTACTAGTTTACTAGTAGAAATAATATAAAGCAATCATTTTATTTTTCTTATGAAAATCAACTTTCCTTTCATGATTCATAACTTTTCGACAAAAATACTTTACATTTTGTAAAGTATTTTTTACACTGTCTAATAAGAGGGGGAAAACAAAGTGAAGCAAAACGGCGACCTTTTTAACAACATTGCTATTCTTCGAGCAGAGAAAAAGTGGTCTCAACAAGAATTAGCTGACAGAGTAGGTGTAAGTAGGCAAACAATTTCTTCAGTAGAAGCCAATCGATACAGTCCTTCATTAGTTTTGGCTTTTGAAATTGCATACTCATTTGGAAAGGAAATCCAAGATGTTTTTCAATACAAATGATATACAGGAGGTATTTCAATGCTTAATATTATTGCCGCAGTGATTACAGGCATTATACTTGTGATTTTTATTTCTACTTTCCGCTTTGATATCAAAGAAGGAAAAGATGAACGTGGTACTTTAATAATGTCTCGGGCAGGAATGATTGCACTTATTGCCTTCTTTTTCGGTTACTCGGTGACTTTTACCATCAATATACTTTATCCATTAACTGGATTTCAATATAACCTTGCCTTCAATTTCGTATTAAATTTTGTGCTTCTCACTTATAGTATTATGGTAATGGTCCTAAGGAGAGTATATTAAAAGCCTATGAAGTAATTTGGACAAATTTCTCCCAAAAACTAAAAAAGAACGGTTTTTAGAGAAAATTCTCTAACACCGTTCTTCCATTTATTCTTCTGCGTTAATCGCATCCATTGCTTTTTCTGGAATATCCTCATTTTCGACTTCTTCATACGTTATGACTTCATCTTTTTTATAATATATCCGCAAGAAGGCTCCTTGTTTCAATTCATGACCAGCTGTAAATGTCAGATTTTCTGCCTCTCCATTCTTATCAAATCCTGGTAGATGATATTCATATCTTGTAACGTCTTCTGTCTTATGCTCTTGTGCCTTACCCTTATCGCCAATGGCTACATAATATTTAGTTGTACCGATAGTTTGTAATGGTTGAGGGGAACAAGCCGTTAATAAGAGTAAGACAATTCCTAATCCAATCGTTACGATCTTTTTCATCATAGTTTCATCCTTTTTAATAGAATTTTTGTTCATCCTAATCGTTCCATTATAAAAGGTAGGATTAGGAGAGCACATTGATTTCCCTTACATTTCCCTTACAATACTGTCACCTTATGAGATACAAGGATTACTTCT
>DVIO01000074.1 GCA_018711205.1 Candidatus Avamphibacillus intestinigallinarum | reverse complement strand
CGTTGCTTCATACTTATTTTTTCAAGTATTATATAAGAAACCAAAGTTTTAAGATAGGAGCATAAATATGAATCAAACACCACAAGTGATTTTAGATGAATTAAAGAATATGAAAACAGAAATTACACGTTTCATGATGGCATATAAATTTGCGGTAGCAGAAATGGATACAAAGATTAATATATTGCGAGATGAATTTGCTTATATACACGATTACAATCCGATCGAGCATACGTCATCACGTGTGAAATCACCTGAAAGTATTTTTAAAAAGGCTTTTCGAAAAAACATAGATTTAAGTTTAGAAAGTATAGAAAAAGAAATTCATGATATTGCTGGAATTAGAATTACATGCTCATTCCGTTCAGATATTCACCGTGTGGCGAATATGCTGATGAGCCAGCAAGATATTGTAGTCATCGAAGTGAAAGATTATATGAAACATCCAAAACCTAATGGGTATCAAAGCTTACATTTGATCCTAAAAGTACCTGTCTTCATGTCAGATAGGGTGAATCATGTGTTTGTCGAGGTACAAATCCGGACGATTGCAATGGATTTTTGGGCAAGCTTGGAACATAAAATTTATTATAAATATGATAAAGCAGTCCCAGAACGATTAACAGATGAGTTAAGAGAGGCGGCGATTTCAGCTGCAGAGCTTGACCAGAAGATGGAAGCCTTACATGAAGAAGTAAAAGAATTAAAAGAACATGATGCGAAAGCTTCTACAATTGAGGAAACACTTGAGCATTCATTACAAAAACTAATTCAAAACCATCAATCGCCTAAATCATAAAAAAACAGGTATAATCTGCTGCTAAAGATTGATAAAATAAATAGAGATAAAAGAGAAAGAAGAAGGGGGCGGTACGAGTATGATGTGGCTTGGTATATTATCAGCGACTGCATTTTCATTTTGTTTATATATTTTATTTAGTCTATGGCTCATATTAAGAGCTGGTAAACAAAAAGGGATTACGACGAAATATGCAGCAATCATCTTTATCGTATTATTAATTGGCTTTTCAATTGCAAATTACTGGTTGATGATTCCAGTCACCTTAGTGAACATGACGATAACCAATGCTGTCGTTGCAATCATTGGAATAGGCTTAGTATACGGAATTGTTGCGTCTAATTCTGTAGAAAAGGTTGGCAAGAAATTTAGAGTGAATTTAGAAAAAGGAACGAATGGACGTTATTTAAAAGTATTAGGTACATCTGTGATCATCGGTGTGATTGCGATTCCGGTAATGTTTGTCTTTGGGGTATTTGCACTTGGTAAATCGTACGATTCGATTCCGAAGCAAGCTGAAAAAGAAGCTAAGCCGGTAGATAAAGATCAGACACCGATTACGGTTTCTCCAGAATTTGCTCGAAATAAAATTCAAAAATCAATGAGTCAAGTGGCGAATACACAGTTTTATGATCTCGGGAAGCTACAAGTTCAAAAAGTAAAAGACGATATTGTATTCGTTGCACCTGTTGAGTTTACAAGTTTCTGGAAGTACTTCCGTGGTAAAGAGACAGAAGGCTATTTCCGAATCTCTGCGACAAATGTAAACGCACAGCCAGAGTTTGTGAAAAGCAAGATGAAGTATACCAATTCAAGTTATTTAAATGATCGCATTGAACGGAAAATCTATAGTGCGTATCCAACATATATTCAAAGTGGCTCGGCACAAATCGAAGTAGATGAAGATGGCAAGCCTTGGTATGTGCAGTCGATTTATCATCCGATTGGCTTTTCGAATAAACCGAATCTGAAAAATGTACATGTCGCTGTTGTTGATCCAGTGACAGGTGAGACGAATAAATATAAGGCATCTGAGGCACCTGAATTCATTAATGGATCCATTAGCTCAGAAATGGCAAGCGATGAAAACACATATTTTGGGAAATACCCACATGGTTGGTTAAATTCAATCTTTGGTAAGAAGGATGTCAAAATTCCAAATGAATCGGGAACGGAAAGTTATGTAACACCAATCTTTGATGAAACAGGCCATATGTATTACTTTACAGATATGGCTTCACCGAAACAAAATATTGACTCAGCTCTTGGCTATACGTTAATTGATGCGAGAACGGGTGAATTAACCTACTATAATGGTAAGAAAAATAATGGGATTATGGATAGTAAAGGCGCGAAGGAAATCGTGAATAAAGAATTTCCAGAGAAGAAATGGAAAGGTACGATGCCGATTCTTTATAACATCGATGGGAATCCGACCTGGGTTGTGAATGTGTTAGATCCGAACGGCTTATTCAAACGCTATGCTTATATTAAGGCAAATGATACGGATTTCGTTGTCTTTGGAGAGAATGCGAAAGACACATTAGAAAGCTACCGATTACAGTTGTCACAAGACCCAAGTAATGTTGGTTCAACTGGTGATTCTGAATTGGAAAAACGTAAAGGCAAGGTTGAACGTGTCATCGTAACGACTCAAAAGAACGGTCAAGTGATTCAATTCTTATTAAAAGATGATGACGTCATTTATTCAGTGAATGCTGGTAAAGAACCGTTGGCGTTATTCCTACAAAAAGATGACGAAGTGAACCTTGAAGCGAATATCCGTGAAAATAATATTGGTGTTGTAGAAAATATTAAGATTAAAGGCTTGAGTAAAGAACAAGCTCCCGAAACAGAAGAATAAATGAATCGGTCATTGTCCTATTTGAATAATGGGGCAATGGCCTTTTTAGATAAACTTTCGAAATAGTCTAAAAAAACGTGCCGATTTCCGTTATACTAGGAATAGCTTTAATCTGTTTATAAAAGAGGAGGGACTGACATGCAAGAAGAAAAAGAACAATGGTCATCGCGGATTGGTTTTATTTTATCATCAGCTGGAGCGGCGATTGGTCTTGGTGCGATTTGGAAGCTACCTTACGTGACTGGTATGAGCGGAGGTGGTGCATTCTTTCTTATTTTTGTTTTATTTACATTATTAATTGGTTTACCGATGCTCGTTTCCGAGTTTATCATCGGGCGCGGATCTGGATCAGAAGCAATATCTGCTTATAAAAAGCTCGCCCCTGATAGTTTATGGGTATGGGTAGGTAGACTAGGTGTCGTCGGCTGTTTCCTATTATTATCATTTTATAGTGTCGTCGGCGCATGGGTAGGTGTATACACTGGGAAATCCATCATTGGCCAAGTAATTGGAGATGGTGTCGATTATGGTGCTTTATTTGATTCTGTGACAGGTTCGCCCTTGATTACAATAGCGGGATTGCTTATTTTTACGTTAATCAACGTCCTTGTCATTGCGACAGGTATTAAAAATGGAATTGAACGCGCGAATCGATTTATGATGCCATTATTGTTTATCTTCTTTTTAATATTAGTCGTTCGTGCACTTACATTAGAAGGTGCTTGGGAAGGGGTTACATTCTTCTTAACGCCAGACTTTTCAAATATTACGGGAGAAGCAGTGTTATATGCTTTAGGACAATCATTTTTCTCCTTAGCAGTTGGTTTCTCATGTATGGTTACATACAGTTCATATTTGAAAAAAGACGTAAATCTACGCTCTTCAGCAGGGTCAGTTGTGGGGATGAATATATTCGTTTCACTTCTTGCCGGACTTGCAATCTTCCCGGTCGTCTTTGCATTTGGATATGAACCAGCTGAAGGACCAGGCTTATTATTTGTTGTGTTGCCGTCTGTCTTTTCACAGTTACCATTTGGACAATTATTCCTAGCATTATTCTTACTGTTGTTCTTATTTGCGACGTTAACGTCAGCATTTAGTTTATATGAAATCATCGTTTCAGCCTTTACAAAGGATCAAAAACGCTCACGGAAGGTCGTGACGTGGTGGACAGGGCTTGTTGTGTTCTGTGCTGCGATTCCGTCTGCATTATCATCGAATCTACTTGCAAATGTTGACATCTTTTCACTAAATATCTTTGACGCAACGGACTTCTTAGTAAGTAATATCATGTTGCCGATTGGTTGTTTAGGCATTGCTTTATTCATTTCGCGCAAGATGAATCAATCATTGGTTCGTAATGAATTTATGCGAGGAGCGAAAGGTGAAGGATTATTCAATATATGGATATTCCTGATGAGATGGGTTGTACCGATTACGATTGCGATTGTGATGTTTAGTTTATTCGGGATTATCTAAACACTGTTTAAAACAATGCGCACTGTGTTAAAATGAGGAATATAGAAACGTTTAGAAAATATAGTGCAGTTTGAAGAGATACATAAAGTGGTATAGTTTCATGCAAGAGGAGGTGGAGACGTATGACGTATTTATCCATTGGTGTATTACTCGTGGCGATTGCGTTCTTAATGATATCCGTTGGTGTTGCGATCTTCTTATATCGAATGACGGATACGCTGAATAAAGCAGGGGATGCAATTCAAGAAGTCGATATTGAGTTATCTGGTGTAACAAAAGAAGTGGAAGGGACACTTGTTGCGGCAAATGGTGTCATGGACGATGTGACGTACAAAGTGGAAAAACTCCACCCGATATTTACATCGATTGATCAACTCGGTGAAGCAAACCGTATTCAAACCGTTATGATTGAGGAACAATTAAAAGCGTATAAACCTAGTGAACAAGATTTAAATAAATATGTACAAGCCGTTCAGTGGGGCGAAGTTGCGAGTCGCTTATATCGTAAGTGGAAAGTGAATAAAATGTAAGTGTTTCACTTACAAAGAGAAGGAAGGGATTGTATGACACTCACAGGAGTAGGTGTGCTATTACTCGGGATTGGATTTATTATACTATCATTACTGTCTATTTTAGTGATTGTTAAATTATCCAACTTAATCAACAGTGTAAATCGTTCAGTTGATGCGTTACCTCAGCAGATGAACGGGATTATTTCCGAGTCTAATCGAATGATTCGAAATAGTAATCAAATGATTGATGATTTAACTGAGAAATCAGCAGCCCTTAATCCAGTTGTAGACTTTGCTGGTGAGCTCGGGACTTTGTCGATTAAACCAACGAGTTCACTTGTATCGTTAAGTGGGAAGTTGAAAACTAAAGTAGATAACGGTAGTCAGAAAGTAAATCCAAACGTTAGACGAAATGCAGTCGGTTCACTATTAATCGGGTATCAATTATTTCGAAAGCAAAAAGAGTTGAAGCGTATTAAACAAGGGACTGAGTCATATGACAAATCAAACTAAGCCAAATCAAAAAGGCAATTCGTCGGTTTTAGCCGGTGTGCTTAGTGCGGTCGGTGGTTTATGTCTTGGAGGGGCTCTTCAGTATTTTGAAGAAAGGCAAAAACAGCCTAAACAAGTCAAGGTTAGTAAACTCGCCCGTGTGAAACATAATTTGTACGTACAAGGTGAACAAGAGTATAAACGCTATCTCTTATTACGTAATACAATTGAACAAAGTGCAACTGAACATGCACAACAACAAAAAAATCAACCTTCTCAAATGTGATGATCATCTTGAGAAGGTTGATTTTTTATTTTAAGTTATCAATTGTATCTTTTAATGCTTTGCGTTTTTTAAAGATATAATAACCAAACGCAATACCGCCTGAGATTCCTTTTAATCCAGTACGAGACGTAATGTCTTCGCCTTCTTCAGTTGTATTCTTCATACTTCTTGTAGTGTTAACAAGACTGTACGTAAGCTCTTCAGAAGCTCGTCCTGCGTTTCCAATAATTTGGAACATCGGCGTTAATTCAGCCATCTTCACATTAACATCTTGTAATGTTTGATTTGTTTGATTCATAATTTCTGACGTTTGATTTGTAATCGTATCGAGCTTTTCAGGTAAGGCATCTGTCGTTTCTTGCACACTGTTTAATACGTTCGCCAGGTTACTTAATGGCTTAATGAGTACAAGAACGAGGATGAGAAAAGCGATTCCAATAACGAGTACCCCAATTCCTAACCAGATCATAGTCGTTGACCTCCTTATGTAATACGTAGATTATTAAGATTCTTGTTTTTTACGCTTGAATCTATTGTAAAGAGATAGTACAGTATCTCCCCATTTTAATGTATCTTTCATTGCTTTTGTTGGTTCACCTTGTTGGGTAAAGCTATCAGATACTTTGTTCAGTGAATCTTCCATATGAATAGCAGAGGTTTTCAAATTTTTGATTGAATCGGTCAAACTATTCAGTGTATCCACCTTAGACTGAGCATCATCAGTAAGTGCATTGGCCTTTGTAAGGAGTGATTCAGACTGTGTGATGATACCATCGACTTGTGTTTCAACGCGACCGATGACTTCTTTAATTTGATCGACTTTTTTCATCGCAGTCACAAAGGTTATAATGGCGAAAATTGCGATTAATAGTATGGAGATTGCTACAATTCCGATACTGACATACAGTAGAGTGTTCATAAGTACATGGGCACCTCCTTATTGTCCTACGTTTAGTATACCACTGAGTTTTTCACATTAAACCCGTATCAGCAGCTCTTCTGTTTGTTTAATCATCTAATAGAATGGTACACTTTCAGTACTATGAAAGTAAAGGGAGATTGTATGTTACGTAAAGAATATTTGAAAAATGATGCAATATCTTTAAGTAAAATGGTGAAAGACGGGGAAACAACTGCAATTGAGCTAGTGAATTTAAGTTTTGAACAAATGAAACTGGCGAATCCTTTATTAAACGCTGTCGTACATGAACGTCAGCACGAAGCATTAAATGAAGCAGAAGTCATCAATCGTGGTGTATTTCAAGGTGTACCAATTTTAATGAAAAACATTGGGCAAACGATTATGGGAGAACCGATTACTTCAGGTGCCGAGCTATTAAAATCATATAAAGCACATGGAGATTCCAATTTTGTGAAGAAATTTAGGGAAGCTGGCTTTGTGTTCACGGGATATACAAACACACCAGAATTTGCCCTTAAAAATATTACCGAACCAGTTCTACATGGGGTGACGCGCAACCCATGGCATAAAGATTTTTCTCCGGGTGGTTCAAGCGGCGGAGCAGCGGCAGCAGTAGCTTCAGGAATTGTCCCAGTTGCAGGCGCGAGTGACGGGGGTGGATCAATTCGAATTCCAGCATCCTTTACAAGTCTATTTGGGTTAAAACCGACTAGAGGACGTACACCCGTTGGCCCAGGTGTTGGACGTGAATGGCAAGGGGCGGCGATTAATTTTGTATTAAGTCGTTCAGTACGAGATAGTGCAGCCATGCTCGATGCTTTACAAGTTGTCCAGCCAGAGGCGGCTTTTCAAACACCATTATTCCTCGGGCGCTATGTGAACCGAATGTATGAAGAATTAGAACCGATGCATATCGGATTTTCAACAACGTCACCTGTTGGAACGCCTGTTTCAGATGAAGCGAAGGAAGCTGTCTATAAATTGGTTTCTTATTTAGAAAATCTAGGCCACCATGTTGAGGAAAAGGATCCTGATGTGGATGGTAAACAAATTATGCGCAATTATTATTTAATGAACTCTGGTGAAATGGCAACGAGTCTACGTCAGCTTGAACGAGGTCTAGGTAGAGACATTCGTTCTGATGAAGTAGAGCTTGAATCTTGGATGCTAAAAGAAGCTGGAAAATCTGTTTCAGCAATGGATTTCTCAGACAGTTTAGCGTCTTGGGACACTGCGGCAAGCCAGATGCATGATTATCATCAAACGTATGATTTATTTATAACGCCAACGACGGCCGATTCAGCTCCAGAGATTGGTGAGCTTACTCCGACGATAGCAGACAAGGCAAGGATGATTGAAGCGATGGAAAAGGCAAATGCAGGAGAAAAACAAGAATTGATTTGGGATATGTTTTTACCGAGCTTAACGTACTCTCCATTTACTCAATTAGCAAATTTAACCGGTCAACCAGCTATGTCTTTACCGATTCATATCACGAAAGCAGGTTTGCCACTAGGTGTCCAAGTGATGGCGGAAAAAGGCCGAGAAGATTTATTATTACAGCTTGCGAAACAAGTGGAAGACAGTCCATTATGGGTTGGCATGAAAGGCAATCCATATTTTGCAGAAGAAAATTAGAACGTTGTACGGAGATTTTGGATTAGTTGAACGAACTCAAGCCAAACTCGAGCTCGATATTAGGACACAGAAAAAGGCACTTGTTTAAAAGTGCCTTTTCACATGAGCTTTTATACTTTATCAAGGATTTGGCGTTTATGATGAATGGCGTTAATCTCTGCGCCAATCATGAGAATCATTCCGGTTAGGAAGAACCAAATCATAAGAATGATAATCCCACCAAGACTGCCATATGTGGCAGAATAGTTCCCAAAGTTACCTACATAGAATGAAAACCCTAATGAAATCAACTGCCATAAAATACTCGCTGTTAATGCCCCAGGAATGATATGACGGATGGGCATTTTTTTGTTTGGTGCAAATCGGTACAATAAAATTAAGATAAAGGTAATGATGACAATCGCAATCACCCATCTTAAAATATTAAGTCCGAATGCGAGTGAGGCACTAATGCCAAAGAATGATTTTAAGAAATCAACAATTAACGTACCAAAGATTGGTAGTAGAATCGCAATGACGAGCGAAATAATAAGTCCAAGCGTTAACAAAAGGGCGATACTACGAACGAAAAGAAAATGCCGTGTCTCTTCAACTTCATAAGCCTCGTTCGATGCTTTAATAAATGCATTCATTGCATTCGAAGCGGACCATAACGCACCGACAATCCCGATGATTAGTAGGCCACCTTTTGGCGTTTCTACCAAACTAATAATATTATCTTCTAGTATAGAAGCGATTTCATTTGGCAAGACTTTATGAATGAACTCTATCGCCTCAGTCCCACTTATATTAAAGTATGGAATGACGGAGAATGCCACAATGAGTAAGGGAAATACAGATAATAAATAATAATACGCCTGAGCGGCTCCGAGTAGTGGAATATTATCTTCTTTAAATTGCTTCATGACTTGTTTTGCATAATCTATTATCGTTGACATGTTTATCGAACACTCCAGTCGTAATCTAGTATATAATTTAAGATATACTTATATTTCTTACCCTAAAAGAATATGAGATAATCCAATAAGAATGATGTTACTGGAAACATCCGTATGATAAAATAGATAGAATGTATGATTTTCCTAAAATAAAACTTTATCAACATATCATTACTGCATTTTTAACGGAGGAATTGGGATGGAATTTAATTCGCAAAATGAAAAAATCCAACGTGTTTTAGATAATATGAATCGTGTGATGGTTGGCAAAAAAGAAATTACAGTTTTAAGTTTAGTTGCACTGCTTTCTAATGGCCATGTGCTACTAGAAGACGTGCCTGGCGTTGGGAAGACGATGCTTGTTCGTTCATTAGCCAAGTCCATCGATGCGGAGTTTAAACGCATTCAATTCACACCTGACTTACTACCATCTGATATTACAGGTGTGTCTGTCTATAATCAAAAAACATTAGAATTTGAATTTCACAGTGGTCCAGTGTTCGGTAATGTGATTTTAGCTGACGAGATCAACCGAACGTCGCCCAAAACACAGAGCTCACTGCTTGAGGCGATGGAAGAAAATAATGTAACCGTCGATGGACGAACAATTCCATTAAATGAGCCATTTTTCGTTATGGCTACACAAAACCCAAGTGATTACGAGGGGACCTATCCATTACCTGAAGCACAATTAGACCGGTTTATCATCAAGATGAAAATGGGTTATCCAGAACATGATGCAGAATTACATATGTTGGAACGCCATTCCACATCACAGCCGATT
>DVIO01000073.1 GCA_018711205.1 Candidatus Avamphibacillus intestinigallinarum | reverse complement strand
TTAATAATATTATAACTTAAAACTTTTGTCAATAGCCTTCTCAAAAGAAACGCTATAGCATGTATATGTATTAGAACATTACATACTATAGCATGTTTAATTTTTAAAAGCAATATCATTTTCAATTGTTTTTACGCGTCCTCTAATACTTCCTCTGCGATATTTACAGCATGATCTGCAATCCTCTCCAAGTTTGAAATAATATCTACGAAGACGATCCCAGCTGTCCCATTACATTCACCTTGGTTCATTCGAATAATATGTTTCTTACGGAAAGCTCTTTCCATTTTATCAACTTTTTCTTCTTTTTGAACAACTGCTAAAGCCTCTTCTCGATCTGATTGTTCTAATGCTTTAATGGCTTGTTTTACAGTCGATGTTGTTAAATCAAACATATTGTTTAAATCATCTAATGCAGAGTTTGTTAAATGGACTTTGTTCGATATTTTATATTCAATTAATTCGATAATATTTTCAAAATGATCTCCAATTCGTTCAATATCACGAACAGCACTCATCAATGCCATATGTTTTGCACTCTCAACCTCAGATAACGTTCTTCTTGATGCACTGACTAAATATTCAGTAATACTCTTATCCAGACTGTTTAAAGCACCTTCAAGTTGAGTGGCCATTTCAGAATGTTTTTGTTGATTCGAATTTAAATACATATTTGTTTCATTTAGACCTTTTACAGCATATTCACCCATTCCTATAATTTCTGCCTTCGCTTGATCTAAGGCGAGCGGGGTAGATTGCTGAATAAAAATCGGATCCAAATGTTGTGGTTTATATTTCACAATAACATCTTCACCTGGAATAACTTTTACAGCTAACCAAGCAAGGGCTCCAATAAATGGAAATTGGATGACTGTATTTAGAATATTAAAGCTACCATGGGCAAAGGCAAGTGTCATTTCAGGATTTAGCGACAGTTTTGCCTGTAAAAAGCTAATATACTTGGTGAATAAACCGAGTAGAATCATAAATACAGTCGTTCCGACAACATTAAAGATTACATGCGTAAATGCTGCACGTTTTGCAGCAACTGAAGCTCCAATGGCTGCCAATAATGCTGTGATAGTTGTCCCAATATTATCGCCAAATAGGACAGGTAATGCTGCTTGTAGGTCAATTGCACTTTCTGAATAAAGACCTTGTAGGATCCCAATTGTTGCACTAGAGCTTTGTACAATTAATGTAAATAATGTCCCTACAACAACACCTAAAATTGGATTAGAGCTCATATTCAATGTAAGCTCATGGAAAGCATCTAAGCTTCTAAGTGGCGTCATCCCACTCGACATCAAACCTAAACCAAAGAATAATGCTCCAAATCCAAAAATTGCTTGTCCCCAAGCTGAAACCTTTTGATTTTTAAAGAAGAATAATAAGAAACAGCCGACAGCTAGAATTGGTAAGGAATACTCTCCAATATTAATCCCAATAATAAATGCTGTAACGGTTGTCCCAATATTAGCCCCCATTATGACACCAATTGCTTGGCGTAACGTCATAAATCCAGCGTTCACAAGTCCGACTGTTAAAACAGTTGTTCCTGAACTACTTTGAATTAATACTGTCACAATTATACCTGCTAATACACCTAAAAATGGATTACTCGTAAATTTATCTAAAATATCACGTAATCGATCACCTGCTGATTTTTGCAAACCTTCTCCCATGAATTTAATACCTAATAGGAAAATTCCCAAACCACCAATAAATTCGAAAAGAAGTGTCTGTAAATCAATGTCCACTTATTGTCAACCCCTTATGATTATGTATGATATTGTCCGGACTCACTTCCTATTATTCATAACGGTAAATTATTTGTAAAGGATTCCTGAAATTATTAACATTAAATTTACACTAAAGCGCTTTCATTATTCATAAAAGGTTCGTTTGTTCCATATATTGATGTAGACTTTACGTTTTCATTTAAAAAGGAGTCTTTATTTCGTATGAAAAAGGCAATATACAGTGGGCTATTCATATTACTCATAAGCAGCATCTTATTTGATTTACAAAAACCACATCATACATATTCTAAACTTACTTATTCAACATCAACACGTTCCGAATACAAAATATCTTATCCTGTCGGAGCCGGTGATACAGTATTATCCATTGTTGAAAAAACAAGTGACTCTCAGGCCATTCCAAATTCAGTAACAATCATTATCAATGATTTTCGCACGCTAAACCCACAGGTTAACCCATACCAGCTCGTTCAACATACTACATATTTTTTCCCTGTCTACCTTGAAAAAAATAAAGATACTGGGCATTAACCCAGTATCTTTATTTAAAAGAACGGCATAACAAATAATCGGATAATAATAGCAGCCGCCCCAATTATGATTGACGTATTTCCTAAAGCTTCTGCGTCACGTTGTCTAGCAACAATCCCTAAAATAATTGCTGCCGCTCCTAAGATAATGGGCATCCAGAATAATGACACAATCGCAACAATAAGCCCTAACCATCCTGCCCAAGCAAATGAATCATCATCATGCTCTTGAAATTCACGCTCTTCATGCTCATTATCAGTTAAGATATTGTCTGCTGTCATTTCATTAGCAAATTCTTCATTTCGTTCGTCTAATGAAGAATAGGCGTCGTTTACACGACCATAATGCACCCTTCTTTGGGTTGGTGACAGTTTTTGTCCGTCTTTATCGTTTGGCATTTTACTCCTCCTACACAATCCTGAATGATTCCGGGATTGCTTTTATAGGTTATGGAGGCAAATGTATTTTAAAGCTGTTAGTTTATAACAATCATGTTAAAACACACATAAAGGAGCCATAGTATGTCAGAATTCTTAAAACAAATGATCATAAAAAAACTCAAGCAACTCACTAAGGATGAGTTACTTGAGTTAGCTAATCGGTATCAATTTGCCATAACTTTAGATGAAGCTCAATGTATCATTCAATATATCCAAACAAATTCCATTGATCCATTCAGTTCTCATGGAAGACATAAACTTATCCTAGAACTTACTCGAATCACTAATGAAGAAACGGCTTTTTACGCCAATGAGCTTTTTATTCAGATGATTAAACGCTATCATCTTACACATTTATTCAAGGATTAAGGTTATTGATCCATAATTTTTTCTTTTAGTGATGAATCAAACTGACCCGCTTTCAACATTTCAATTTCAAATCGATAGGGCGGTTTTTTATTCTTTTTATCTTCACCTACATAAGGAGTTTCAAGAATTTTTGGTAAGTGTTCAAGCTGTGGATGATGAACTACTTTATGTAAAGCATCAAATCCTATATGGCCAAAACCAATATTCTCATGTCTATCCTTATGAGCAGCGACTGGATTTTTGCTGTCATTTACATGAATTACCTTAAGCCTATCGACTCCGACAATTTTATCAAATTCATTAAGCACACCATCAAAATCATTGACGACATCATAGCCTGCATCATGAATATGACAAGTGTCTAAACAAACAGATAATAATTCATTATGGTGAACACCATCGATAATTCTTGCTAACTCATCAAACGTACGGCCAATCTCAGTCCCTTTACCCGCCATTGTCTCTAATGCAATCTGAACAGAATCATCAGCTACAAGTACTTCATTCAAGCCTTCAATGATTTTATCGATACCCTTGTCAACACCTGCACCTACATGAGCGCCGGGATGCAATACAATTTGTTTTGAGCCAATAGCATGTGTACGATCGATTTCACTTCTTAAAAATTCAACACCGAGTTCAAATGTAGCCGGTTTTGTTGTATTTGCAATGTTAATAATATACGGAGCATGCACAACAATGTCACTCATCCCATGCTCTTTCATATGTTCCTTACCAGCATCGATATTTAATTCTTCAATCGGTTTCCGGCGCGTGTTTTGCGGCGCACCTGTATAAATCATAAACGTATTTGCACCATAAGAGGCTGCTTCTTCACTAGCCCCTTGTAGCATTTTCTTACCACTCATTGAAACATGTGAACCAATTTTAACCATTTATCTCTCTCCTCTTTCAAACGAATTATTTCCGTTGTGATTTCTTTCCCTTATGAAACTGCTCTTTTTTCAATTGACGCTTAATAGACTGTTGTTTTTGTTTCATTTTCTTTTTATATCCTGGCTTCACCTTTTTTGACTTAGGCACTTGCTTCCAAGCCTCTTTTTCAAAATCAGTTGTGTTTTGTTGTCGCATCGTTCTCTTATTCCAAGGATGTGCCTCAGTCCATTTTCCATTTTTAATGTCTGTAAACACAAAATTCAAGCCTTTTGATTCCAATTTTTCAATTAATGTCGTATCTTTTTCTTCGTATAAGCTAATCGCAGTCCCTTGCATACCTGCCCTAGCCGTACGACCAACACGATGAATATAAAATGCCTCTTCTTTTGGTAACTGTGCATTAATGACATGGCTCACACCCTTAATGTCAATTCCTCTTGATGCAAGGTCGGTCGCAACAATATACTGATATTTAAGTTGTTCGAGGTCTTTTAACATGCGCTTTCTTTCTCTAGGTGTAAGTCCTCCATGAAGCAAACCAACATTTAAGCCACTTACGATTAATTCATCAGCTAATATATCAGCCTCTTCTTTTGTATTAGCAAAAATAATTGCCAAATAAGGCTGAATCATCTCTGATAATTCCATAATAACCGTTGAAGGCTTACGATGTCTAAGAGAAATCAATTGATGATCCATCGTCTCTGGTGATAGACCGTTTTCAATTTTTACATATACCGGTTGTTCTAAATATTTTTTGAGAAAAGCTTGCAAACGTTCTGGAATCGTTGCTGAAAAAACAAGTAACTGAATATCTCGTTGGGATCTGACAAGTAATTGATCCACATCGTTCATAAATCCTAAATCAATCATCAAATCGGCTTCGTCAATGACAAACGAAGTTGCTGTATAAATGGATAAAGCTTCTCGCTTGATCATATCTAAGATTCTACCTGGTGTTCCCACAATAATATGTGGGGTGTTTTTCAATTTTTCGGCTTGCTTTTTAGGATCTGTTCCACCAATTAATAAACGACTTCTCCAAACATCCTGCTTACCTGCAAATTCAATTAACTTTTTAATTTCGTTTGATAATTGAATAGCCAACTCTCTAGTTGGGGCGGTAATGACCATTTGTACTTCGTGTCTAGTTTCATCTATTTTATTGCATAATGGTAATAAATAAGCATGAGTCTTACCAGAACCCGTATGTGACTGTCCAATCACATTTTGATTATTTAAGACTTCTGGCAAGACTTTTGCTTGGATTTCTGTTGGATTTTTAAATCCAAGTTTTTCGACTGCTTGTTCAATTTCTGATTTTAAACCAAATTGTTTAAATGTATTTTCCATAAATGGACTCCTTTAGTTTTGTTACTAAATGATTTGGAAAGGGTCAGTATTCACATTTGATATCATAACCTCTAATGACGACTCAAATGCCTCGTCCAATCTTTTTTTAGTAACTTTTTTCATTACTTTTTCTATATAATGACCTGCATCGATAACATTCATATTCATTTGCCAGGCATCTTGAGCTGGATGGAATGTCATATCACCTGTTATATAGACATCTGCTCCTTTTTTTTCGGCAACTTGCCAATACTTTTCGCCACTACCACCTAAAATAGCAACTTTTTTAACGGTTGAATCCATCTGACCACTTAGACGTATATGAGATACATCTAATGTTTGCTTTATCATTGCAACAAAATCACGCATCTCCATTGGTTCTGAAAGTTCGCCAATTCTTCCTAACCCATATTGTGTGCCTTTATTTTTTAAAGGATACAAATCATAAGCAGGTTCTTCATAAGGGTGTGCTCTCAGCATCTTTTGGACAACGTCATTCATGTGACGTTGCTCAACAATTGTTTCAATTTTAACTTCATCAACATATTCCATTTGATGCTGTTTTCCGATAAATGGATTCGTTCCTTCTAAAGGTTTAAAAGAACCTGTTCCCTTCGTTTGAAATTGGCAATGACTGTAATGACCAATAAATCCTGCACCTGCATCGCCAAGTGCTTCTTTTAATTGATTCACATGCGTTTCTGGTACATAAACACAAATTTTCACCAGTTCTTCACTTTTTGTTTCAACTAAAACGTTTCTCTGTTGTAATCCAAGCTCATCACACAACATGTCATTTACACCACCCACTGCAATATCTAAATTCGTATGTGCGGCATAAACAGTAATCTCATGCTGGATTAACTTTTTTACAATGCGGCCTTTTGTAGATTCTAAATCAATTGACTGTAGGGGACTAAAAAATAGAGGATGATGAGCAATAATTAAATCAACATCTTTTTCAATTGCTTCGTCAACTACATCTTCTAATACATCTAATGTAATCATTACTTTTCGAACTTCATTTTGCTTGGAACCTACTTGTAAACCAATTGGATCCCAATCATATGCAAAATCTAATCGTGCCCATTTTTCCATCACTTGAAAAACATCTTTATTTTTGAGCATTCTCTAACATCTCCTCCATCCATTCAAATTCTTTTTGAAATTGTCGAAGTTTTTGTTTATTGCCATGACTGCTCTTTAGTTGTTCAATAATAATGTTTGTGTTTTCAAATCTACGTTTCCATTTTCTTAAAAATAGTTCAGTTTGATTTTTCAATAAGATAGGTCCGAAAAAACATTCTTTTTCAGTATGAATTTGTTCTTTTGAATGTTTAAAGGGTTTAGCAACAATGATTTCATATACATGACCCTTATCCTCTAGAATAGCCTCTTCGGTAATTTGAAAACCATTTATGCTTAACCATGTTCTGACTTCAGCTTCGTCAATATTCGGTTGTAAAATAAGTTTTTTAATATGAATCAATTTTTCTTTTCCATTTTCTAAAATGGATGTCATTAAGGTACCGCCCATACCTGCAATAATAACCTCATCAAGTGCGTCTTCTAATTCAATCGGCCCAAGACCATCTCCGAGTCTTACCTCAATAGCATGCGATAATTTTTGGGAGGCAATCATGTTTTGAGCACTTTCGAATGGCCCTTTATTTATTTCAGTTGCTATCCCGCGAGCTTCTGGGTCAAACGCACATATATAAGCAGGTACATATGCATGGTCTGAGCCAATATCAGCAAATCTAACTTGATTTCCGACATAGCTTGCAACCATCTTTAATCTATTAGATATTGTTATGTTTTTATTCATATAGACTCCCTTTCATCTCTATGATGAAAGAAAGCTTTCTGTCAGTGACAAGAAAGCTTCATTTCGACTTATTATTATTTATGATCAGCTAACCATTCAGCAATTTCAGTTGCTTCATCGTCGCTTAAATCTTGTGCTGGCATTTGTCCTTGTCCTTCTAGAACAATTTTCTTAATGTCATCAGCAGAGTGATCTTTACCAACTTTTCTTAAATCGGGACCGAAATCACCAGAAAGGTCATTCGCATGACAACTTGCACATGACTGTTTGAAAATATCTTCCGGATCTGCTGTTTCTCCACCTTCAGATTTTTCTTCTGTTTGATTATCGCCATTCGCTTCTTTTTCAAGCGTTGCACGTTGGTTATTACCAGCTACAGAAATTACGATAACAAGTACGATACCAACTACCGCAATGAGTGCATAAGGCAAAACTGCATTTTTCCTCATTCCTCTTCCTCCTTATGTATATCAGTAACTTATTATAAAAAAACAAATCACATATCTATTTTACTCGAAAAGTACTTTACTTTAAAGGACAAGATCAGTTTTTTTATAAAACGCTATAGATTATCACAAATAAACATGCCATTATTCCAATAAACTTTAAATAAGTTATATGTTTAAATGTTCCATAACCAAACCAAAACGCAAAATTCAATAAGGTGACGAGTCGCCGTAACCATACATCAACCAATAGTGCATCAGCAAT
>DVIO01000072.1 GCA_018711205.1 Candidatus Avamphibacillus intestinigallinarum | reverse complement strand
TTTGAAGAAAAATAAAATTAATTTTAAAAGACAAGATGACGGATATTAATTTTAAACGTTAAAGTTTTTTCACCATTCTAATGGGTATGGTAAAGGATGAAGTTATAAAAAGGAGTGTACGAAATTGTCACAATTAGACGAAACATTAACAATGCTAAAAGATTTAACAGATGCTAAAGGTGTACCAGGTCATGAAAAAGAGGTAAGAGATCTAATGACGGATTATATCTCACCTTATGCGGATGAAATCACAACAGATAAACTAGGAAGCTTAATTGCTAAAAAAGTTGGAAATCCAGATGGTCCTAAAATCATGGTTGCTGGACATTTAGATGAAGTCGGATTCATGGTTACACGTATTGATGACAATGGCTTCATATATTTCCAAACAGTTGGTGGCTGGTGGAGTCAAGTTATGTTGGCTCAACGTGTGACAATTATGTCAGCAAAAGGTGATATTACCGGTGTGATTGGTTCAAAACCACCTCATATTTTAAGTGCAGAAGCACGTAAGAAACCAGTTGATATTAAAGATATGTTTATTGATATTGGTGCTGCTTCAAAAGAAGAAGCTGCTGAATTTGGTGTAAAACCAGGAGATTCAGTTGTTCCTTACTTTGAATTTACACAAATGCAAAATGAAAAAATGCTTTTAGCAAAAGCATGGGATAATCGAATCGGTTGTGCAATTGCCATTGATGTGTTGAAACAACTGAAAGATACAGAACATCCTAATATCGTATATGGGGTAGGTACGGTACAAGAAGAAGTTGGCTTACGTGGTGCTAAAACGGCAACAAACTTCATTCAACCAGACATTGGATTTGGAGTAGATGTAGGGATTGCTGGAGATACACCGGGTGTTACAGCACAAGAAGCAGATAGCAAATTAGGTGAAGGGCCACAAATCGTATTATATGATGCTTCTATGGTCTCTCATAAAGGGGTACGTGAATTTATTGTAAATACGGCTGAAGAGCATAATATTCCTTATCAATATACTTCAATGGCAGGTGGCGGAACAGATTCAGGTTCTATTCATTTAACAGCAAATGGTGTACCTGCATTATCGATTACGATTGCGACACGTTATATTCATTCACATGCATCCATTTTACATCGTGATGACTATGAAAATGCAGTGAAATTAATTGTTGAAGCGATTAAAAAATTAGATCAAGATAAAGTAAAAGAAATTGTCTTAGCTTAAATCAAAAAACATCTGAGTGTCAGAGAGCACTCAGATGTTTTTTTACGTTAAAGATCCCATAATATTACGAACATAATTCTGTGTTTCTTTGAATGGCGGGACCCCATTGTATTTATCCACATTACCTGGACCTGCATTGTAAGCGGCTAATGCTAAGTCAGTTTTGCCACCATATTTTTTGAGCATTTGACTTAAATATTTTGTACCGCCTTCAATATTTTGTTTTGGATTAAAGGCATCAAGTACACCAAGACTACGAGCTGTCCCTGGCATTAATTGCATTAAACCTTGTGCACCAACATGACTTTTGGCATTTGAATTATAGTTTGATTCTTGTTTGATGACTGCATGAATGATATTTTCAGGCACATTATATTTTGTTGCCATTTCTTTAACAAGGGCATTAATGCTTTCATTTGAGCTTTTAGAATCAGCCGTTTTCGTTGCTTGTGACGCTATATTGTTGACAAGAGCGTTTGTATTTGAAAATGGTGTTGCTGTTGTTGTTCCGGTCTTCATGAATGGAGACTCAGTTGGGAAGTTCGTATTATTTAACATCATAGCTTGTTCAATGGTTTGTTGTAATAATTGTCTAAAATCCATCTGCTGTGTGTTTGTAGAAAATGTTGATCCATTATTTTGTGATGGTGTGGCAGCAGATAAAGGATGATAGCTAGCATAACTCTGTAATGGGTCCATAGATTCATGAGACCTCCTTCTATTATTAATTCTATATTACTAATAATCCTTTGAAAAAACAATAGAATTTAAGTGAATGACAATTAAATGTAGGTCATACGTTTTGAAATTCGATGATTTCTTTACCAGTTTTTGCGAGCATATTTTTATAAAAAGGATCTTGTCCAATACAGACAACTTTTTCACATAATGTTTCAATTTCCCACATGTCGTGGGACGTGTAGATAACCGTCAAATTGTTTTCGGAGACTTGTTTTTTTAAGTACGTAATAATTTCTTGTTTTGATTTCATATCAATGCCAACAGTTGGCTCATCTAATAATATAAGCGTTGGCTCATGAATAAAGCTAATCGCCATATTTAATTTTCGCTTTTGCCCCCCTGAGAGTGTATTAACAGGCTCATGCCACTTTTTAAGTTCCATGTCCAAGCATAATGTGCGTAAATCTTCTTCTGTTTTTCGTTTCCATGCTAATTTTTCAAAAAAGAGCATATTTTCCCTCACACTTAAATAATCCCATAAGGCAATTTCTTGAGGTATATAACCTATTTGTTTGCGAACTTTTTTTCTTTTTTGGTTGAAAGGGATTCCGTCTAAAGTAATGTCCCCTGAACTCGGTTTCGTTAATGTAGCAATGATATTTAACAATGTTGATTTACCAGCACCATTACCACCTACGAGTCCAACAATTTCACCAGGTTCTACATTGAAACTAATATCTTTTAAGACATTGAATTTACCAAAGGATTTGCTAATGTGTTGGACATTAAGCATGTCAATCTTCCTTTCTAACATACCAAAAGCTCATGATGAATAATAACATAATTGGCCATATGAGCTGATACGATTGATCTAAAAATGGTTGAACTGGATTGAGCTGATGTAGCCAAGCGAATGAGGTAAGCGTTTCATTCAATGGCAAAATCGCATTACTCGTTAAAATCATTAAAATGATAAGAGAAAAAGCAACTGTATAAAATGTATACACATGTTTAATGAGTAAAGCTAGTAAAAATACGATTGCATTAATGGTTAGTCTATATAGAAGCAGGAGCCCAATAAATTGTAGCGTAACGGACTCACCCGTAAACATATATGCAAACCAATAAGCAGTAGCGATATCGATGATGAATAATAAACCAGAGTAAATGAAAAAGTTCTGTAATAAGTACGTCTTAAAGGAATAACGCGTGAATAAAAAGCGTAGCGTGACTGGCTTTTTCTTTTCTTTTATGATGAAATCAAATAAGAAACTTGTACTTAAAAATGTGAGAATCGCCCAAATGCCCCAATGATTTAGGAGATTTGGTGATTCTTTAACTGCTTTTTGCTGACCTGAAAATACTAAAGAACTGTCGAGTAAATGCTCTTCTTCCTCAATCTGTTTAGCTGTTTGAATCATATCTTCTTGCTTCCAAACAGTGTGAGGTGGGTAATGTTTGCTCATTTCTGTAATGAATTCCGCCATCTTATAGCGGCCTGCCTCTTTTTGGATATGAGACAATAACAGCTCCTTCACAGGTAAATATGCAAAGGAAAAGTTAGATTCGTACCCTTTAATTAAAGTCACTTTTCGATTTTGTTTAATATATGTATCGAAGTCAGCATCTACAATAAACACGCTGTCTAATTCGTGTTTTTTTAATTCATTTAATGCTTCTTCTTTGGAATACTCTAATACATGGACTAAAGGAGCATTTGCAATAGTGTCCTTGAATTCTTTTGCAATCGGTGTTTCATCTTCTAATATAATCGAAATCGGAATACTAGAATCTTCTTTGATAGCCTCAGTTGATTGAACAATCATCCACGTTAAACCTACGGGAAGTAATAACCAGAATAAGACACTCCACCATGATTTTTTCCAATGTAAAAGACGGGTAAATAGTATATTCATCGTTGTATCCGTCCTTTCAATAGAGAAATGATGGTGACTAAAGCAATTGAGATGATCCACGTTATATACAGAAGCTGTACATCTATATATAAAGCATCTTCTAATAAAATGTGAATGAGCAGTGAAAATGTTTCGGTTGTGAACACATATTCAATTAAATCTTGGTAACGTAGGGGGAAATAAATCGTTGGGATAATCGCCCCTGATAGTAATATGATGGATCCAGTCCATATGACTTGTAAAAGAATCTTAAATTTTACTGAATGACAAAGTTGTTCAATAATGGCTAAGCTTATTAAGAATATTAAACTGTATGTCCCCATGATCTCAAAAATTTGTTTGTAATCAAGCCAACCGAAATCAAGATTTAAAACTTGCAGTAAGGCTATAAATGATCCCATCATAAAAATGCATGAAATGATAAATGAAACGATGATTTTTGCAACGATTTGTTGAAATTCAGTGACCCCATATAATTGCATTCGTTTGCGCATATTTACTTCGTCTTCATTATGTAAGAAATGGAATAAGATGAATAACCAAATAGTACTAATAATGAACCAACTGGCAATACTATAATATTCGATTGGCGATGTATTTGCCTCGTTCCTTAAAGTCTCTTCTGAAATATGATCGTCTTTACTTAATGTAAAGAATAGGAAACTCTTAAATTGGTCAAATACAATCTCTTGACGTTCCTCATCTGATATATCTAGTTTTTTTGCATAATCATTGATTGCCAGAATATTCGATTGCGAACCATTAATATGTCTGGAAATGCTTTTTAATAATGTATGAACTAGCTGACTTTCTGTTTGCTGCTGTGGATTTCCAGTTACTTGTAAATCAACTGCATCTCCCGTATATAATTTACGGGTAAACCGGTCTGGGAATGTAATATAAGCTGCGAGTTGATTCCGTTTAATTTTTGATTTTGCCTCTTGTTCTGTCATTTTTTTAATTGTAATAAATTGACTAATATCGGGGGATTCTTCCATAATATTTGCAATCATTTCAGTTTCCTTTGATTGATCTAAGTCAATGATTCCAACTTGGACAGGTTCAGCTTCTTCTGAGCCCATCATTTGTGCTATGAAAAAGGCAACCATAATGACAATAATAACAGGAAAAATCAAAAGAAGAGGAAGTGAATACCACTTCCTCTGGAGTTGCTTAAAGTTATTTTTAGTAAATAAAGCAATATGTTTTAAAGCTTGCATCTTAACACTTCCGCATCATGTAAACTGCTGTTAGAAGCCGCCGCCAAACTCTTTAAGAATTTGTGGCAATAGGTCTTCTTGTGTATACTCTTGAAGTTCTTTTTCTGACATTGTACCGATATTTTTCACATTGTCTTTATTAGGTTTCTCGATGCTCTTCTTGAACTTCGCATCATTTTTAATATTTAGAGTTAGTATATCTGAACCGATATCAGGGATGTCAATGGCAATTTTGTGATTTGATTTCTTACTTGATTTCTTGAATGCTGCATCACCATTCCATTTTACTGAAAATAGATCAGAAGAGGAATCTTTAACCGCTAATGAGCGATCGAAATCACGTTTGCCATCTTTTAAGGTTTCTTTACCTTTATATTCAAGAGAACCTTCGTCAATTTTAACTGTGAATGAATCTTTAGCTTTTCCGTCTTTCCAGCTCGATTCACCTTTAAAGTTAACGGTTTCGTCCATTGAATCATCTTTAAGTCGAACATCGTAATCCATCATTTGTTTTTCATCTTCAAGAAGTTGCGTACCTTTAACTGTAATCTCTCCAGTATTGCCATTCGTACCAATTTCTGTCGATAGATCACGTTTTACAATTAGGCCTTTATCAATCCAAACTGTTGATTTAAGACCATCTGGAATTTCAAGATCATCCATATTGTCTTTAGCATTGCCCATTGATTCTTCAAAGTTTTCGACGATGTTGTCAGCTTCTTGTTCAACTCCACTTAGAGAAGGGGAAGTCATGGCTACACCATATTGTTGTAAAATGAATTGTTCTTTAATGATTTTGTGAAGACGTTTATCTGTTTCTGCTTTATCAAAGATTTTATAAAGAATATCTTTAATTTGTTTTTCTGAAAGTTTCATTTCAACTTTTTCAGCTTTGATTTCATCGTTATTTACTTTAACTTTTTCTTTCTCTGCATCAAATGCATCGTCTGGAAGCTCATCGTACATCATGTCTAAATATTCTTTTTTCAAATATTTCTTATCTTTTTCTGGTAACACTTCTGTTTGTTCAAAGAATGCACCAAAGTCAAATTCTTCATCACCTGTAAATTGTGTTGGGTCAAGCTCATGAAGTAAAGTAGGTAGGTCATCAGATTTTACTAGAAGTGTTTCGTCTACACCTGGTAATTCAGCAGTAATTTCATCTTTCGTGAGGCCGATTTTGATACCTTTAATCTCAAAAGCACCGCTTAAGTCTAATGCGATATCAGCAGTCGAGATTTTTTTATCATAATCTGTTGCTGTTTTAATTTTTAACTTAGAATTATTTATCATTTCTTCTTGCTCAGATGATCCGAAACTTGAAAAGGGATCTTTGTAATCAGCGGTAAATTCTAGAGCATTTTCAGTTGGCTTTTCTTGAGAATCTTCTAGCCATTTTAACTCGGGCTCATATCTTTCTTCCGCTTGATCAATTAAAAAGTCGATTGAATCTTTTTCTGCTAGGAAATATTTTTCTTTGGGTGTTTTTCCTAAGAATTTGTACGCTGCAACAGCTCCACCAATTACAATTAAGGCAATCACAATAATCGTAATCAGTTTTTTCGAACCACCCTTTTGAGGTGCTGTTCCCTGAGTCGTAGTCTCCGACATTTTCATTCTCCTCTCTTTTATTCCATATTTGATATGTATTATGAGTCCGCGTTACTCATAACTAAAACTTATAACACTTTGATATTACCATCAAAACATTATAAATAAACATATATCGGAAATATATGTCAACAATAAGAATACCAGTCTTCAAAATGTGTTGCATGATTCTTTAGACTCAAATAATGTAATTTTTCTGTAAAAAACACGATAAATTAGGCATAATAAAAGCAGATGCCATACGACATCTGCTTCATATTAATGTGAATTCCGTTCTTTTAAACTGTTTTGTAATGAATCAATCATTGTTTGTTTATTTTCTGAATCTGAGTGTTCCCAAATTAATTCGAATAAAACACCTAAACCAGGTAGCATTTTTTCTTCTTTTGTTTGCATGGCATCTACAACGACAGATTCTAAATGCTCGTTTGAATTTGTTGAGATGTTGTCGATGATCGCTTGTCTAATGTCGAAGTTCATATCAATCACCTCCTGTAATATCAATAGCTTTGGACAGATGGAAGTAAAATATGTATAATTCTTAACGATAGGAATGATGAGATGATTACGTCTAAGCAAAATGCAATCATAAAACGGATAAAAAAATTACAACAGCGTAAAAATCGTAAAAAAACACAAAAGTTTATCGTTGAAGGTTTTCATTTAATTGAAGAAGCCATTAAAAGTCATTTTACTGTTGAAGAGATCATTAAAACAGAGCATGTTGAATTACCTGATTATATTGATATAGATCAAGTCATGACGGTATCTGATACAATCTTTTCACATCTGTCCATGACAGAAACACCACAAGGCATTCTTGCAGTTGTGCAAATGAAGGCTTCATATGATTATAGTGGCGATAAGCTACTTTTACTGGACGGGGTGCAAGATCCTGGAAATGTCGGGACATTGATTCGAACAGCGGATGCTGCAGGTTTTTCTGCTGTAATCCTTGGAGATGGATCAGCGGATGTATATAATGATAAGACGATTCGTGCAACTCAAGGATCTTTATTTCACATACCAGTGATTTCCAAAGACTTACAACAAGAAATTCCTCAACTACAAGCTAAAGATTATATGATTTGTGTGACGACACTAGAAGAAGCTACGGATTATAAAGCGATTCGTATTGATAAACCATTTGCTCTAGTTATGGGAAATGAAGGTTCAGGTGTACAAGCAGACATTCAAAATAGTAGTGATGTTCGGGTGAAAATCCCAATATATGGACAAGCCGAATCATTAAATGTCGCTGTTGCCGCAGGTATTCTTATGTATGAATTCTCAAATTGAACTTGCCAGTATCGTCAATCTTTCATATAATTAAAATAATTACATATGAAAACGCAATGAAAGAGCCGTATTGTAAGCTGATTATGACAGGGAAGAGATGTCTTGACTGGAACCATCTCTCATAAAAACTTACAATGATATTTCACTCTGGAGCAGACACTTAGACCTTGCATAGGCAAGTAAAGGTGTTCCGGTATATAACCGTTATCTTACTAAGAAGTGGGCATTGTTATGCCAATTAGGGTGGTACCGCGATTATTTAAATTCGTCCCTTTCCATTTATGTTTATGGAAAGGGACTTTTTATGTTTTCAAACATGTCTAATTAGAAATATGGGAGGTATGAAATGATGCAAGAAGAATTAAAAGCATTAGAAGTAGAAGCGCTTCAAAAGATTAAAGAAGTAACAGATGAACGATCACTTCAAGATATCCGTGTACATTACTTAGGAAAAAAAGGTGCCTTAACGGCAATTTTAAGAGGTATGGGTAAATTATCAAAAGAAGAACGTCCTGTTGTGGGCGAAGTTGCGAATAGTGTGAGAGAAAATGTGACTGCTGCACTAGATGCGAAAAAAACGAAGCTTGAAAAAGCTGCGCTTGAAGCACAACTGTCTAAAGAAACAATTGATGTCACATTACCGGGACGTCCTGTGGCTGAAAGTGGTCCACATATTTTGACACAAATTATTGAAGAGATTGAAGATTTGTTTATTGGGATGGGATATGAAATTAAAGAAGGGCCAGAAGTAGAAACAGATTATTTTAACTTTGAAGCTTTAAATTTACCAAAAAACCATCCGGCACGTGATATGCAAGATACGTTCTATATTACGAATGAACTGTTATTACGAACACATACATCACCAATGCAAGCAAGAGCAATGCAGCATTCAGATAAATCACAACCTGTTAAAATGATTTGTCCAGGTAAAGTATATCGTCGTGATACAGATGATGCGACACATTCTCATCAATTTACGCAAATCGAAGGACTCTATGTTGATAGAAATGTGACGATGGGTGACTTGAAGGGGACGTTGGATCGATTCTCTAAAGCAATGTTTGGTCAAGATCGTGAAATTCGTTTACGTCCAAGCTTCTTCCCATTTACTGAACCATCTGTTGAAATGGATATTTCTTGTAAATCATGTCATGGAAAAGGTTGTTCGGTTTGTAAACATACAGGTTGGATAGAAATTCTTGGGGCAGGTATGATGCATCCGAATGTATTAGAAATGGCAGGATATGATCCAAAAGAATTTACTGGTTTTGCCTTCGGTATGGGACCAGATAGAATTGCAATGTTGAAATATGGGGTTAATGACATCCGACATTTCTATACAAATGATATTCGATTTTTAACACAATTCCATCATGGATAATAAGGAGCTGAAATAGTATGTTCGTTTCATTAAATTGGTTGAAACAATATGTAGATATAAGTGATATTACAACTGAAGACTTAGCTGAAAAAGTTACTAAGTCTGGAATAGAAGTGGACGGGATTCATCATATCGCAGAGAAGAGCACAAATGTTGTAACAGGTTACGTGCAGTCATGCGAAAAACATCCAGATGCAGATAAATTAAATATATGTCAAGTCGATGTGGGTGATGAAACATTACAAATTGTATGCGGTGCACCCAATATTGCAGCGAAGCAAACAGTTGCTGTAGCAAAGCCAGGCGCAGTTTTACCGGGTAACTTTAAAATTAAAAAAGCCAAATTGCGTGGCGTTGAATCCAGTGGTATGATCTGCTCTTTACAAGAATTAGGTATCGAGGCGCAGTATGTACCGAAGGAATATGAAACGGGTATCTTTGTATTTCCTGAAGAAACGGCGATTGGTGAACCAGTTGAAAGTTTCTTAAATTTAGATGACGCTGTTTTAGAATTTGATTTAACACCTAACCGTGCGGATTGTTTGAACATGATTGGGGTTGCTTATGAAGTTGCAGCCATTTTAGATAAGCCACTGAATTTACCAGAAGTGTCTGTATCTTGGGAAGATCAGGAGACAAGTGAGCTTGTTCAGGTAAAGATTGAAGATACAAAACTGAATCCATATTATGCGGCATTTATTGTTGAGAATATTGAAGTCAAAGAAGCACCTTTATGGATGCGTAATCGTTTAATTGCCATGGGGATTCGTCCCATTAATAACGTTGTAGATATTACAAACTATGTGTTATTAGAATACGGACAACCTTTACACGCATTTGATTTTGATTTAGTCAATTCTGACGAGATCTTAATTAGACGCGCGCAAGAAAATGAGAAACTTACAACGTTGGATCAGCAAGAGCGTGAATTGAATACGGATAATCTTGTGATTACCAATGGTAAAGAACCGATTGCCCTTGCTGGTGTAATGGGAGGACATGATACAGAAGTTAACGAGAATACGAAACGTATCTTATTAGAAGCGGCATATTTCGATGGGTTTTCAATTCGTAAAACAGTGAAACAAACAGGGCTAAGAAGTGAAGCGAGCACGCGTTACGAAAAAGGCATCGATCCTAGTCGTGTCTATGCAGCAGGACTTAGAGCATGTCAATTGTTGGAACAGTATGCAAATGCTACGATTTTAAAAAATCCTGTCATAGTGGATGAATTAAATACAGATGAACATGTATTAAAAATCGATGCACATGAAGTGAATCGTCGTTTAGGAACAAACATTTCAACTGAAGAAATGGGTAAGATTTTTACGAAATTACGCTTTGCTTTTGATGTGGCGAATGATGAGTTTACCATCCATATCCCAACGAGACGTGGTGATATCACGATTTTTGAAGATATTTTAGAAGAGGTTGCCCGTTTATTTGGATATGATCATTTACCTTATACATTACCAAAAGGGACAGCTAAAGGTGGCTTAACAGAGAGACAACGTTTAAAACGCTATACAAAACACTTTTTAGAAGGGGCTGGACTAGCGGAAACCATCACGTATTCATTGATTGATGATGCACAAATTAAGCAATTTATCAGTCCGGATGTCCAAAAACAGCAGCCACACCCGATATCACTTGCTTTACCGATGACAGAAGAGCATAAATATTTACGATTAAGCTTATTGCCAGAGCTCTTATCAGTTGCTGCGTATAATGAAGCACGAAATATACATGATATTGCATTATATGAAATGGGTGCTGTTTTTATTTCAAAAGAATCTACATTAACGACACAGCCAAAAGAATCATTGCGTCTCTCAGGCGTTTTAGCAGGACATCTTATTCAGCATCCTTGGCAACAAGCAAGTGTAAAAATTGATTTTTATGTTGCGAAAGGAATAGTTGAAAGTTTATTCCGCTATTTAGATATTGAAGTGACGTTTGTACAAGCGGAAATAGATCAAATGCATCCAGGGCGAACGGCAGCGATTAAAATTGGCGATGATTATGTAGGGTATGTTGGACAGGTACATCCTTTTGATCAAAAGCAATTGGATTTAAAAGAAACGTATGTATTTGATATAGATTTTGAGAAAGTGCTTGAGTTATATGATCGAGTACCACAATTCAATTCGATCCCTAAATATCCGAGTATTTCACGAGATATTGCATTCATTGTGAATTCAGATGTACATGCTGGAGATATTCGTGATGTAATTAAGAGTGAAGGCGCGCCTCTTGTAAAATCTGTAGACATATTCGATGTTTATGAGGGAGAACATTTAGAGGACAATCAGAAGTCCATTGCGTATCATTTACTTTATCAAGATCCAGAACGTACGTTAACAGATGATGAAGTTGAAGCATCCTATGAAAAAATCATTGCAAAAGTAAATGAACAATTTGGAGCCTATGTAAGGTCCTAATAATGTATAAAGCCAACTTCTATATAATAGAAAGTTGGCTTTTAACGTCTTATAAGTAGGCGTTTGCTTTCTGTGTATTGGCAAAGTGTACTTTGGCACATTTGAATAGATCATTTCTGCCATAACGTTTTATGATTTCTGCAATCACCCTATCCACCTTTTGCGAAGCCCCTTTCGGTAATTCCACACCCATTTTGGCACTTAACTTATCCATTTCTGTTAAAAATGCTGTTCTGGCAATAATTGAACTAGTGGCAACAGCAATAGAATAGCTTTCCGCCTTTGTCATAAAATATGTTTTTTCTGGCAATGTTTCACCTTCAGTTCTTAAATGCTTCCTATAAATCTCGGGTTTACAAAATTGGTCAATTAAATTCCCATTTGATTGTGTAGCATCAATTTTTTTCATTAGGTTCAAATATGTATGATGATGAAGCATTGTTTTCATTTTTCCTTGTGTCCAGCCATTTTGCTGTAAATGGTTGTATTT
This sequence comes from Candidatus Avamphibacillus intestinigallinarum, assembly GCA_018711205.1. Lineage (GTDB taxonomy): Bacteria > Bacillota > Bacilli > Bacillales > Amphibacillaceae > Avamphibacillus > Avamphibacillus intestinigallinarum. Next base: position 385 of record DVIO01000072.1, on the reverse strand, counting down.
TTCGTTATGCAAAATTAATAGTGAATACGGTATATTGAGTTGGGCAATTTGCTTAGCTAGTGCCTTGATTTTTGGATCGGTCATTTTTTTGGAATCTTGAATGCCAATTTCTTTGAGCAATGGAATTTGCTCCTGTTTAATATAAGCACAGGCTACGGTAATTGGACCAAAATAATCACCTGTCCCAGCTTCATCTGATCCACTATGATTCCCCGTTAAGAAGTGGTTAGGTACTTGCTGTTCAGTCGTTCGTTTGATGGTTTGTTTGTTTGCTTCAGTGCTATCATTTAGATTCGTCCACTTAGCGATCTCCAATTCCGGATCGGCTCCCTGAAATAAAACTTTACCAGAGCGATAAGCTGTTATGACACAGTTACTGGTTTTA
>DVIO01000071.1 GCA_018711205.1 Candidatus Avamphibacillus intestinigallinarum | reverse complement strand
CCTTTTGCTTGTAAAAACACACCAAATGTTGAAATGAAGTTCATTATGTTGTGTTTTTCAGCGACATAACCCATGGTACCGATACGCCAGATTTTCCCAGCGACCTCACCGAAAGTACCTGCAATTTCAATACCGAATCGTTGTAGTAGTTCTCCTCTAAACTCTGCATCTTGCATACCTTCTGGAATATCCACACAAACTACCATTTGCATTTCATAATCCTGATCACCAAAGATATCCAAGCCCATTGCAGTCAAGGCTTCTTTTAATGCTTGATGGTGATAGCTATGACGTCTTGCACGCTGTTCAACGCCTTCATCAATCGCTAATTTCAAGCCTTCATATAAGCCGTAAACATTTACTGTTGCTTCGGTATGGTGGTTGAGTCGACGCTCACTCCAATAACCTTCTAACTGAGTTAAGTCTAAGTAGTTACTCGTAATAAAGTTAGAATCATTCGTACCATCTTCTGTTGTACGGATTCCTTCTTCTACGCGTTTACGTTTATTAATTTCTTCACTAAAACGATCATTATAAGTAATTGGTGTAATTCCTGAAGGGACACTCAAACATTTTTGAGCACCACCAATGACAGCATCTAACTCCCATTCATCTACAGGAATATCTTGACCCATATATGTTGCTACTGCATCAACAACTGTAAATGCACCACGTTCTTTAGCAGCTTTACCGAGTTGATCAATCGGTTGACTTCTTCCTGATGAAGTTTCACCGTGGATAATTGCAAGTACTTTCGGTTGTACCTTATCCATTTCTTTAATGATATCTTCTTGTGGAATAATTTGTCCCATAGGTGCTGTGATTGTATGTACTTCACCGCCAGCACGCTCAATTAGCTCAATCAACAAATGACCAAAGCGTCCAATTACAGGAACGAGTACTTTATCACCTTTTGAAACTATACTTGAAATTACTGCCTCAATCCCGGCACGGCTTGTACCATCAATTGGGTAAGACCATTTGTTTTGTGTTTTAAAAGACTTTCTAATCAATTCCATAGTTTCATTCATTAGATCAGTAAAATCCGGATCGAATTGGCCGAGTATTGAGTTGCTCATTGCCTGTGAAACACGTGGATCAACTGCAACGGGTCCTGGTGTCATAATTAATCTTCTATTTACTTTCAAACTTGCCATAATCGTCTCATCCTTTATATTTTTATTCCTATATAATATAACCGTTCTCACTAGATAGCAAACAATAAATTTCGTTTTTGTGATAAAATGAACATAAAATGTGTGGAAATTTATACATAATGGATAATGTTTTGTTATAAGTTTAGCTTTATAATAATAAGTGATAAGAGAATAAAAGGAAAAGAAAAGAGGGAAAAAAGTGGAAAACAAACAGCAATCGAACAACTATTGGATTAAAATTGTCATTGTCTTTACACTTGGATGGGTAGCAATTTATGCGACACGTACAATTTTAAACCCGATTATGACAAACATCCAAAGTGAGTTCGCAATCACAACTGCACAATTAGGATTAATTTCAAGTCTATTCTTCCTAGGTTATACCGCGACACAAATTCCATCAGGATTTTTAGGAGACAAGTTCGGACGTAAGAAAATGATTATTCCTGCCTTTATAGGATTCGGTATTTTAGCAATTCTATCAGGACAAATGTTCACTTTCTACATGTTCCTAACAATGTGGTTTTTGACAGGTATGTTCCAAGGGGTCTTCTACGGACCACAGTACGGACTATCATCTGAAGCAATTCCACAAAAACGCTTAACGATTGGTTCATCAATCATTAACTCAGGTATGGCACTTGGTATGTCAGCTGGTTATTGGATTTCAAGTATTACAGTACAAGAAATGGATATGTCTTGGAGAACACCGTTCTGGATTATGGGTGTTATCGTAATCATTATTGGTATTATCATGTGGATCGTTGTTAAAGAACATCCTCCGGGTCACGAAAAAACAGTTGATAAAAATGCACCAGCAGAAAAATTAAAAGTATCAGAACTATTTAAAAACAGAAACCTAATCTTAGCCTTTATCATCATATTCTGTTCAATCTATGGTTTCTTCGTAATCTTGACATGGTTACCGTATTACCTTGAAACTGCAAGAGGCATTTCAGGAACGAGTGTTGCATTTGTATCATCACTTGTACCATGGGCTTCTATTCCAGGTATGTTACTCTTCGGTTGGATCTCAGATAAAATTGGTAAGCAAAGACCAGTACTACTATTCATGGTCCCACTTGCTTTCTTATCTACAATTTCAATCGTTATCTTCGAACAAATGTGGGTACTCTATGTAGCACTAATTGTTTACGGTATCGTTGGTAAATTAAGTACAAACCCAGTACTAATCGCAGTTGTTGCAAACAACGCACCAAAAGTTGGACTAGCAACTTCATTCGGAATTTATAACTTTATCGGAATGTCAGCATCAATCCTAGCACCATATATCACAGGATTTATTACAGATGTAACAGGTAACTTGGACATGGGCTTCTACCTTGCAGGTGGCCTTCTAGTTATCGCAATCATTGCAGTATTCCTAATTGACGAGTCAGGTTACAAACGCGTAGTCGATGTTGAAAAAGTAAACTAAGTATATATGAATTTTCTTAGACCCCGAGTTGTGGGGTCTTTTTTTATTTGTCTTGGATTGAGTGTGGGGCGAGGGTGTTGGGTTGGTATTGTTATTGCTGAAGATGTTGTTGCTTGCGGTTCAATGAGGGGTGTTCATTGAACTCCGGAGCCCGAGATCTTAAAGAAATATTCACATTTGTCCTGAAGTAAAACTGAAAGAGGCTTGAATGTCCATTAATTTTGAAATTTGAGCACTCAATGTCCAGTTAAAAAATCTATCAGTACAATGAGAAGAT
>DVIO01000070.1 GCA_018711205.1 Candidatus Avamphibacillus intestinigallinarum | reverse complement strand
TGCATATTCAATTTCCTCTGCGGAATACTTAGATAAAATATCATTTTCACTATGATCGTCTGAATCGTCGCGAGTATTTTCAGATTGGTTGGTATTTTCCTCTGACACCTCTTGGTCGTTGTTGCTAGAATCACTATTGTCATGTTCCTCAATGTTTTGATTCTCGTCATTATCATCACTAATCTCGCTTGACTCATTATTGGAGTTACCTTCCTTATCAGTAACTTTGTCTTGATCATTTTCATCAGACGAACCAGCACAAGCTGTTGTAAATACGGCCATTAAACATATTGTTAGTAGGACAACTATATTCTTTTTATGCATCATCCACCCTCCTCTCCTAGCTTTAATCAAAATTTCAGACGTGTTCTCTAAACTAAAAGCTTCGAAATTACTCTTATCTAACTATGATTTCCTTTCTATATACACACTTAAAATGCCTAAACAACATAGAAGTATTACACCTATTAAGGTTAAATTTGACCACTCTAGTCTCGGATCAAACATTTGTAAGAAGAAAGTGATGACCGGGATAAAACTTAACGACATCATGACTACGAACGTTGCGCAGTATTGTATACCTTTTTGTAAGAGATACATAGGTATCAACACTCCTGAAAGTGTAACAAGTAAAATCCATCCGATGTTCCCAGCAAGGTAATCAAGTATCAAATCGTATGTAAAAATAAATGATAATAAAATGATACCGTAAAATCTCTTTGATAAAATCATTGAACTCGTCCATCCCATACGGCTGAGTTCCTTAGAGTAAATCGCACTTAAAACAGCACCTAGACCTGCCGTAATACTAGCAATAACCCCAAGAAGCAAATAGATATCCCAATGTACTTTTACAGCCGATTGACCCATAAATACAGCGTAAATCAAAAGGATAGTAGTCAGCAATGTACCAACCGCTATCATCGAATTACCTATATTGACTCGTTGTCGCTGCAAGAGGGCAATGAAAACAACAAATAAAGGACCAACACCCATTTCCAACGAACTTACAATTGCAGGTTCAATATATTTCAGAGCAAAGTAAAATCCCATAAATGCTAACATTGATGACAAGTTCAATTTCAATAAAGAAAATCTAGCTTTATTCCAGCGATAAGAAAAGCTTTCCTTTCGGGAAAACCATTGAAAATAACAAGTTGTAATAAAAAAGCTAATCCCTGTAAAAAGAAATGGGTGAACTGCCTGAACTTTATTCCCATAATACACTTGACTTGCCGCAGTCAAAAAAGCTGATAATACAAGAGCTATTACGCCTATTATGTATTTATCTCTAATCTTATTCATAACAAAATCCAATAAAGTTCCCCCTCCCCATGTAATCTAGGATACGTCACTAAAAACTGTATCATCCAATCAAATAATAGTGTTTTAAGTAATGAAATCTCCTTAGATATATCATTAAATGACTTTTCATTCAGCCTTGGAATAATTACTTCATCAGAAATTACACCAGTTAGTGGAATACAGTTTATTTATGTAATGATTTTATCCTCCTCATGTTTATCATCCCAACTACCAGAAACTGCAGACAGAATAAGCCAAGGCTCAATAAATAGATTAATTATAATATGTGATACTATTGGCGCGAGTATATTACGATCAGACATAACATATACAATAGCAAGCAACCCACCTAGAACTGTTGTCGATAATATTACTGGAAGAGCAATTTTAAACTCTCCTCTGAGAAAAATCCAAGCTCCATGTACTACACCAAAAATAACTCCCGAAACCAACACTTGTATAACAACTGAATAATGTAAACTCATTAGCCAATCCATCAATACTTGTCTAAAAAGGATTTCCTCTACAATACCTGATACAAATGCAGCCCATATACCAATTACTTTGAGCCATGTAAATGTAAATAAGTGTTCATTTACAAAAGGAACTACTTTTGCTGTGTACATAATATATCCAACTGCAATGACAATAGTTAGCAGCCAGGCAATTGGGTTATTGAACGCTTCAGAGTTAATCCCTAAACGATGCTCTATAAATTGTGTAGGATTTCCTACATACCAAAAGATAATACTACTAGTTAACGCAAGGGATAATCCACCAAGTACCCATCCGGTTGTTTGCTCTGCCCCTGCAGAATAGTTTTTCATCACTTTTTCCTTTCACTCCTTCATGATTTTCAAACTCTCACATTCATATAATAAATAATTGAATATTTAAATAATTTATCACGCGTTATTTTCTCAGTAACATAGATATTCAACATTATATAATTTTATATCCTCCTTCACCTTAACACAAAAAAGCCACCTTTTATAAGATGGCTTTTACACTTTATATATTCTTCTCACACATAAAAAGGTTGTTAGGCATGGAAATCTTTTGACATCAAAAGAACATTTTTGTAGCGTAAAATGGAAAGGTTTTTCTATTTTGGAATCATACATTCCGTTGTCTGAATGGGATATCTCATTTTACTTTAAAAAATAAACTAAAGCATTCAAAGAAAAATATTTTAAATATGATGTACTGGAGTAAATATATGGCTTATAAAGCGATCCGCAATCACCCATTGATCTGTTCATGCACGATCCTAATTGTTTTCATCACGTCACTTGTAACCATTGCTCAATTCTTTTATCCTGAACTATTACATTTGTTACGCCGCAACCCTGAAAAATTAGCATCAGGTGAATGGTGGAGACTCATAACCCCATTACTAGTGCATTCTGATGGCTGGACACAATATGTGTTCAATATCGTTTGTATCACCATAATTGGATTTGAAACAGAACGACTATACGGAAAACTGAATTTCCTCTTTCTTTACTTCATCGGGGGATTTACTGGCGAGATTGCAGGCTATCTGTGGGAGCCATATGGTGCAGGGGCATCAGTTGGACTCTGTGGTTTATTAGGTGGCCTATTTGTTTTGTTGCTAAGTAGAACACACCTATCAAAGCCGTTTGTTTCCATATTAAGTCTTTATATTATCGTTGGTTTAATCAGTTTTACCCTTGCAAACGTTTATATATCGATTGGACTTTTTGCCCTTGTTGCAATACTTACAGCCTTTATCATGAAACAAGCGCATGCTGAAAAATTATTAGGCTTCTTATCCAGTATAGGCGGTCTAATCGGCGGGTTGGTTCTGTTCTTATACCATGATATTCATGGAGCGGCGATACTAAGCGGTGCTTTTACTGCTTGTATTCTTTTATTCATCCAAACAAAAACGCGTCATTGAATAGCTTCCTTCCCTAGTATTCAATATGTCCACTAATCAACCTGACATAATGCATTCTGTTTATATTTTCACAGGCTGAGGTATCTGAATAAATTTCAGATATATGATATCAATTGCTACAAATCACTTCTACCCAATAAGGCTAAACAATCACGACATCTCATGAAATACATAAGATGGAACATATAAAAAGGCTTTTAATCCCAACGCAAATTCATAAAGCCCTGTAAAACTTATGATTTCAGTAAAATTTCATAAATGAGGTGTCATTGGATGAATGACTATGTCGTGTTAACCGCTTCTCACTGGGTGTATGTAGCAGTGATTATTCTCATTTTATTGTTCATTGCATTTAGAAGAGAAGTTGTTGTGCCTTCTTTGGTAGGCATTTTTATTTTAGGAATATTGGCAGCGCAAGGGCAAGGTATTGTCGACCAATTGATCAACGGTTTGCAGACATTATTTGCAGCGTTGTTAAATGCCGGAATAGAGCTCTTTGATATTATGCTCATCATCTCTCTCATGGTGGCAATGCTTAAATCATTACAAGCTCAGGGAGCAGACACTCTGATGGTTGCCCCTGTTAAAAAGTTGATGGTCAATCCAACCACTGCTTTCTTTGTGCTAGGCGTCATGACGTATATTGCAGCGACCTTCTTCTGGCCTACTCCTACGACGGCTTTGGTAGGCGTTGTACTGATTCCAGTCGCCATACGAATGGGATTACCTGCAATGGGAGCTGCTGTAGCCATTAGTTTGTTCGGTCATGGGATGGCATTATCTGGAGATTTAGTCATCCAAGGTGCAACTAAATTAACAGCGACTTCAGCAAACATTCCTACCGGCGAGATTTTAAAATATACCGCTTTATTTTCCTTTATTGTTGGTGGCATCGCTATTGCCATTGCGTTTTTCACCATCCGTCGAGATATGAAAAAAGGTATTTTAAAGACAGCAGATGTTAAAGATGGGCAAGATGAAGACGTAGACGCTGAACAGAAACAAGGCAAATATGCGAAGCTTTTTGCGATTCTAGTCCCTGCAATGTTATTAGCGGTTGTGTCCATCCTCATATATCGAGCCATTTCCGATCAGGAACATGTGATTTCGGGAGGAGATGCGACAGCCTTTATGGGCGGGACATCACTCATCCTGTTAATCCTTTCAACATTTGGCCATGAAGGTAGCAAAGGTCTGGAGAAAATCATCGAACATCTACGTGAAGGCTTTTACTTTGCCGTTAAAATCTTCGCTCCCGTCATTCCCATTGCAGGGTTTTTCTTTCTTGGAAATCCCGAGAACGCTGCAGAAATATTAGGAGAAGATACTCCTGGATTTTTATTTGATTGGGGGCAAATGATTGCGACTCATTTAGGAGATAGTCCTCTAATTACCTCATTTGGGATTGCTTTCATTGGTATGCTTGGAGGATTAGACGGCTCAGGATTTTCTGGTTTACCATTAACAGGTGCTTTATCCGCAGCAGTCGGCAATGCTTCAGGTTTAAATGTTGCGATTCTTGCATCTTTAGGTCAGGTTGCGGGCATCTTTGTAGGTGGAGGTACTTTAGCAGCTTGGGCTTTCGGAGTCGCAGCAGACTCAGGTGTTTCCGGTGTAAAACCTGTAGAACTTGTGAGGCGCAATTTCATCCCTGTCATGGCCGGACTATTCGTAGCCTGTATCATCGGATTTTTGTTGATGTGACTGAATAGATTAAAGGGAAAATATTCTGTAGCACCTAGCCCTATTTAACATAAGATAGGGCTGTTTTTATATACAATGAAAAAAGATCTCTCGTAGAAACAGTTCTGCAGTTAAGTTCATTTGATGTGAATCGATAATCAAAAACAAATCATTCAAACACAAGTATTCATTGTTTAACTTTTACTTCTAGAAACGGGGAGATACTTTGTGAAATAAACACCTAAAATGATTAAAACAGTCGTGATGGTCCAAGTGACGACTCCTGAAAAATCAAACCAGTATGCAAATAAATTGATGATAGCCATGAGATACAGACAAATTGAAGTTAACGCACTTTTGATTCCTGTAACGCCTGCCTTTTTTCTTCTCTTCACAAACACGGATACGGAAACCATGAGAACCAAGATTAATATGACGGATAAAATCGTCGGCATGAACATCTCGCTCCCCCCCTTTCGTAATGTACCAAGATAATAGGAAAGAAATCTATCTATTTAACAATCATGATGTAGCCAAACTTCACCCGAAATTCATTTTCGCACAAGCTTACGCAAAGTAAATTCCTTAAAGCGTTAATTTGACTTTAATTGATAATGGACATACGTGAGAATGATTGTAACGAGAGAATAAGGTATCATATAAACAAATACTGAGCCTAATCGAAAATCGAATACAAATAACTCCAGTACAAATATTGCACCACTTACAAGTATCAGCATGATAATGGTTTCAGTCCACATGCCATCCTGTTTTGTCTTGATTCGATGATCTAAAATGTCTCCTATTAATCCAATAAACAGTATGAAAAATAACCCGAATAACGACATCGATAGACTATTTTGTACCACAACATAACTCGAGTAAAAAATAACTAAAGCAAGGACTACATTTAAAATCACACTAAGCCAGATTCTAAATTTTTTCTCTTTCTTCATTCTTTCACCCCACTACGAGACGATTTTAAAAATAGTGTCATGATTAAATGGGGTTACATCCTTTTTCGAGATTCAACTGTAGATTTCATAACCAAAATATCCAAGCAATAACCCAATTCCAGCACCTAAACTAAGTGTAGATAATAAATGCATTGAAAACACCATGCTTAAAATGACACCGATTGCACAACCAAAGACCATCCCTATCGGCAGTAAACTGTCTAATACATCTTGAGCGTATTTTGTTTTCTTTTTACCTAAGGTACCTTTGTCATATTTAACTTTTAACCTGTTAACCACAAATAACGCAATGCCACTCACGATTATAAGCGGTAGTAAAATACGCATCCATTCCATATAAAATACACCGTTCCCTTTTATTCCTTTATTACATGAACTATTTATTTTTCACTTCTGGTTTGAATATATTTCTGTGTCAAAATCCCAGCATTATATACAGCTAAAAATGAAGCAAAGTACATGACGATACGAGGAAACTGAAATTCTGTTTTACCAGTGAATTCAATATAGGAAAAGGTATTTGTAATGAACAAAATCGCGGTAATGACTGATAAGATAAATAACCCTTTTACTGACTTTATCATGTAGTCGCCTCCCTTTTTCTAATTCACCCATCCACTCACTAAAAATCCATTCACTACTTCACATCTTTAGGATGATCTACATAAAAAGACAATATATATCCACAATCATTACAATATTTTGCTGATATAGGTGAGGCTGCTCCTCTATAGTGTTCGGGAAACATTTGAACGGGGACAAAAGAGGATGCAAGTGCTCCTTTCTTTGCATCCTCACTCTTACATTCTGGACAAATTTGATGTGCCATTTAAACCTTTCTTTCTCCCAACGCAATCTCGATGTGGGCTAAATGATGTTCTTCATGCCAAGAGAGTTTCGAAACTTTTGTAGAAACAGCAATTTCTCCGCTGTCTCGGAGGGTAAATGTTCGTTTCAAATCCGCTTCCTTTAGCTCGTTTCCTAAAGCAACAATGCGTTCATTAATGCCTTCTAACATCTTAATCGAGCTTTCAACAGGTAATGTTGTATCTGGTTGCACAGCCCAAGCATCTTGATCAAATGGAGGTACAGTTGGATTGTCATCCGTTAAGGCAAGCTTCAGACGTTGATACATATTCAGCTGCGAATCTGCAATATGATGAACCAATTGACGAACGTTCCAGCTGCCATCACGATACGTTTTCTTTAATTCTTCTTCATTCAAATGGTCGACCGTTTTTCTTAAGCGAGTCGTATATGTCTCGATTTCCTGTAACCATGTTTGGACATGCTCCAACGTTACGTTGTTTGGAACATCTAATTGACCGATTGGAAATTTAACATCCATTCCTATCCCTTCTTTCCATCTATTTTGCCCCATCATCTCATAAGTCGAGGGTTATTTAAATCTTCAGATTATAAAAATCTAATTTATTTTTTAAAAAAATTCCTTCTCTCCCCTATACATATGGTTATTTGAACTATCCGGTTATTCCGGATAGTTCAGGATTCTTTTAATTCTTCTTTATATATGTTTTTAATATGTTCATTTTTGATACAATTCTGCTATTGCTTTTTGCGTCATCCATATCGTTTCATCTTCTAGTCGAACATCGATTTTTGTCTCGCCATCCTCAGTTTGATACATTAGCATGTCTGTTTCATTTAGCAAAATGACTCACTTCCTTGCATTCATTTGTACTCTAATTATGTATGATTATAACACTCTTTATTTAATAATGGCACAAATACAGGAATGTATGTTCGTATAAAATCATCAGAGCATTCATACACTGTTGAATCACAACAAATATATAACTAGATTCGAAACACTCTATAAACAATCCCCATCTTATATCCTCTCGTTTTCTAAAATAGAGATTGACACTTTTTTGCCACTTCCAAAATACATTTATCGTACAATCACATTTATGTGGTTTATCTTTATCATAATCAAGGAAATAAAAGATTAAATTGTTCGTCTCGCAACTAACAAAACAGTTAATACTGTTTGAAGAATAGAGGTGTGCATATGGAAAATGCGGAGCTTATTTTGATTGTGTCGATTCTAGCATTAGGCATTTTTTCGCAGTGGTTTGCCTGGAGAATCCAGTGGCCCTCAATCGTGATTATGTCCGTTGTCGGGCTCTTGATTGGGCCTGTTCTCGGTGTTGTCAATCCAGATGATGCGCTCGGCGATTTATACAGTCCGCTTATTTCTCTCGCGGTCGCGCTGATTCTTTTTGAAGCGAGCTCGAGCCTTGATTTCAGAGAAATTCAGGGTATTTCAAAATCC
>DVIO01000069.1 GCA_018711205.1 Candidatus Avamphibacillus intestinigallinarum | reverse complement strand
ATTATATCGCTTTAGTTGATGATGGAGCATTAATATTTAATCAGACCATTGAAAGCATTGCTGAGCAGTATGCACTTGTAAAAGGAAGAACAGAGCTGCTTGATCGAGATACAGAAGAAGCGTTTATACGTATTCACCGAGCACCGACTGGATTTGAGGCGTTAACAAATGATGTACAGGCTGTAGAGGAGATTTTTGGTGACAATGTAGTGATTGAACGTGCATCGTTAGAGGATATTATGTATTACTCAAAAGGGGGTTTGCAGCATGCTTAACCTTATTAGGCGAGATGTGATTTTGACGAAAAAACTTAATTTGACCTTTATTCCGTTTATTTTAGTTTTTGTATTTGCTGATGCTCATCCGATTTTAATCTTCTTAGCGGCGAGTGTGTTTGTCCCGTATAATGCCTATGCTTATGATGAAATGGCAGAGACGGGAATGCTGCTGAATTCTTTACCCTATACGCGTAAGGAAATCATTGCATCTCGCTATATCGGGGCGATTTTTTATATGATTGTATCTATTGCACTTGCCTGTGTGATATTAGTGTTTTTTGGACAATCGTTTACGTTTACGGATATCGCAATTGGCATTAGCTTGTTTTTAATCTTTGCTTCGATGACGTTTCCGTTATTTTATATACTTAAACAAGGATATGTTTCAATCGTTGTTTTATTTGGTGGTATTATAATGGTCGGTATTGGGCCGAAATTGTGGTTTTTCTTTGGAAAGCATTTAACGACAATTACAGAATTTATTCATAGTTTATCAACTGTAGCGATATATACACTTGTAACGGTTGTGACGATTGCCTTCTATGTTGTATCTTGGGGTTTCACAACGTTTATTTATCAAAGAAAAGCATTATAATCTGCTCGAACATGAACTCTCTGGATTTGTGGCCAGAGAGTTCTTTCGTTTTATATAACGGGTCTTGAAATGGATTTCCTGTTATAATGGGGAGTGCTTGTGTAAAGAAACGTATATCGGGTTTTGTGCGATGTAGTATGGATTGAAGGAGCGGAAGATGATGAATAAAAAAAACATTGCGGCCATGCGCCGGCAATTTAAATTAGATAATGATTTGCTAACGATTTCAAATATTTATAATGTGTATATTCGCCAGGAGAGTCGTGACGTCTATTATGAGGAGATTCAACCCTTTGAGATGCTAGAACGCGAGCAACAAGAGATGTTTATGGCGAATTTCAAGAAGGTCTTAACGGGGAAAATTGATCAGAAAATATTCGAAGTGAAGTTCGAGCGTCCTAGTGAAGAGGATCCTGATCATACACAGCAATTGTTGTATGAAGGACTAGAAACGACAGACTTAGAAGAATGGAAAGAAAACATGCTACATATCGCCGAGAAAATGGTGCAGGACACGCAGTATGAGCACGACCTGGTTGTGACATTTATTCGCGGTGAGTATTTCAAGCCGACGAAGCGTCATAGTGACGAAACAGAAATCGACATGCGAGATGAAGTATATACCAATACGTTTACTTTATGTAGCATGAATCCAACGGAACAGCCAAAGCAGTCACTCGTCTTTGATTTCTTGGAACGTTCATTTAAATCGAATCTGACAGTGGATCCAATCATTAATTTGAATAAACCAATTGGCGGATTTCTATTCCCTTGCTTTAGCGACGGGGCTCGTGATGTGAATCATATTTTATACCAAGCGGCTAAGCCGAATCAGCCAGATATGGCATTCATTGAGACGGTTCTGAATGGTGGAGATATTGTGACGGCAGCCGAGGATAAAACAGTATTTGAAGAAATCGTTAATGAAGTGGTTGGTCATGAAGTCAATACGCATACGTTAGCCAATGTATATGAAGAGATTAATCGGATGGTTGATGAGGAAAAGGAAGAGGATATGGCCGAATCTGCGACATTGGATTCAAAGGCAGTTGAGCATGTGCTTAGAGTAAGTGGTGTCGAAAATGTGGATCGTGATACGGTGGAAGAAGCTTTTCAATCCGTTGTGGATGATGAGCATTATGAGTTAAAAGCACAAAACATCATTCCGAATTATACATCGAAGTCGATTAAAATCAATACGAAAGTCGCTAACATTAGCATCAGTCCACAAGATTTAAAATATGTAAATCAAGTAGAATATAACGGCAGACGCTGTCTCATGATTGAAGTGGATGAAGATACGATGGTGGAAGGGTTTAAATTGATCCCCGTGGCAAAAATCAATACAACAACAGACTAAGGAGGTATATGTGAATGGGTGGAAAGCAGCTCCTTATAGGTGTGATGGCAGTCGTAGTGGCAATAGCAGGTTTCCTCGATTTAAAATATCAAGGTGCTTTATATAAACGTTTGCCAGCAAAATGGCGTCAGCAAATTGATACACGCCTACAGTCGTAAAATAAGTAGAAAAACCAGACAAGTGATGTTGTATTGTCTGGTTTTTTTCATGCTTGATTTGGGAATGCGTACGGTCGTTCAACAATCATCCATTCTTGTTTAGCTTGCAACGGGAAACCGTCCTATGTTGTTGAATAAATGCCTCGTGTCATTCATAGGATGAGATTGGTAAGAAAATCTATGAATGGGAAAGGTGATTGAGTGGATAAAGAGAATCATCATGGTAAATCGTTTGAACAGCATGACAAAAGGGATGAACATCAATCAGAGGAGCAACGCCACTCTTCTAATCAATCAGGCAATGAACATAGACCAACAGACAAAAAAGATGAGCAACTCGCGTTTTATCGTAGACAAAATACTGGAAAAGGCAAGCCGATGACGAGTGACGCTGGTTTAAAAATTTCAAATGATCGTTGGTCTTTACGAGCGGGTCGGAGAGGGCCAACGTTATTTCAAGATTTTCATTTCTATAAAAAACAATCCCACTTCAATCGTGAGCGCATTCCTGAGAAAGTGGTTCATGCCAGGGGTGACGGAGCATATGGTGAGTTTGAATTATATCGTTCGCTTAAAGATGTGACAAAGGCTCATTTTCTTCAAAAGGCGGGACAGAAAACGCCTGTATTTGTGCGTTTTTCCAATTTCATCGGGAGTAAAGGTTCAAAAGATACAGCGATTGATATTCGCGGATTTGCGACGAAGTTTTATACAGAAGAGGGAAATTATGATTTACTTGCATTATCATTTGCTGTTTTTGCTGTACAAGACGCGATGAAATTCGCTGACTTGGTTCATGCGGTGAAACCAAATCCACGTACAGACGTGCCACAGGCTACGGTTGCCCATGATAATTCTTGGGATTATATAGCGAATAATCAAGAGATTGCTCACTTCATTATGTGGCTGATGTCTAATCGTGGGAGACCGCGAAGTTGGCGTATGATGGAAGGCTATCCAGTCAATACGTTTAGATTTATCAATGAGGCAGGTCAGTCTACATTTGTACGTTATATATGGAAACCCGTGCTCGGTGTACATTCATTATTACTTGATGAGGCAAATGTGATTGGTGGCGTGGATCCTGACTATCATCGCCGTGATTTACATGAAGCCATTGAACGAGGAGCGTATCCAGAATACGAGCTCGGTATTCAGCTCATTCCTGAAAAAGATGAGTTTAAATATGATTTCGACCTTTTAGATGATACGAAGCTTTGGCCGGAGGAAGAGGTACCTGTTGAAATCGTTGGAAAGCTGACGTTGAATCGTCTCGTTGATAATCACTTTGCAGAGGAAGAACAAGTGTCATTTGATCCAGCGACTATTGTGCCAGGCATAGATTTTACAGATGATCCGGTTTTGCAAGGGCGTTCGTTTGCCTATAGGGATACGGATTATCATCGTCTCGGTACGGGGAATATTAATCACATCCCGGTGAATCAGCCCATTACAGAGATGAATTTTAACCAACGAGAAAGCTATGTTAGACACCGGATTGATGTGGATTCTGTCAATTATCATGAGAACTCATTAGCTGGCAATACACCTGAAGAAACACCGCCAGAAGAGGGCGGCTATGAACATTACTTAGGGAAAGTAAGTGGACGGAAAACAAGAGAAAAGCCAAGCGCCAATTTTGATGATCATTTTTCACAACCACGTATGTTTTGGAACAGTATGTCGTTCGTTGAAAAACAGCATATTGTAGAAACGTTTAATTTCCATCTTGGCTATGTGAAAAGTCAATCTGTGCGGCAACAGGTTGTCAATATGTTTGCGCATGTTGATACGAAAATGGCGCAAATGATTGCGGACCATGTTGGTGTTGATCGTCCGAATATTGAAAATGTGCCTGTATCGAAGCGTTCGCCTGTATTAAGTGAAGCAAACACGATTTATAGTCCGAAAACGCAGAAAGTTGCGGTAGTCATTGGAGACGGTTTCCACGAACAAGAAGTTGAAGCGACATTAAGAACTTTAGAGAAATATGGTGTCTGGTTTGATGTGATCAGTGATAAGCTCGGCACTGTAAAAGGGGCTAATGGTGAGCGGCTTCGAGTTGATAAAATTTTCACGTCAACGTATCCGGTACTGTACGATGCTTTATACGTCGTAGGTGGGAAAGTACCTGGGGAGAATCGTCAATTCCATGCGAATTTATCGCATTTTGTTCATGAAATGTATCGTCATTATAAACCGATTGGTGTGGCACAAACGGGTGAAGCTGATATTCCAGTTACAAAAGCGAATAATCTTGCCGGAGTCGTTTTTCAAGGGAAGGTTGCAGACTTTGGTAAGGCATTCGTCCAAGCGATCGC
The DNA here is from genome assembly GCA_018711205.1 of Candidatus Avamphibacillus intestinigallinarum. Classification (GTDB taxonomy): domain Bacteria; phylum Bacillota; class Bacilli; order Bacillales; family Amphibacillaceae; genus Avamphibacillus; species Avamphibacillus intestinigallinarum. The sequence continues at coordinate 4,949 of DVIO01000069.1, read as the reverse complement.
GAAACGTCGTTTTTGGGACCGAACCTAATATGAAAAAGCTAAAAGTAGCCATGACACAGATGAATGAAGATCTGTATCATGGCTCTTTTTTTTAAGCATCGGAAGCTTGGGTAATTCTTTCTTTCACATCAACAGGGTTGCCTTCTAAACGATGCTTGCGAAATTCAGCTGTTGCGGTAAATAGGACGTCGGTTGATGAGTTCAAGGCTGTTTCAAATGAATCTTGTAATACCCCAACAATGAAGCCAATCCCAACGACTGTCATCGCTACGTCGTTTGAAATCCCGAATAAGCTTGCGGCTAATGGGATGAGGAGTAACGATCCACCTGCTACACCAGATGTCCCAGCTGCACAAACAGCAGCGAGTATCGAGAGTAATAGAGCTGTTGGGAAGTCAACCGAAATGCCGAGCGTATGAGCAGCGGCTAAAGTTAAAACAGAAATCGTCACAGCGGCTCCGCCCATATTGATGGTCGCACCAAGTGGAATCGAAATAGAATAGGTTTCCTTTTCCAAACCGAGCTTGCGACATAGACTCATGTTCACTGGAATATTCGCCGCTGAACTTCTTGTGAAAAATCCAGTAATCGCACTTTCCTTAAGTACTTTGAATACAAGTGGATACGGATTTTGGCGAATGGCAATGAACACAATAATTGGGTTCAAGACGAATGCAACAAAAAGCATACAACCAATTAAAAGCATGAGCAGGCTTCCGTAGCTCTTAAGACCAGCTAGACCAGTCGATGTGATGGATTCAAATACAAGGCCCATAATCCCGAATGGTGCTAACTGAATGACCCAACCAACGATAACTGTAACGGCATCTGAGAAACTAGCGATGACCGTTTTTGCTGTGTCTGAAGCGGCTTTTAAAGCAAAACCGAGGACGATAGCCCAAGCGAGAATACCGATATAGTTTGCTTCAGCTATGGCGGTGATTGGATTCGCGACAATATTCATTAGAACAGATTTAAGAACTTCTGCCACCCCACCAGGTGCGGTTAAATCCTCACTGCTTGTGGAGAATTCAATAGAAATTGGAAATATGAAACTTGCCAGCACAGCGATAAACCCAGCTAAAAATGTCCCAATCATATAAAAGGCAATAATCGATTTCATGTTCGTTTTTTGCCCGGATGTATGTTGTGCGATTGCTGACATGACGAGTAAGAGTACGAGTATAGGTGCGATGGCTTTCAATGCTTCAACGAATAATGTCCCGAGTAAAGCAACGGGTTGTGCAAAATCAGGAATCGTTAAGGCTAGCACAATCCCGAGGACTAGACCGACGATGATACGTTTGACTAAACTAATGTCATTCCATTTACGAAAGAGCGTTTTCATAGCTGCCTCCTGTAGCGTGTTATAGTATGGTTAAGATTTCAAAATACAATGCATTGTTGGTTGGCTATTCCCTTAGTATTTTACTTTCAACCGTAGGATTCTGGAATGGCTAAGCACAAGAGAGGATTAGGCTAATGCCCAAGTTATTATTACATGCAGAAGGTTTTATCGTGCTAGTTTGTAGCTTATTTATGTATCAAATGATGGAATTCAGTTGGTGGTTATTTATTTTGTTATTATTTGTACCAGATGTATCTGCACTTGGATATGTGGTGAATAAACGAGTTGGAGCAGTCGTTTACAACATTGTGCATACGTATGTATTGGCGCTTATCGTTTTAGGAATTGGTTATGTAAGTGAGCTGCCCGTTATGATGATGCTAGGAGTTATTTGGGTTGCGCATATTGGCATGGACCGGATGTGCGGGTTCGGGTTGAAATATCCGAGTGCTTTTCAAGATACCCATATGCAACGCTTCTAATAGAAATGGCCAGACCTTCTGTTGTATACTAGGGATTCTTTGACAGTTGAAAAGAGGACAACAAGAAAACAGGATGTGTACAGATGAAACAAAAACAAATTGGCTTGCTGTTAGCCATTTCGATTATTGCGATATCGTTTTCGGCTATTTTTGTGAAATGGTCGGATGCACCACCAACAGTGATGAGTATGTATAGGATGTATTTCGCAAGTGTCTTGCTGCTACCGATGGTTTGGAAAAGGCGTAGTGAGCTGCAACGACTTCAGTCAAAAGCTTGGACAGTTTTAGTGTGCTCAGGCGTTTGTTTAGCTCTGCATTTTGCATTATGGTTTGCATCTTTACAATATACAACAGTTGCCAGTTCGACGATTATTCTTGCGTTACAACCTATTGTTGCGCTCGTTGGTGGCTTTTTATTTTATAAAGAACGTGTTGAGGCACGTGTTGTATTGATTATTTTAATTGCAATATTTGGAGTTGCCCTCGTCGGCTGGGGCGACTTTGGACATGAGGATCAAATGGCCTTTTTAGGAGATGTGCTTTCATTTTTAAGTGTGATTGCCGTCGTAGGTTATTTATTAATTGGCCAAAATCAAGTGAAGCGTATGTCACATTGGTTGTATAGCTTTCTCGTATTTTTCATCGCAGGCGTCGCACTTATGATCTATAACCTTGTCATGGCTGTCCCGATGGTCGGCTATGAGATGCGGGAATGGGGCATCTTCGTGCTGCTTGCGATTTTCCCAACGATAGCGCACGTCATTTTCAACTTTTTATTATCGTATATCAATACGACAGCCATCTCGATGAGTGTACTCGGTGAACCTGTAGGTGCTTCCATCTTGGCCGTGATCTTACTTGGTGAACAGTTGGACATGTTACAAATTGTTGGTGGCGTACTCGTTCTCATTGGCGTCTCTTGGTTCTTGCTCGGCGGGAAAAGAGAAACGCCACGGGAGTGAGGTTTGTTTTACATAACAGTTTACTAAGCAAATGCGCAATCGGAATCTTTTATAAAACAAGGGGAAACGTTTATACTAAAGAGACATATTAAATGAAATGAGTCCTATAAAAACGGTTTGATGATAGATTCTACGATAAAGAAAGGGAGCGCTTATGAAGGAGCAAATGAAAACAGGTTGGCAATTAGAGCATAGCTATGCGCAACTACCTGAGTTGTTTTTCGCGAAGACCGATCCAACTCCGGTGAAGGATGCGGCATTGATTCGTTTGAATACGTCGCTTGCTCGTGAGCTAGGGTTAGATGTTGAAGGATTAAAAAGTGATGCTGGTGTGGATGTATTTGCTGGGAATGCGCTGCCAGAAGGGGCGTATCCAATTGCTCAAGCGTATGCTGGTCATCAATTTGCCAATTTCACAAAGCTTGGGGATGGTCGGGCGATTCTGCTAGGTGAACAGATGACACCTAATGGAGACCGGTTAGATATTCAACTAAAAGGTTCAGGGAGAACACCGTATTCTCGAGGTGGTGACGGACGAGCGGCACTTGGCCCGATGTTGCGTGAATATATTATAAGCGAGGCGATGCATGCACTCGGGATTCCAACAACACGTGGCTTAGCCGTTGTGACAACAGGTGAGGATATTTTTCGTGGGATTGATTTCCCAGGAGCGATTTTAACTCGTGTTGCCAAAAGTCATCTTCGTGTAGGGACATTCCAATATGCAGCCAATTGGGGCACCGTCTCGGATGTTAAACAACTTGCAGATTATGCAATCAAGCGTCATGACCCAGAACTTCTTGATCGTGATACGCCATATGTAGATTTTCTAAAAGCAGTGATTAAGCGTCAGGCGAGGCTAGTTGCCCAGTGGCAATTGGTCGGCTTTATTCATGGTGTAATGAATACGGATAACGTCTCGATTGCGGGAGAAACGATTGACTATGGACCATGTGCTTTCATGGATACGTATGATCCGAAGACGGTGTTCAGCTCAATTGATCGCCAAGGCCGTTATGCGTATGGGAACCAGCCTTATATCGGTGCGTGGAACGTCGCGCGACTAGCGGAATCCATCTTGCCACTACTAGCAGATGATGAAAAGGAAGCTTTAGAAATCGCGCAATCGGCTATTTCTGAATACAATACAATCTATCACGAAGCTTGGCTTAGTGGTATGCGCAAAAAAATCGGCCTATGTAATGAGGAAACAGAAGATGCAGCACTCGTTCAAGACTTATTGGCGATTATGGAAGAGTCTCAAGCAGATTATACGAATACATTCCGTTCGCTTACCTTTGCTGAAGTGGACGAAATGGCGCTACTCGGTAATCGTAAATTTGCCGCGTGGAAAGAACGCTGGCATAAACGTTTAGAAAAACAGCAAGCAGATTGGACGAGTGTACAGAACATGATGAAACAGCATAATCCAGCGATTATTCCACGTAACCATCGAGTGGAAGAAGTGCTAAATGCTGCAGTAGATGGTGGCAATTATCAACCACTGACGCACTTATTACGTGTGTTAAGTGATCCGTATGCGCATGCCGAAGAACAAAAACCGTATACGACATTTCCAAAAACGACGGAACCTTTTGTAACGTATTGTGGCACGTGATATTAGAATAAGCATTGCTTTTTTTCAAATATGAGGTGTTGTTTGTTACACTAGATGTGGATGGAGGGATGCTCATTGCGTTTACAAGATAAAAAAATCATTGCACTTGTAGATGAAGATTTTGAAGACTTGGAACTGTGGTATCCTGTGCTCCGTTTACGTGAAGAAGGAGCCCAAGTCGATTTAGTCGGAAAAGAAAAAGGGCATAAATATATCGGAAAATACGGTGTGCCAGCTGAAGCGGAATATGCGTTTGGTGATGTACAGTCACGTGATTATGATGCGATTCTCGTGCCGGGTGGTTGGGCACCGGATAAATTAAGACGCTATCCAGAGGTATTACAACTCGTCAAAGAGATGGATCAAGATCAGAAACCGATTGGACAAATTTGTCATGCGGGTTGGGTACTCATCTCGGCTGATATTTTACAAGGTAAAACGGTGACAAGTACACCGGGCATTAAAGACGATATGACGAATGCTGGTGCAACTTGGGTCGACGAAGCGGTGACGCGTGATGGTCACATCATTTCAAGTCG
>DVIO01000068.1 GCA_018711205.1 Candidatus Avamphibacillus intestinigallinarum | reverse complement strand
TGGCGTAGATTCAAAAGTACTTAGCGGAACTTCTGATTGGTATAACATTGTCGGACGTGGCTATGTGCGCTTACTGATGATGATTGTTGTACCACTTGTGATGGTTTCCATTATTCAATCTATCATTAACTTAAAAGATTCCAAACAACTCGGTAAAATGGCGAGCTGGATTATCGGAACATTAGTTGTTACGGCAATGATTGCCGCAATTGTTGGTATCAGTTCAGCAGCTTTATTCAACTTAGATGCAAGTGAAATTGAATCTGGTCAAGTTGAAAATGATCGCGGTGCAGAACTTGAAACAACATTTGATGAAATAGAAGATACAACAACACCACAGAAAATATTAGACTTCATTCCTTCTAATATTTTCTTAGATATGACAGGCGAAAGACCAACTTCAGTTATTGCTGTCGTCATCTTTTCAATGATTGTCGGAATTGCTGTTCTAGGCTTGCGCCGTAAAAATCCGGAGCAGGCACAGAATTTCACCAATCTCGTGAATACGATTTATGCTGTAGTCATGCGAATCGTTACCTTAATCCTTAGACTCACACCATATGGTATTCTAGCTTTAATCGCCAATATGGTTGCGAGCACAAGTGTTGCAGGTGTCGTCGAACTTGGTAAATTTGTGCTTGCGTCATACGCAGCACTGTTCACAATGTTTGTCATTCATTTAATCATTCTTGCTGTGTTCGGACTAAATCCGATCACTTATCTGAAAAAAGTGATGTCCTTATTAACATTTGCCTTCACATCTCGTTCAAGTGCAGGCTCGATTCCATTTAATATTGAGACACAGAAAAATGCGCTTGGCGTAAACGAAGGGATCGCCAATATGTCCGCATCATTTGGTGCGACAATCGGGCAAAATGGTTGTGCTGCGATTTATCCAGCAATGCTAGCGGTTATGATTGCACCGACTGTCGGAATTGATCCATTAACACCTGGATTCATTATCCAACTTGTGTTGATCATTGGGGTAAGCTCATTTGGTATAGCTGGTGTTGGCGGTGGGGCGACATTCGCTGCATTAATCGTACTATCATCAATGAACCTACCAGTGGCTTTAGCCGGACTACTCATTTCAGTAGAACCTTTAATTGATATGGGCCGTACCGCATTGAACGTAAATGATAGTGTCCTTTCTGGTACCATTACGTCACGTATTATGAAAAACTTAGATAAAGAAACGTATGATGATAAAAATGCAACCCAAGATGAATTGATTGCCTAATTAAAAAAACGCATGAAATCAAAATTAGATTTCATGCGTTTTTACATAGATTAAATATTGAATTTAGATATCTCATCTTGTAATTCAAGTGCCCGCTCTGAAGATGAACGGCTAGCAGACGCAATCTCTTCTAGTGTTGCAGTTTGCTCCTCTGTCGCTGCAGCTACATTTTCAAATTCTTCCTGTGCAGCATGTGCTAACCCATCTACATCATCAATAATTGTGACAATATGTTCAGTTCCAACAGATAATTCTTGAATTGAAGTAGAAATATGATTGATTTGTTCAGAAACCTCTTCAACAATTCCCGTAATCTCCGTAAATGTTGTTCCAGCTGTTTGAACAACTTCAGAACCTTTTTCAACTTCCTCTGTTCCTGCTTGGATAGAATGAACGGCTTTTTCTGTATCCATTTGAATCTCTGTAATTAAATTAGCAATTTGTTCAGCCGCTTCGTTAGATTGTTCCGCTAGCTTACGTACCTCATTAGCCACCACGGCGAAGCTCTTACCACTTTCACCTGCTCGAGACGCTTCAATGGAAGCATTTAAAGCTAATAAATTCGTTTGTGAGGAAATGCCTGAGATTGTATCGACAATCTGTCCGATTTCACTCGAACGTTCACCCAGCTTAGAAATGATTGAAGCTGTTGCGTGAACCGTTTCATTGATAATTTCCATTTGTGATTTTGCTGAGGTCACAGCTTCACTACCATTCTCAGCTTTTTCTACTGCATGTACCGCATGAGTCGCCACATTATCAGACTCAAGTGCCACAGATTTAAAGGTATCAGACATCGTACTAACCGTATCACTTGCTTCTTTCGTTTTCTCAATTTGTTGCAATGTACTTTGTGTAACAGTATCAACTGTACCCGCAACAACCTGTGCTGCCTCGGCAGTTTGATCCGTACTGACATTTAGTTGTTGTGATGAAGCAGCTACTTGCTCTGAATTCTCTTGAACCACTCCAATAAATTCGCGTAAATGTTTTAACATATCATTTAAGTCATTCGATACTTGACCAAGTTCATCATGAGAATCAATGTTCAAATCTTGAGTTAAATCGCCTGTTGCGATTTGTTTAATCATTTCAGACATCGGCTGAATATTTTTAAGCATATGTTTCAATAAGAAATACGTAATCGCTACAAGTAGCACACCTGCAATCGTAAAGAAAATAATTAATTTGTACGTCATACTGTTTAACGGCTTAAATACTTCGTCCTGTTTTACAGTTGTAGCAACTGACCAATCCGCTGCACTTACTGGTTCATATCCTACATAATACGGATCCTTAGCAATTTGTGCTGTTTCTAAACCTTGTTTTCCATCTATCATTTTTTGAGCAATTTTTCCAAGATCACCTTTTTGTTTCGTGAAAGGTTCATTCATCACAAGATCTTCATTTGGATGATAAATGACATTCCCTTTCGAATCTAATAAAATTGTGTATCCTGTTTTTCCAATTTTATATTGCTCCATAATGCTTGGAATAGAATCTAAGAAGATATCAGCTGCAACGATTCCCACAACTTCATCATTTACTTCTACCGTTTTCATAACACTCATAATGACCTTACCGAAAACTTCATCATTATATGGCTCAGTAAAATATAATCCGTCCGCTTCATGAACTGCTTTATACCAAGGACGTTCTTGTAGGTCAAAATCTTTATCAGATAACACATCACCTGTACCGGTTAAAAAATTTCCCTTCTCACTCGCAACCCAAACCATGGCAATATCTTCATCCATGCCTTTTACAGCTTCAAGAGATGCGTTCATATCTTTATAATATTTATTTTGTAATACATCCTCCCGACCTTTTGCAGAATTTAAAAAATGTAATACCGTTTGATTACTTAATACTTGATCAACGAGTTGTCCTTTTGTTTCAAAAAAGTGATTGACCTGGCTCGAAACTGCTTCACTTTCCAATTGAACCTCTTTCTCGATATTATCCGTTACAATACTTTTTGTGAAAACATTAACCAATATACCTGTCGTGGCAAGCACGACAACAATAACAATGAGCAAAACCAACGATACTTTCGTTGAGATACTTTTTATTTTCATACGATTACTCCTTTCCATCTATCATGACACAGGACTATTTCATATACTTGTATATGACTTATTATTTATATCGGATGATTTAGTAGGAGTTTTAGCCTATATTTCATTTAATTTGTACACAAGCACATTTTTATCCATCATTTATACAATATAGAGATGCTCAATTCGAGATATAATTTTATGTAGGGGGTTTCATTTTGTCAGCATACATTGATTCTCTTAAAAAGTGGTGTGAGGATATGCGCCAATCTTATGAAGACTTCATGACACATGTGAAAAGTGAACATATTCAGAATCAATTAACGCATTGGAAAGTGCAATTGGTTCAATTCCAGGAAAAATTATCACATAGTATTCATTTACATGACCTCGATCTATATGACAGAGCGAATGAACTATACGAACAACTACAATCACATATGGTTGGGGATAAGGAGAGTATAGAAGATCATCAACGTCTAGAAGAAAATACGCGTATCGTTCCGATTGGCGGACATAGATTACTGCCACTTCCTTATGCTTATGACGCTTTAGAACCATACATTGATGAAGAAACGATGCGTTTACATCATGATATTCATCATAAAAGCTATGTGGATGGTTTAAATAAAGCCGAAAAAGAAATGCAAAAGATGCGTTCATCCGATTCATTTGATTTAATCAAACATTGGGAAAGAGAAGCTGCTTTTAATGGCGCTGGACATTATTTGCATACCATCTTTTGGGAGATTATGAATCCCCATGGAGGCGGAGAACCAACTGGAGAATTGATGAACGCTATTGAAAAGTCATTTGGTAGCTTTAACCAGTTTAAAGCTCAATTTACGGAAGCCGCTAATGCTGTTGAAGGAAGTGGATGGGCAATTTTAGTGTGGTCACCACGTGCTAGACGATTGGAAATCTTGCAAGCAGAAAAACACCAAAACCTTTCACAATGGGATATCTTACCATTGCTCGTGCTTGATGTCTGGGAACATGCCTATTATTTAAAATATCAAAACAAACGAAAAGATTATATAGAAAACTGGTGGCATATCGTGAATTGGCCTGAGGTTGAGAAACGCTTTAACAAAGCCTCTACAGTTAAATGGAAGCCATACTAATATTAAGGGTGCTTGCTATCACAGATGTGCAAGCATCCTTTTTCATATATTATTAGAATACATAATCATTGAAATTGCTAAATAGTTTCAGTTGATTAATCTATTCTTGTCTTTTGATTTATTATATAAATCAATTCTTTCTCGTTTATTCCCTTTCGTTTCTTGATCAGTCCATTCAATTTCTATATATATGTTATCAATATTTTTTAAACTCAATGCATTAGCGTTATGTCCATCTTTTTCTATTTTTCCAGTTGTTTGTTTTGATATATCCGTTTTGCCAGAAACTGATCCAGTATGAACTCTATTAGAAGTCCCGTCAACTACAACATACGTACGAAAACTAAATGAATCTGTAAAATATTCGTTAGCATTTTTCATAATCAGCTTTCCATTTCCTATTGTTTCACCATTAGGTGTTAAAAGAATTTCATAATCGCTTAACTTCCAATGCTCACTCTCGCCGGTAAGCAATAAATAATCATTTGTCTTGGATTGTTGTGTACAAGCTGATAAACCAATTAAAATTATCACAAAATAGAATATTTTCTTCATTAGACACCTCAATTAATGCGGAATTTTAAATCTTCTATGTAAATTTTGTTCAAGACTTCTCTACAATTCTTCAACATTTTAGTTTAAACAACAATTCCATCATACAAGATTAGAGCTTTCTACTCCATCTATCTTCTATAATCGAGTGTATAGTTTCTTAACATAGTTTTGCAAAATCCTGGATATCTTTAATTTTTTAAGATACCCAGGATTTCATTTAAATTTCTTCTTCAAAGGTTAAGTTAAACGGTTCTTCCAACAGCTCTGATTGTGGTTCCATATGGGTCGTGCCTACATTCTCATCCACTTCTTCAAAGGTAAATTGATCTGCCCAAATATGCCCTCCGCCTGACAAAATAACACCAAAAGCAATAACAGCACTGCCAACTGGAACATCTAACACAATTGAATAACGACTCCAATTTGTATCCCCCATAATTGGCCGATTACTCATATTATCAAATTGTAATATGTCATCCGAAGCACTATCGACTCTCATCCACATCGTTGCGAATGTTTCAACATCCTTTGTCTTCAAAAAACAAGAAAGCCTCATCCGTTTACCAATAAATTTATCAGCTTTAAACTGCTGCATCATCGTTGCGAAATGCGTTGAGTCTAGAACTGTTTTCGATTTCAAGTAACCGGATGCCTTCCCTTGATGTTTCTCTTGATAGTCAAGTCCCATTTCATAATTAAAAGGATCAGAACCGCTTAAAAACCAACCTTTTATTTTTTGATTCATATGCATCTCCTCCTGTTTATCAAGTACATTAGCCATCAACTTACGATATTGGCCTGGCGGTAATCCATAATATTTTTTAAATGTTCTTGTAAAAGCCTCTTGAGATTCAAAATGAAAGTAAAGCGCAATATCTAAAATCCTTTCATTCGTATAAAGAAGTGACGTTGACGCATGTGCTAAGCGCCTTACACGAATATAGTCCGTTATGGACATGCCGATTTCTGAGCTGAATAGTCGATGGAAATGAAATTTAGAAAAGCCTACGTTTTGAGATAATTCATCAAGAGTAAGTACCTCATGTAAATGTTCTTCAATATATTGTAATGTTTGATGAATCCCAACTTTATGTGGAATCGTGTCCCCCTCCCTTCAATGATTAGGTTAGCAAACATTAGCTAAGCATTTTTGATTATTTTTGCGAACTTACGTCTCGTGAAACAATTTTTATAAAAAAACACCCTACAATATCTTAGGGTGTGATAAGTCGGTCGGTTATGACGACGTAACAGTGGTTTCAGTCTTTTCTTCGGCTTTTTTACTCGTATTCATGACGATGATACCTACAATAATCACAAACAATCCAATGAAATTAGGTATAGAAAGCGTTTCTTTAAATGCAAATATCCCAACTAAAGCTGTCCCTGCTGTGCCTAATCCAGCCCAGATGCTATAACCAATACTTAGAGATATCGTTCGTAAAGCAAATATAAATATGACAAAAGATAAACCATAAAACACGACTAGTAATAAACTCGGTATAGGGTTCGTAAATCCGTCTGACATTTTTAAAAATGCCGTTCCCGTTACTTCTAAGACGATCGAACATACTAAATATATGTAGCCTCTCACCATTGTCTCCTCCTCTTTAAATCTGCATCAACACAATCCCCATAATTAAAAGACCAATTCCAATAATGGTTTGTCTGTTGATTTGTTCACGATAAAAAATCACGCCGACGAGCGCGGTTAATGCTGTCCCGACTCCGCCCCAAATAGCATAGCCAACACTAAGTGGCACAGAAAGAAGCGCAAGTGATAATAAATAAAACGAAATGAAATAACCAGAAACGACGCCAATAATAGCAAATTTATTTTGAGTTGTCGCCGTTAACTTCAACATACTTGAACCAAACACTTCTGAAATAATCGCACCTAGTAAATAAAGAAACCCCATCGTTTCACCTTCTTTAACATAAAATCCATTGAATACAATAAAATACCCTACAAGTTTATTGTAGGGTGGATTGAAAAGCAAACAAAGCTATTTAAGCTAGACTCATAAGCATAATTTTTAAATTCCGACGACATTAAAGCCTTAAACCTCGCTTCAACCATTTTGCTGTTAAGGTGTCTGCATTTAGCATCTCTTCAGGCGTACCTTCAAATATAACCTGCCCGCCTTGTTTTCCTCCTTCAGGACCAAGTTCGATAACCCAGTCGCTCGCTGCTATAAAGTCAAGATTATGCTCGATAATCATAACAGAATTCCCTTTGTCGACAATACGTTGAAATACATCCAACAATTTATCATTATCTTTTGTGTGTAGCCCTAAAGATGGCTCGTCTAATAAATAGATTTTCCCTTCTTTATCTAGTTGACTGGCTAATTTAAGACGCTGCACCTCCCCGCCACTTAGAGAACTCGTCGTTTGACCTAACGTTAAGTAACCTAGTCCAACTTCTTGTAAGGTATGCATGCTTTTTGTAATCTTTGGTAGTGTAAAATAGGTAACCGCTTCATCAATCGTTACATCAAGTATCTCTACAATATTTTTGTTTTCATAACGATAGGCTAGCGCTTCGTCTGAATATCTTGTACCGTTACACGCTTCACACGTAATCGTTACTGGATCTGCAAATGCCACATCTGGCTTTATGACGCCTTTGCCTTTGCAAGTCGGACATGCTCCTATAGAGTTAAAACTAAAAAGACCGGCTGGTTGTCCCGTTTCTTTTGAAAAAATAGTGCGAATGTTATCCATGATGCCCATATATGTGGCTAATGTTGAACGTGTAGAGACACCGATATTGGCTTGGCTCACTGTAATCGTGTCTGGATAACGATCTTTAAAAGCATTCATCATTAAAGAACTCTTACCTGAGCCAGAGACACCACAAATCGAAACCAAACAATTTTTAGGTATATCAATGCTGATATTTTTTAAGTTATGATGATTGGCTTCTTGTATTGTAAAATGATCCTTTATTGTTCTAGGGGTTCTGTTAACATCCAGCTTATGATCTAAAGAGGTTGCAGCTCGAGAAGTTTCTAATAACGCTAATTCTCCTTGATACATCACTTCTCCACCATTTATGCCTGCTCCTGGCCCCATCTCAATGATTTCATCGGCAGCTTGGATGACTGATACATCATGTTCAATGACAATCACAGTATTATGTTGCGATTTTATTCTTTTCAACAATTGTATTAACAAATATACTTCCTCTTGATGGAGTCCAGCACTTGGTTCATCAAAAATATACGTGATATTGTTTAAGCTGCTCCCTAAATGACGGGCAATTTTGATCCTTTGGGCTTCACCGCCTGATAAAGTCCCCACTTTCCTAGATAAATTTAAATACCCTAAGCCCATTTCAATCAGCTGTTCCACATGTGGAATGATTTGTAGAGCAATTGACCTCCCTATAGGATCATGTATCTGCTTTAGTGTTTCTCGTAATTCAGTCAATTCCAATTGCTCAAAATCCGCAATATTCAAGTCATTTATTTTACATTCTAGCACCCTCGGATTTAGTCCTAAACCTTGACAAGTCGAGCATCGTGACCTAGTCGATACAGCGAATACATCATCTTGAGACACTTCTTTTAACTTTGAAATATCTCGATTGATATAAAGACGGGTAAATCTAGGTAACAAACCGTCCCATTCATGATCTTGTGGCCCATTTTTTGTATGGAACGGGGCATAAACCCTTTCACCTTCTGGAGGTCCGTATAATAAAAGCTGACGTTTTTCTTCTGAATAATCCTTTATAGGTAAATCTGGATCAAATAACCCACCAGTCATCATCCATCTCCCTTGCCAGCCTGAAGGGGATAGTGGTTTAAATTTTACTGCATAATCTCTTAACGACTGATTGAAATCTACCATTTTATGAACGTCTGGCTGAACAACCTCCCCAAATCCACTACATTCTGGGCATCTGCCAAAAGAGCTTTCAATTGAGAAATCTGTAGCGGAACCGATGGCTGGTTTACCAATTCTTGAGAACAACAGTCTAATTAATGGAGCGATATCTAAATAACTACCAACGGTCGAACGCGAATGATTGCCGATTGGTCTTTGTTCTACTACAACAACAGGACTTAGATGTTGCATTAAATCTGCATGGGGTCTTTCATATCTTGGCATCTGATTTCTAACATAGAGCGGATAGTTTAACGTCATTTGTCGTCTACTCTCCGTTGCCAATACATCAAATACAACTGAGCTCTTTCCCGAACCTGAAAGACCCGTAAAGACAGTAATTTTTTCCTTTTGTATGTTTAGATCAATATTTTTCAAATTATTTTCTTTAAGCCCTCTTAATACAATCTCATCTTTTATCTTTGACATCTTCCTCACCACTTCTGATTTGTCATATTAAAGCATTATTTGTAAAGTCATTAGACTCCTACATCATTGAATGAAATTTTCTACTTTGTTGGGTGTTCTTTTTCAAATTCAAACAGATTTCCTTATCCTGAAGGACTATAGCTACCTTACCATAAAACAAAAAACGGAGTCTCTCTCAAGTTTCATTTGAGAGAGCTCCGTTTTATATACATATAGCATGTTATTTGAATCATCAAATTTTACGATAATATCAAATGATTATGCTTGTGGAGGTGTTCCTTCAGCGTTTCCAACAACTGCATCAATTTGAATCAATGCATCTTCAGGTAATGCTGATACACCAACAACTCTTCTTGCAGGAATGCCGTCTGGGAAGAATGTTTTGTAAACTTCATTAACCGCATCAAGGTCTGCAATATTTTTAACGAAAATATTTACTTTAACAATATCTTCTAAAACATGATCAATGCTTTCAACAATCGCTTTAATATTTGTTAAGCATTGTTCAGTTTGTTCCTTCACGCCACCAGATACAATACTACCTGTTTTCGCATCAATCGGTAATTGAGCTGATAGATTATTATAATGAGAGAACGCTACTGTTTGTGTTGATAATGCGCTCTTAGGTGCATTATCAGTATTGTTAGCCCAAATAACAATGCCGTGTCGATCTTCAATTGCTTGAGGAGGTGTACCATCTCCAAATGACACAACTACTTCAAATTGAACCAATGCATCTAATGGTAATGCAGCAACTTCAACTGCAGTACGTGCTGGAACATAACCTACCGTTCTAGCAATTGCTGAATCTGGGAAGTATGTTGAGTAGACTTCGTTTACAGCTTCAAGGTCTGCAATATCTTTTAGGTAAACGTTAACTTTAACGATGTCATCAAATGGCACATCAATGCTTTCTAGAATAGATTTAATGTTTGTTAAACCTTGTCTAGCTTGCTCTTTAATACCACCAATGACTAATCTACCTGTTTTTGGATCAATTGGTAATTGTGCTGAAACGTTATTGTAATGTGAGAATGCCACTGTTTGTGTTGAAACAGAATTTGTCGGTGCATTTGCTGTGTTATTTGTAAGTTTGATTAGGTCACCTGATTGTGGTGCGTTAGGAATTGTCCCTTCACCATGTGTAACCACTGCTTCAATTTGTACCAAAGCATCTAATGGTAGAGCATCAACAGCAACGACTGTTTGTGTAGGTACGTATGTCGGGTAGAATGACTTGCAAACATCTTCTACTGCATCTACATCTTTAATATTTGTAACGAATACAGTTAGGCGAACAACATCACTCAACACGTGGCCATTGCTTTCTACAATCGCTTTAATGTTTTGTAAGCTTTGCTTAGCTTGTGCTTCTACACCACCAGCAACCAACTTGCCTGTTTTCGGGTCAACTGGTAGTTGTGCTGAAAGATGATTGTAATGTGAAAATGCAACAGCTTGTGAGTATAAACCATTACCGCTTGGAGCATTTTCTGTATTAATTGCCAATACTTCGTTTAATCCACTCATAATTTGTATTCCCCTTCTTCTTTTAAGTTTGAATAAATATATGTATGCACTCATGTCTTGCATTTTAAAATGACGGCGACTAGCATTATATGAAGATAAAACAACGATCAAGTTGAATTAAGGATTCTATATTATTGTAGACATTTTTCCGAAATTTTTAGAAAACTCCTAGCAAAGTATAGAAACTTTAAGAAAATCAACTCTGTGCTTATCTACAAATCACGTTATGATATGAAACCATCCTACTGCAAAAACTGAGCTTGTAACCATATTTGCGGTTACACTGTTTGCAATTATAGCAGAGTTCTATTCTTTTTACTATATAATTTCGTCATTAAAGGATATTGATTTTTTACAAAAATAAAAGCAACCATGTTACAAAATGCTTCAATTAAGCTGTTCAAGCAAAACAGAGCAAGTACTTGTTTGTAACATGATTGCCGATTATAAAATATCATTAATCAATTTTTGCTAATGTGTCTTCTTTAAATACCAATCTTAATTTTTCATCGCCTTTAAATACACGTCCTTCAAATTCTGCCTCATATTGAACACGTGCGACTAAAGGATTCGTAAGTTGATCTAATTGAAACAGTTCTGCACGACGATTTGTCTCTTTGTTCGATTGCTTATCTAGTGCATGCTGTTCTTCCCCTGCTTCATTCAATATTTGAAAGCCGGTCACGGTTTTATCATCTAATATCACTAAGGTGATTGTTAAATTCCCCTCTTGATTGTTAACGACTGCAGCACCCGCAAGGTAGTCAGCCATCGCTGAAACTTCATCTTCATGTTGCTTCATTGTTTTCACACGGATTTCATATCTTCCTTCATCTACATTGATGATTGACATTATGTTTCCTCCTCGTAACGTTAATCTAGCTTTTATTGTATCAGTATATCAAATTTCCCTATAAATAGTCTCACAAAAGAAAAATCATGTCTATTATGTTTATTCTACCTAAAAAATGATAAAAGAGCAGCTTTATCTATAATAACTGCTCTTTCTTACTTTAAAACTCTATTTTTCTATATTAAATTCTGGCCCATCATAATCTACGTTTATTTTAATTTCATCATTTTTTACTTGGTTTTCTAAATCGTGAATTTCATCTTTTACTTTTTTAGGAACGTCAGATGATAGTGTTAATCTAACTGCTTCTTTATTCTCTAAACCAATTTGTTCAATCACATTTGGTTTATATTCATCATTCTTAAATTTCTCTGCAGCTATAAAACCTGCCATACCAGAATCAGCTACAGCTGAAGCAATAAATACATCTGGGTTCTCTTTCACATAATCTTTTACATTACCAATATGTTTAAGATCATTTGCTTTTAATGCTTCTGTTACACCTTCTCTACCATCATTTAACATAGTAAAGATTATATCGGCACCTTCTTTTATTTGTGCAT
>DVIO01000067.1 GCA_018711205.1 Candidatus Avamphibacillus intestinigallinarum | reverse complement strand
TGGAGCTTAAGATAATGGCATACACGTTTTTATGTTTTACGTTGAATAGGGAATTTCCATGAATTTTTGTTCGATTTGTTCAATGGATACTTGATCATTGGTCATGTTGATCAACCAATTTTTAAAATGCTCTATATCATCTGTTTTAACAAATATGTAAAAATAAGCTTTTTCTTGATAGTCTATTTTGTCTAGTACATATTCAGAATGAATGAGTTCGTTTTCAATTT
Source organism: Candidatus Avamphibacillus intestinigallinarum (assembly GCA_018711205.1). Taxonomy (GTDB): domain Bacteria; phylum Bacillota; class Bacilli; order Bacillales; family Amphibacillaceae; genus Avamphibacillus; species Avamphibacillus intestinigallinarum. Next base: position 23,155 of record DVIO01000067.1, on the reverse strand, counting down.
TTCCAATTAAACCATAATCACTTTCAACAATAAAACCTTGCATTAAAATACGCTGTACAATTCCTGTTTGATGTAGAGCTAACGAGGTCGTATTGCCGTAAGCTCGGATTAAACCTCCGGCACCGAGTTTTATCCCTCCGAAATATCTTGTGACAACAATAACAGTATCTCTTAAGTCTTGTTTTTTTAATACTTCTAGCATTGGTACACCGGCTGTCCCACTTGGCTCACCATCATCATTTGCTTTTTGAATGCGATTGTTTTCTCCGATGAGGTAAGCAGAACAATTATGGGTTGCGTCATGATGTAATTTCTTGATGTCTTGAATAAATTGCTGTGCGGCTTCTTCAGTTTCAACACGCTTGACATAACCAATGAAACGGGATTTTTGAATCATTTGTTCTGCTTGACCCGATGGACGAACTGTTAAGTAACATGATTCCATTGTCTTACCTCCTAGTCATGAGTAGAAAGATTTCTAGAATTGATTTAACATTGTATAATATAAAAAGGCAACTAATGTATGAAAGAATAAGCTGGGAAACTACTATTCACCTATACTTTTTAAAGAAATATTCATAAAGATGTGCTAAAAGACCCTAATAAAAAACTGGGATGTTACGTATAATTATAACATAGGTTGGTGATTCTTTTTGACGAAGGCTGTTAATGAAGGCGCACTAAACTTCATTATTGATGAAATGATGAAAGTAGTCGAGAACTCACAAGATGAAATATTTGAAATCGGTGAAGAGGCTAGAAACGAACATAAAACACTTGAAAAAGAAATTGAGGATATTAAAGAAAAGGTTCATAAATATATCTTTGATGGAGATAAATTAGAGCAGGATGTAAAATGGTATCGTAAAAAGTTAGCTACAGTTAGTGCGCATTTTAATAAATACTCCGAAAGAGAAATTCGCGAGGTTTATGATAAGACACATGAACTACAAACGAATTTAGTCATGTTGCGACAAGAGGAAAAAGCACTAAGAGATAAACGCGATGACTTAGAAAGAAGATTGTTAACGATTGGCAGTACGCTTACACGGGCTGAAGATTTACAAAGTAAAGTGTCTATCATTTTGACCTATTTAAACGATGACTTTAAGAAAGTGAATACTTTCATAGAAGAAGCTCATGAAAAACAAGAATTCGGGTTGAAAATTATCGAAGCTCAAGAAGATGAGCGCAAAAGGATTTCACGCGAAATTCATGACGGACCTGCTCAAATGCTCGCTAATATATTATTGCGCTCTGAAATTGTCGAAAAGACATTCAAAACAGGCCAAACCGACAATATTTTAAAAGAAATTAAAAGCGTGCGTCAGTTGATTCGTTCGTCATTATACGAAGTAAGACGTATTATATACGATTTAAGGCCTATGGCACTCGATGATTTAGGGTTGATTCCGACCTTGAGAAAGTATATAGATACAGCAAGTGAGTATAATAACGTTAAAATTGAGTTTAAAAAACTAGGTGAAGAAAAAAGATTAGATTCTAAATATGAAGTCGCATTGTTTCGTCTAGTACAAGAGTCATTAACAAATGCTTTCAAACATGCTGAGGCAACATTAATTGTTGTGAAGTTAGAAATTACAGCGGACCATGTGACGATATTAATTAAAGATAATGGGAAAGGATTTGACCAAACGGCTCGAAAGGACAAGTCCTTCGGTTTAATTGGTATGCGAGAACGTGTAGAGATGCTCGATGGTAAAATTGAAGTGAAATCTGCCTTACATGAAGGTACGTCTATTTATATTCGTGTACCTTATATTCTAGATAGGTAACAATGATACTTGCGAGAAAAGAATCTAACGCTATAATAAAGTATATATCATGTATACATATTACTCGTTTAATATATATGGTCAACGATATGTGAACTTTAATTTAAAAATCTAGTGTATAAGCCGATAGATACTATGCAATAAAAATTTAAGTTAGGGGATGAAACGATGGAGCGTAAAGATGATAATCAAATTAATATTGTCATTATAGATGATCATAAATTATTTCGTGAAGGTGTTAGGAGAATTTTAGAATTTGAATCAGATTTTAATGTCGTAGCTGAAGGTGAAGATGGTAACGTAGCGGTCGAGCTCGTTGAACAATATAAACCAGATGTGATATTAATGGATATTAATATGCCAGATATTAATGGTGTAGAAGCGACAGCTGAACTCGTTCAAACATTCCCGAGTACGAAGGTTATTATTTTATCTATTCACGATGATGAACATTATGTGATGCATGCTCTAAAAACAGGCGCACAAGGGTACTTGCTTAAAGAAATGGACTCAGATTCATTAGTTGAAGCCATTCGAGTTGTTTCCGGTGGTGGTTCATATTTACACCCGAAAGTCACACATAATCTTGTAGAAGAATACCGTAAGCTTGCCCATGAGAATGATCATATTGAACACGGATATTTAAATGCACAGCCTTTACATTTATTAACAAAACGTGAGTGTGAAGTTTTACAGTTGCTAGCAGAAGGTAAGAGCAACCGTGCGATTTCACTTGCGCTTGAAATTAGTGAAAAAACAGTTAAAAACCATGTCAGTAATGTGTTACAAAAACTAAATGTAAAAGACCGTACACAGGCTGTTGTCATTTCTATAAAAAATGGTTGGGTAGAACTAGGCTAATATAAAGCAATGATGGTTTTCCCTTCCGCATTGGGAAGTGGATGAGGAGAAGATACAAATGAAAATTGCAATCATGACAGATTCGACTGCGTATATTCCCACGAGTCTGATTGAGAAATATCATATTTATTCTGTACCGTTAAATGTACAATTTAACGAAGAAAGCTATCAAGAAGGGATAGAGCTGGGGCCAGTTGAATTTTATGAAAAAATGAATTCAACTGGCGTTTATCCGAAGACTTCACAACCAGCAGTTGGTGATTTTTTACATACATATCGAGAAATTGCAAAAGAATATGATGCTGTGATTAGTTTACATATTTCAAGTGGAATTAGCGGTACATATCAAACAGCTAGAACTATGCAACAAGAGATCGAAGACCTAGAGATTTACCCTTTTGATACAGAAATTACGACAATTGTTCAAGGGTATCTTGTGATTGAAGCGGCAAAACTTGCCGAGCAACATAAAACACCTGAAGAAATCATTGAGCATTTAACCGATTTAAGACGTTTAATGCGTGTTTACTTTATGGTGGATGATTTAGGCCATTTACAAAGAGGTGGTCGTTTAAGTCATGCTCAGGCGATGTTAGGTAATTTATTAAAAGTAAAACCACTTTTATATTTTAGAGATACAAAAATTCAAGTGTTTGAAAAAATTCGTACAAAAAAACGTGCGATTAAACGCATTATGGATATGCTCTATGAGGATGCCGAGCAGGATAATATACGTGTTGTCTTTTGGATCTACGCAGATGATGAGCACGATGTTCATAGTCTACGAACAGAATTCGAAGAGAAATACCCGCATATTAAAACCGAAACGAGTTACTTCGGTCCAGTCATCGGGACGCATTTAGGTGCCGGTGCCATTGGAGTCGGCTGGTATAAAAAATCATGACATCATGTCCCAAACTTAACGATATAGGTTAAGATTGGGACATGATTACAATATAGAAAGGATTGAAAGCCTTGCACAGTGAACCATTTCACATTCAAGCAAAGCATATGCTCCGATATGCTGGTAAACGCTTATTAAGATCAGAAATTCCCCTATCACATCATCATTTCCAATCCGCACTACGTCAACAATATTTCCAACCTATCAATCCATTCAAAAAGAGTTTATTCCGTACAACATGTAATCGTTGTGGCAATCAAAAGCAATCACTTCTTGGGACAATTCCGTGTAAACGATGTAATAGAGAGCATAAATATTGTCGAAAATGCATTCAAATGGGACGTGTTCTCGAATGTGAACCATTGTATGAATGGATTGGGCCTGAACCAGTACGGACGAAATGGATGAATCCCTTAGCCTGGGAAGGGACGTTAACCTCCTTACAAGAAGAGGCATCACATCAAGTTATTGAGACAGTTCAAGGGAAACAGCGAGAGATCCTCGTTTGGGCGGTGTGTGGAGCAGGGAAAACCGAGCTCCTATTCTCGGGCATTGCACAGGCTTTACAATTGGGACAGAGAATTTGTATAGCCACCCCTAGAGCTGACGTTGTACGAGAGCTTTTACCACGTTTTCAAAAAGCTTTTCCGCACGTGTCGGTTGAAGGATTATATGGCGGAAGTTCTGAAAAGAGTGGTCATAGTCAACTGATTCTGGCAACGACACATCAATTGCTACGTTTTCATCAAGCATTTGACTGTATGGTAATTGATGAAGTAGATGCGTTTCCTTATCATCACGATCCAATGCTTCCTTATGTTGTCAGTCGGGCGGTGAAATCAACGCACGCCTTAATCTATTTAACTGCAACCCCGAGACAGGATTTGATCAAACGAGTTGTATCACGTGAACTCCCTGTTCAGTTTATTCCACGACGTTTTCATGGGTATCCATTACCCGTTCCACAATTAACATTAAGTCCCACACTTGCCAAAACATTAAAACAAAAACAAACCCCAAACGCATTCGAAAAATGGCTCCAAACTCGAAATCATCCACAACGTCAATTATTAATTTTTGTACCAACGATTTCTTTATTACATGATTTAGAAGCCCCGATACGAGCATTATTGCTATCACTCGGAGTGATTACACAACCTAATGCGTTTCAAACCGTTCATGCAGATGATGCAACACGTGAAGAAAAAGTGCTTCACTTTCGACGCGGGGACATCCAAGTATTGTTAACAACTACAATTTTAGAAAGAGGCGTCACGTTCCCGTCCATTGATGTTTTTATAATTGATGCTGGACATACTGTGTTTGATGAAGCTGCACTTATTCAAATAGCAGGCAGAGCAGGCCGTTCAAAGACTGACCCAGATGGGGAGGTCATCTACCTTCATACTGGAAAAACAAGAGCGATGATTCTAGCTGTTCGTTCTATTAAAAAGATGAATCAGAAAGGCGGGTTTTAAATGCAATGTCTGATTTGTGATCAAGAAATCATCGTTGAGCATAATTGGACGAACTTTTTATGGCCAGCGTTACCTAAAAATCTTTGTGCGGATTGTGAAGACAAATTTAGTTACATCGATTCATTACGATGTGACATTTGTGCCCGAGACGGGATAAGTGGTGTGTGTCAGGATTGTAAAGCATGGCAAGTCAACAAACATACACTTGCTAAAAATGAAGCAGTCTTCAGATACAATGCACATATTCAGGCGTGTATTGCACGCTGGAAATATCGGGGTGATTACGAATTAGGACATATCTTTAAGGATGCGTGGTGTAATCATTTTCAAAAAACTTATGCGAAACAATTAAAGGACTATATCATCGTTCCCATTCCGTTAAGTAAAGAACGTGAAAAAGAAAGAGGATTTAATCAAGCAGAAATGCTTGCCCAATTTTTATCCCCTCATATACACTTAATATTAGAAAGAAGTCATAGCGAAAAACAATCGAAAAAATCTAAAAGAGCAAGATTAAGTAGTAAAAATCCATTTCATTTAAGAAAAACTATTAAAAAACCAGTCATTCTTGTCGATGATATATATACAACGGGTATAACCTTAAGACATGCAGCACATATTTTGATTGAGCATGGAACTCCTGTTGTCTATAGTTACACATTAATTCGATAAGGTTATGATCATATATAAATAAAGCTAAGAGGTGTCAGATATGGGGGAACTTGCTAATTGTGCTCGTTGTGGTGAAGTTTTTGTAAAAACGACTCGTGATATTTGCCATAAGTGTTATCAGCTTGAGGAAGATGCTTTTAATACAGTTTATAAATTTTTATCTATTCGTAAACATAGACAAGCAACGATTCCAGAAATTGTTGAAGCAACAGGGGTAGAAGAGGAATTGATTTTTAAATTTATTAAACAAAAACGTTTACGAAACTCTGATTTTCCGAATTTAACCTATCCTTGTGACAGATGCCATAAACCGATTACTTCAGGGAAAATATGTGAAGCATGTAAACAAGAAATCGAAAAGGAATTACAATTCCAAGAAGAAGTAAACCAAAAAGAGGAAGCGCTTGCACAAGAAGCGCAAAAGAAATCAATTTACTTTGCAATTGGGAATGAATCTGATAAAGAATAAAGAATGGTATTAACAAATAAAAAAATATGCCGATAAAAAAGATATAAAAGAATAAAAGAGACGGAACAAATATAGAAAAGAGGTGTTCCTCATGAAGATAAATGAAACAAATCATCTGAAATTGAATGCTTATCAAAATCTCATTCAGAAACCAACAAAACATCATGAGAAAGTGGAAAAGTCAGATCAACTAGAAATTTCAAATGAAGCAAAATCTATGCTTGAGAAGCACCAACCAGATAAAACACGTGAAAAACATATTCAAGCAATTAAAGAAAAAGTTGAATCCGGAACATATGAAATTGATTTTGAAAAAACAGCTCATAAAATGATTGACTTCTGGACGAAAGATAGATAAGGAAGGATGGCAAGTATGTCAATAAATCCTTTGTTAGAGGCAATGACGGAGTTAAAAGTGGCACACGAAGATTTGCTAAACATCGCCAACAAAAAAACAAAAGTTTTAATTGATGGTGAGATGGAAACGTTACAAAAGCTATTGGTAGACGAACGTAAGGCGATAAAGGTTTTAGAGAAAGCTGAAAGAAAAAGACAACATGAGGCTGCTTTATACCAACAAGCACATCACCTTACAGATGAGGAGATGAATGTGTCAGCTTTACTAGAAACACTTAGTGATGAAACTGTACAAAGCAAATTGGAGGAACAGGCTGTTGCCTTAATTGAACTGGTGACAGCGTTAAAACGTGTAGAAGATACGAATAAATCGTTACTTGAGCAATCGATGCAATTTGTTCAATTTTCAATAGACCTCATGAGTCCTTCATTGAATAAATTAAATTACGGTAAAGAGAAGCAACCACAACGAGAAGCAAGGTCGACATTTGATTCAAAAGCATAAGTTATCTTGCATGTATAAAGGAGTAAAATGATGAGTACATTCCATGGATTAGAAATGGCAAAACAAGCGTTGTTTACACAGCAATCTGCTTTATATACAACCGGACATAATATATCCAATGCAAATACGGAGGGATATTCACGACAACGAGTGAATTTTGAAGCTTTACCTGGATACCCATCTCCATCTCGAAATAGTCCTAAAATGGCTGGGCAACTTGGATCTGGTGTGACAGCCGGACATGTAGAGCGTATCCGTGATAAATTTTTAGATTCTCAATATAGAACACAAAATAGCCGTGCTGAATATTGGGCAACAAATGCAAATGCCTTATCGCGTATGGAAAGCTTATTAAATGAGATGGATGAATCAGGTGGATTAAGTGAAGTGTTAGATGACTTCTGGTCATCTCTATCTGATTTAGCCGGTAATCCTCAAAATGAGGGAACTCGAAAAGTTGTCGCCAATAATGGATTAGCAGTTGCTGAAACATTTCAATATCTATCTGGCTCATTACAATCCATTCGTAAAGATTTGAAAAGCCAAATTGGTTCTGAAGATGGCACAAGTGGGAAACTTGGCGATGCCAATTCATTATTACGTCAAATCGACTCATTGAATAAAGAGATTTCTGAAATTGAGCCACAAGGCCATTTAGCAAATGATCTATATGATAAACGAGATCGTTTAATAGATGAATTGTCTGGAATTGTGAATATACAGGTAAGCTATGAAAAGAGTAGCCCGACTTCTTTAGATATCGCAGATGGCATTGCTAAAATTGAACTCGTTGATAAAGAAGGGTCTCCTTTAGATGTCGTTCTGTTAAGTAAGGATCAAGGACCGAAAGAGTTTACTGTCACTTATGATAGCGAGAATGAAAATGCTGTTGGCAGTATTCAATACGGTGATGAAGAGATTAACATTCATGACGTAGATGGATCGTTAAAGGCTTTAGTCGAAAATTACGGCTTTGTAAATGAAGATGGTCAAAGTGAAGGTAGCTATATCGATATGCTACAAGATCTTGATAAAATGGCAACTGCATTTGCAGAAGAATTTAACAAAGTTCATAAAGAAGGCTATGATTTAACAGGTTCTGAAACGACATCCGAAACGGACTTCTTTATTATTGGAGATGACGGCGCTGCATCGATTACAGTAAATAAAGATATTTTGAAGAACCCAGATTTGATTGCCGTAAGTGCTAATGGGGAAACGGGTAATGGTGATAATGCGAAAAAACTTCAAGATGTCATTGATAAAGCATTACCATCAGATGCGCTTGGTAAAGATACCTCTGTTAAAGAGTTTTTCGAAGGATTAATTGGTGAATTAGCCGTTAATACAAAAGAGGCGATTAGACAAACTGAAAACACGGATATACAACGTGCTCGAGTAGAAAATGATCGTTATTCGGTCAGTGCCGTATCGTTGGATGAAGAAGTAACCAATTTGTTACGTTTCCAACATGCATATAATGCTGCTGCAAGAAGCATGACAGCAACAGACGAGTTGTTAGATAAAGTGATTAATAGTATGGGGATAGTAGGAAGGTAGGTCGATGAAACATGCGGGTAACGCAAGGTATGATTTCTAATAGTATGCTAAATAATTTATCTAAAAGCTATGGAAAGCTAGATAAATATTTAGATCAGTTAAGCACGGGCCGTAAAATAAACCGTCCATCAGACAATCCATTCATTGCTATTAAAGGAATGAGTTACCGAACAGAAGTTAAACAAATTGAACAATTTAAACGTAATACAAATGAAGTTCATAATTGGATGGATAACTCAGACGATGCTTTATCTAATGCGACAAGCGCCTTACAAAGAATTAGAGAATTGGCATCACAAGCGGCAAATGATACGTATGATGCTGAACAAAGAGAGAATATTTCTAAAGAAGTTGAACAATTAAAAGAAGATTTAATTGATATTGCCAATACGAATGTAAATGGTAAATATATTTTTAATGGAACAAACACAAACGAAGCACCGATTACGAAGGATGAAGCAGGCAATTATGAATTTGATTTTAGAGATTCTGATGTGAATATTGAGATTGCTAAAGGTACTTCATTGAAAGCAAACGTTGAAGGTTCTGATGTGTTTGGAGAAGATTTGCTTGGTGAAGATGGCGTCCTTAACAAATTAATAACCGCTTTAAAAGATAACGACAGAGATGCTATTGATGCGAGTATTGGTGAGATTGATTCTTCGATTGATGATGTCGTCAATACGAGAGCAGATCTTGGAGCTCGAATGAATCGTCTAGATTTAATTGAAAATCGTTTGTCACATCAAGAAATTACGGCGAAAGACACGATGTCTAAAAACGAAAATGTTGATTATGAAGAAGCAATTACAAATTTAATTACTCAAGAAACGCTACATCGTGCGGCGCTTTCTGCAGGAACGCGCATTATGCAACCTACTTTATTGGACTTTTTAAGATAAACAATCGTATCCCTGGATAGATGAAAATCACCAGGGTTTTCTTTTTATCTATTCACGTTAGATTGAAGGTGAACTCATGAACTTCCCCCAATTACGAATGGAATCACAAATGGCACGTATTCAAATGAACTCAAGCGATGCAAAGCTCCAGATGAAACAACCCCATGCTGAATTATCAATCGAGCAACCGAAGGCACATATTAAAATCGACTCAAAACCAGCCACTTTAACGATTGATCAATCGAAAGCTTGGGAAGATATGAATTTATTGAATGTCTTAAAAAGCATTCAAAAGTATGCAAGTAGAGGGAAGGCTGCAGTTTCAGAAGGTACTGCCCGTCGAGCAAGCGAAGGTAATGAAATGATGCGAATTGAACAAGAAGGGACACCCATCATTTCCCAAGCGAAGCGACATAGTGAACGACCAGAGAAAACGTTAGGAATTGATTTTATTCCATCAAGCTTTTCTGTTCGCACGACGTATCATCCTGGACAATTGAATATTGATGCAGCTATTAAAAAGCCGATTATACATGCTAAAGCGAATAGACCAGACATTCAATATGTACCCGGCCAAGTTACGACAAGTATGAAGCAGTTGGCTTCATTAAAAATTGATGTAATTGAAAGTGGACATAACTTGTAAGATGTTCATGACACGAAAGGATGACCTGAATGTTAAAGCAAACAAAATATTTAGGAGAAACAGAAATAGATGAGGATAAAATTATTACATTCTCTCAAGGCTTACCAGGATTTCCTGATGAAAGAGAATTTGCGATATTAGATTTACCTGGTAATGAAGTATTTCATGTTTTGCAATCATTAAATATACCAGAAATCGCATTTATCATTACCAATCCATATCATTTCAGGAAAGATTATAGTTTTAACTTAGATCATAATTTCTTAGATAGTATGTCGATTGAAAAGCCTGAGGATGTGGCGGTCTTTGTGATTGTAACGATTCGAGAACCCTTTTCTAAAAGTACGTTAAACTTGAAAGCTCCGATTATCGTACATGCAGAGAAAAAAGAAGGAAAACAGTTTATTTTAAATACAGATCAATATGCAACGAAAACACCCATTACCTCACAAGATATGAATGAGCAGAGCAGTGAGGGGGAATCGGGATGTTAATCTTAGGTCGCAAAAAAAATGAAGCCATCAAAATTAATGATGATATTGAAATTGTAGTTCTCGGTATTGAAGGAGATCAAGTTAAACTTGGCATTGAAGCACCAAAATCAGTTGATATACATCGAAAAGAAATCTATGTCGAAATCCAAAATGAAAATAGTCAAGCTTCCCAAACACCGGTTCATTTGCTTGATTTATTAAATGAAAATTTTAGTGAGTAACATTTAAAATGTATGAGAATTCTTAACAAACGCAAAAATCTTCCGATAATATAGGAAACAACTGAATACAGGGAGATGACAAGTCATGCGTATTGAAACAAAGGATTTCGTTGACAAAATACTAAACATACAACAAACACCCCCACAACATACTAGAAGCCAGATTGCAACAAGTCTTGAGAATGAAATGTTTCCGCAAATGGATCACGAAGATCTTTCACAAGTAGTGGACCAATTTAATGACTTTCTTAAACCACTGCGTACGAATTTGAAATTTACGCTGCATGATAAACTAGATAAATATTACGTTGAAATTGTTGACCCATTAACAAAAGAAACATTACGAGAAATTCCCCCTAAAGAGATGCTTGATATGTATGCGGCAATGGCCGAGTTTATGGGAATTTTAGTAGATCACAAAATATAAAAAGAGGTGTAGACAATGAGAGTCGGTGGATTAGCAACAGGTATGGATATTGATTCACTCGTAGATCAATTAATGGAGGCAGAACGCATTCCGCTTAATAAAATGCAACAAGATAAGCAAATGGTTGAGTGGAAACGCGATGGTTTCCGAGATGTGAACAAAGCATTGCTAGAACTTGATAATATGATGACTGATATGAAGTTATCTAAAACATATAAAACAAAACAAGTGACCTCTACCCAATCTGGTGTTACTGCAACAGCAGGTGGAAAAGCGACAGATGGTAGTTATGAGATTGAAGTAAAAAGCTTAGCTAAAAGTGCGATCAATATGAGTCAAGAAAAGATGGGTATTACAGATCCAAATGAAAAACTTGGTGCGGATGTTGCTGGTGATTATACATTCTACACGTTTGATGATAAAGGTGAAAAACAAGCCTATACATTTACGATCAATGCAGATGATTCGTTAAATGATGTATTAACTAAAATTACAGAAGATGATAATAATGTCCGGGCGTTTTATGATAAACAAGCAGATAAAGTCGTCTTCGAAACGACACGTACGGGTAATTATAATACGACTGATGAATTTGGTGGCGCTGAGATTGGTTGGGAAGCCGGTAGCAGTGCAAGCAGTTTCTTTACGGATGTATTAAAATTGGATGTTGCCAATGAAAAAGGCGGCTCAGATGCTGAATTTGTGTATAATGATACACTTGAATTAACGTCAAAGAATAATAATTATGAAATCAATGGTTTAAATCTTAATTTTACAGATGTGACAAACGGTGCAGCTAAACTCGTTGTAACGAACGATACCGAAGAAGCCTTTGATAAAATTATGGCTTTTATTGATAAATATAATGAAGTTATTGAAACATTAAATGGAACACAACAAGAAGAACGTTACCGTGACTTTAAGCCATTAACAGAAGAACAGAAAAAAGACATGTCTGAAAAAGAAATTGAACAGTGGGAAGAAAAAGCGAAAAGCGGTATTTTAAAAGGTGAATCAATTATTTCTAGTAGTCTGTTCTCGATGAGAAATGGTTGGTACAGTAAAGTGGATACTGGTGGGAAATTTAATTCACTAACCGAAATTGGTTTAGAGACATCTAAAAATTATTTAGATGGCGGTAAGATTGTACTAAGCAACGGTTCTGAAGATAAATTAAAAGCGGCTTTACAAGAAGACCCTGAAAGTGTATATAAATTATTTTCTAATAGTGAAGAAGGTTCTTCTCGGGGTATCATCAATCGTTTAGATGATTCATTAAAGGCAACTCGAAAACAAATTGATGAACGTGCTGGACGTAGTGGTACGACAACACTTGAAAATTACACATTAGGTAAAAATTTAAAAGACATTGACAATCGAATTTCTGCTTTTGAGAAGAAACTTACACAAGTTGAAACGAGATATTGGAATCAATTTACAGCTATGGAAAAAGCAATTCAAAGAATGAACTCACAATCTGAAATGTTAATGGGTCAATTTGGAAATATGATGTAAGTAAACATCAGATTGCATAAAGGAGTAGATTTTAATGTATTCACAAAAACCACATGAAGCGTATCGTAATAACTCTGTTAATACAGCGACAAGTGGAGAATTAACACTCATGTTATATAATGGCTGTATTAAATTCATCAAACAAGCGAAGCGTAATATAGAAGACACTGCTTTTGAAGCTAAGAATACAAACATTCAAAAGGCTCAAAAGATTATTCGAGAACTAATGGTTACATTAAATCCAGAAATGGACTTAACAAAACAAATGATGCCATTATATGAATTTATTATGAATTGTCTTCAAGAAGCGAATATGAAGAATGATCTTGATAAGCTAGATGAAGCCCTTGAGCTTGTGCAGGACTTCCGTGACACGTGGAAGCAAGTCATTTTACAAAATCGTAAACTAGCTCATGCTGAAAGTGCAGAAGTGTAATGAAGCGTGTACAAGAGATTTATGAGAAAACAGAACAGTTACAACAATTACTCAATCAAGAAATTACATCACAAAATCGTGAGCAGGTGATTGGGGACGTAACCAAGTTGATTGAAGAACGTGGTCAATGTATGGAAGGCCTTACGCCACCTTATACGGATGAGGAGCAACAAATTGGACAAGCTTTAATTCCGATGAACCGCGAAATCGAACAAAAAATGAATGAGCTGTTTAATCATTTGAAATCGGAAATGAAACAGGTGCAGCGACAAAAGAAATCGAATGCGCAATATAAGAATCCGTATCAATCTGTCGATACAGCAGACGGCATGTTTATGGATAGCAAAAATTAAAATAATCACATTTTTAGGTTTCTCTTTTGATGTTTTTGGGAACAGTTTAATGAGCAAGACATCAAGAACTTAACATCATTGAAGTGCACGGTTATACATAATATGCAAGTTCATACATTTGTATATACCGTAGGATGATTCAAAGGGGGACTTAGAATGGATTATAACATTCGTGGAGAAAACGTTGAAGTGACTACAGCAATTAAAGAATACATTGAAAAAAAGATCGGTAAACTAGAGAGATACTTTACAAGGACTCCAACATCTGATGTTAATGTGAATTTAAGTGTATTCAATAATGAACAACGCATAGAGGTTACCATTGCGATGAAAGATTTACTGCTTCGAGCAGATGTTAAACATAATGATTTATATGCAGCAGTTGATTTAGCAGCAGATAAATTAGAAAGACAAATTCGCAAATATAAAACAAAAGTGAACCGTAAATTTAAACAAGAAGGATCTGTTAAACACATCTTTGCTGAATTGGAGCAAGAGGCAAATGAAGCAGCAGCTGAAGAACAAGCGGATGACTTTGAAATTGTTAAAACAAAACGCTTTGACTTAAAACCGATGGATTCAGAGGAAGCTATTTTGCAAATGGATATGTTAGGACATAACTTCTTCGTATTTGAAGATGCTGAAACTGGATCAACAAACGTTGTATATAAACGAAATGATGGGCGTTACGGCATGATTGAGCCGAATTAAATAATATAACATGAAGACATGACAGGTTTGATGCCACATGGGATTGAAATAAATCCCATGTGGCTTTTAATATGGAATGGATTAAATGATTTTTCACAACAGGTTACATGTCGAAAAGTTTTTTAATTTGCTCTACATTTTATTTTTATGAAGGGGAAATAACGATATTCGACAGTAAATGACAACTATATCTTTTTCGGTTTGTCGAAAAAAGAAAAAAGTTCGACAAACTCAGTTAGAAATCAGAAGATATGTATTCGACAGTCAAATATGTATCATGATATAAATTAGGTACTAGGAACCAAGAGGAGGGATGTACACATGAGAAGCAAATGCAGCTATTGTCAAGAATTAGAACAGAAATTGAAGCAACATGAAGAGGTGATCGCACAATTAGTAGGACGCGTCGCTCATGTACACCGGCAATTAAATACAATGCCAACCAATGAAGCGTACCATAATCCACCATTGAAAAAAGCAATGCTTCCATATTAAATATCCTCTTAACATCCCCAATTCTCCTCGCTTTTTTCTTCTCTATAAAAGGAACAGTTCATCTCCAGAGCTGTTCTTTTTAGTCTTTGAAACTTCTTAGCGGCGAGTGGTCTCTTTGTTGTAAACTTTTATTGGAAAATGTTATGATGTTAAAGGAATAAGTGTTTTTAAATTCGTGACAGAACATATTTTGAGGAGCGCGTATAACATGTCAGTTTTAACGAAAATTTTCGGTGATGGTAATAACAGACAACTGAAACGTATTGGAAAGATTGTTGATAAAATAGATGCTTTAGAACAAGAAATAGAACAGTTATCTGATGATAAACTTAAAGCTAAAACAGATGAATTTAAGAAACGTTATGAAGAAAATGAAGACTTAACTGCACTCTTGCCAGAGGCTTATGCAGTCGTTCGTGAGGCATCCAAACGCGTGTTAGGATTACGCCCGTATAGAGTGCAATTAACAGGTGCAATTGCTTTACATGAAGGTAATATCGCAGAAATGAAAACAGGTGAGGGGAAAACATTAGCTTCATCTATGCCTGCCTATTTAAATGCCTTAACTGGCAAAGGTGTCCATATCGTCACAGTGAACGATTATTTAGCTGAACGTGACTCAACTGAGATGGGTCAATTATTTGAATTTTTAGGGCTAACGGTTGGTTTAAACACAAATGACTTAACAAGCGCCGAAAAACGTGAAGCTTATGCTTGTGATATTACGTATGGTACGAATAATGAATATGGTTTCGATTACTTACGTGATAATATGGTGCTTTATCAAGAAGAGATGGTACAACGTCCATTGAACTTTGCGATTATTGATGAGGTTGACTCGATTTTAATTGATGAGGCGAGAACACCCTTAATTATTTCTGGTACGGCACAAAAATCTGCTGAGATGTACCAACGTGCGAATGGTTTTGTCCGCACATTAAATAAAGAGACAGATTATACGTATGATGAAAAAACAAAAGGTGTTCAATTAACCGAAGAAGGTATTAATAAGGCTGAACGCTATTTTGGAATAGAGAATTTATTTGAACTTGAACATGTCACATTGACACATCATATTAATCAAGCATTAAAAGCTCACGTTGCCATGCACCGCGATACAGATTATGTGATTGAAGATCAACAAATTGTCATTGTTGACCAGTTTACAGGACGTTTAATGAAAGGACGTCGCTATAGCGATGGATTGCATCAAGCTATTGAAGCAAAAGAAGGTTTACAAATTCAAAATGAAAGTATGACACTTGCTTCAATTACATTCCAAAACTACTTTAGAATGTATAAAAAATTATCAGGTATGACCGGTACGGCAAAAACAGAGGAAGAGGAATTTCGTAACATTTATAATATGGATGTTATTGCAATTCCAACAAACCGTGACATTCAAAGAGAAGACCGTGCTGATTTGATTTTCAAATCAATGAAAGGGAAATTCGAGGCGGTTGCTGAGGAAATCAAACGTCGTCACGAAACGGGCCAACCGGTTCTTGTAGGTACGGTCGCGGTTGAAACGTCTGAGATTATATCTGACTTATTAAAGAAAAAACGCGTGCCACATAATGTGCTAAACGCTAAAAACCATTATAGAGAAGCGGAAATCATTGAAAACGCTGGTGAAAAAAACGCTGTAACAATTGCCACAAACATGGCAGGACGTGGTACGGATATTAAATTAGGTGACGGTGTTGTGGATTTAGGTGGTTTACTCGTCCTAGGTACAGAACGTCATGAATCAAGACGGATTGATAACCAGCTTCGTGGTCGTTCCGGACGTCAAGGTGACCCAGGGGAGTCACAATTTTATCTTTCAATGGAAGATGAATTGATGCGTCGTTTTGGTTCAGACAATATGAAGGGTATGATGGAAAAACTGGGAATGGATGATAACGAACCGATCCGTAGTAAAATGATTTCAAGAGCAGTTGAATCAGCTCAAAAACGTGTGGAAGGTAATAACTTTGACGCTCGTAAAACAGTTTTATCTTATGACGATGTATTACGTGAACAAAGGGAGATTATTTATAAACAACGTTTTGAGGTGATCAATGCTGAAGAGAACTTACGGAATATCGTTGAAGGTATGATTCGTTCAACTGTATCGAGACTTATTCATGCACATACACAAGATGAAGATGATGAAAATTGGGATTACGAACAGATTATCGAGTATGTTGATAGCAACTTATTAGATGTTGATATGTTAACGATTGATGATTTGCAAGGTAAAGAACCAGAAGAGATGATTGATATCATCATGGATAAAGTTAAAGTGAACTACGATGCTAAGGAAGAAGACATGACCCCTGAACAAATGCGCGAATTTGAAAAGGTGATTATGTTACGCGTCGTGGACCAGAAATGGATGGACCATATCGATCAAATGGACCAATTACGTCAAGGGATTCATTTAAGAGCATATGGTCAAAACGATCCGTTACGTGAATACCAATTAGAAGGATTCCAAATGTTTGAACAAATGGTGATTGATATTGAAGAAGAAGTTGCCACCTATATTATGAAAGCTGAAGTGCAACAAAATCTTGAACGTGAACAAGTTGTCAAAGATACACAAGCTGTTTCAGGTGAGCAAGAAGAAACAGATAAGAAAAAAACACCGTATGTACGAGCAGAACGAGTTGGACGAAATGATCCGTGTCCATGTGGCAGTGGTAAAAAGTATAAAAATTGTCACGGGCGCTCATAATAAATCAAACAAGAAAGCAATTGACGAGGTGGAAATATGGACTTAACAGAGATCAAGCAGGAATTGGAGCATGTCGCTTCACGAATTAACGAATTTAGGGGGTCTCTTTGACCTCGATGCCAAGAAGGAACGTATTCAAGAATTAGAACAAGAAATGACCAACCCGACATTTTGGGATGACCAGGATAAAGCCCAAACCGTTATTAATGAATCAAACGGTTTGAAACACTTGGTTGAGGCATTTGAAGAACTTGAAGAACGTCATGATAACCAAGAAGTTTCATATGAGTTGGTAAAAGAAGAAAATGATGCTGAGCTGTTTGCAGAGCTCGATAAAGAAATTGGAGAACTAAGCAAAGATGTTAGTGATTTTGAATTAGAGATGCTTTTAAGTGATCCGTATGATGCCAATAATGCCATATTAGAGCTTCATCCAGGAGCAGGTGGAACTGAATCGCAGGACTGGGCCAGTATTCTATTGCGGATGTATCAACGCTGGGCTGAACAGAAGAATTTTAAAGTTGAAACGTTAGATTATTTACCTGGTGATGAAGCGGGTGTGAAAAGTGTGACACTCCTTATTAAAGGACATAATGCATATGGCTATTTAAAAGCAGAAAAAGGGGTCCATCGTTTAGTCCGCATTTCCCCATTTGATTCATCTGGTAGACGTCATACGTCATTTGTTTCTTGTGATGTGATTCCGGAAATTTCTGGTGATGTTGATGTTGATTTAACGCAAGAGGATCTAAAAATTGATACGTATCGTGCGAGCGGGGCAGGTGGCCAGCATGTTAATACAACTGACTCTGCTGTCCGAATTACGCATGTCCCGACCAATACGGTCGTGACATGTCAGTCAGAGCGTTCACAGATTAAAAACCGTGAGCAAGCGATGAAAATGATGAAAGCTAAACTTCATCAATTAGAAATTGAAAAGAAAGAAGCAGAAGTTGCTGAATTACGTGGAGAACAAAAAGAAATTGGTTGGGGTAGCCAAATCCGTTCGTATGTCTTCCATCCTTATTCTATGGTGAAGGATCACCGGACAAATACGGAAATTGGAAATGTTCAAAGTGTTGTGGATGGTAATATAGATCCATTTATTGATGCATATTTACGTTCAAGAGTACAATAACTTATTTATAATGAATATAAATAAATTTCAACAAATAGTTTTAAATAAAATAAAATAGGTTATAATAAGTATGTGTGAATAATTATAGCTATAAGGAGGACTCATCCATGAAAAAATGGTTATTGACCATTGTATTTGGTTCAGCTCTAGTACTAGGAGCTTGTGGTAGCGATGATGACGCAGATAAAGGGAAAGACGGTGGCGGAGATTCAACAGATACAGCACAAGCTGAAGATCTGTATAAAGAAAACTGTGCTTCTTGTCATGCGAATGATTTATCAGGAAATAACGGTCCGAGCTTAGAAAAGGTAGGCGCTGACCTATCAGAAGATGAAATCCATGACACAATTAAAGATGGTAAAGGTGGCGGAATGCCATCATTTGATGGTCAAATTGACGATGATGACATTTCTACACTAGCTAGCTGGTTAGCAGACCATAAGTAATTAGCACTATGTTACAAAGCGTGTAAATCTTGTAATGAGATTTACACGCTTTTTTCGTATTTGTCTTTAAAAAAGATTTACCTGGTATGAATTTGCAACAATCACATACATAAATTATTGAAAATATGATCGTGTCGCGGTGTACGATTGAAATAAAAATGTAATAATTTTCACCCTTATTTTATTGTCGAAAAATGCTATAATGGACTAGGATTGTTTGAGTTATCATATTCAGGAATTGTTGAAATAAGTCAATGTTTATTTAAAAGAATCGAAATAAATTAAAAAGGTGATATATATAAATGATTACGATGAAAGATGTATATAAAGCATATCCAAATGGTGTAACGGCACTAAATGGAATATCTGTGCAAATAGATGAAGGTGAGTTTGTCTATATAGTTGGACCTAGTGGTGCTGGTAAATCTACCTTCGTTAAATTGATATTAAGAGAAACGAAAGCGACGAGTGGGCAAATAGTCGTACAATCTAAAGATTTAACAAAATTAAAAGAAAGAAAAGTACCTTATTTCCGACGTAATATCGGCGTTGTCTTCCAAGACTTTAAACTATTGCCACAATTAACAGTATTTGAAAATGTGGCTTTTGCACTAGAAGTCATAGAGGAATCAAAAACGGTGATTAGATCTAGAGTGATGAATGTCCTAGAAATGGTCGGTTTAAAAAATAAAGCGAGATTTCTACCAAATGAACTATCTGGTGGCGAACAACAAAGGGTGACAATCGCTCGAGCTATCGTCAATCAACCTAAAATTGTTATTGCTGATGAGCCTACAGGGAACTTAGACCCAGAGACATCTTGGGGGATTATGCGCATCTTTGAAGAAATTAATGCCCGCGGCACAACGGTATTAATGGCAACGCATAGTAAAGAAATTGTAAATACGATTAAAAAACGTGTCATTGCAATTGAAGACGGCTTAATTGTAAGAGACGAGGCACGAGGTGACTATGGATATGAAATTTAGTACGATTTCTAGGCATATAAAAGAGGGTGTCAAAAATCTATTCAGAAACGGTTGGATGTCAATTGCTTCACTGGCAGCCGTGACAACGACCTTGATTTTAGTAGCAGCATTTTTAGCCATCATGCTGAATCTAAATCAAATGGCAAATAAGATTGAAGAGGATGTTCAAATCAACGTCTTTATTGATCAGACGGCAGATGACGTTGGGATTGAGAAACTTGGAAAAGACATTAAAGCATTAGATAAAGTCAAAACAGCCAAGTTCAGTTCAAAAGATGAGATGCTAAAAAGTTTGATGGATAGTTTCGGTGATGAAGGAAAATCATTTGATTTAATCAAACAAGACAACCCTTTAAACCATGAATATAAAGTAAAGGCTAAAGATCCTAAAGATACACCAAAAATCGCAAAACAAATCGAAAAACTTGATAATGTTCAAGAAGTAAACTATCAAGAGGACACAATTAAACGTGTATTCGAATTTAATAAATATGCAAGAACAGTTGGGCTTGTGCTGATTATCGGTTTAGTATTTACGGCGATGTTCTTAATCTCCAATACGATTAAATTAACGATTATGGCAAGAAGCCGTGAAATTGGCATTATGAAACTAGTTGGTGCAACAAATAGTTTCATTAGAGGGCCATTCTTAATGGAAGGATTCCTCCTAGGTGTACTAGGTTCGGTTATTCCAATCGCCCTTATTTTAACGGGGTATTACTATCTGTTCGATAAACTTAAAGATCAAATTAAATTCGATTTTGTTGATATTCTTCCTTATAACCCATTCGCTTGGCAATTGTCACTTATTGTCCTAGTACTAGGTGGCCTAATTGGAGTGTTTGGTAGCGTGATGAGTATTCGGAAATTCCTTAAAATATAAAAACAAAAACGAGAAAGCGCAAACTACAGAAGGGGGAAGTTGCTTTGAAGAAGCATTTTGTGCGATTTACCATCTTAACACTTTTGCTCGCGATGTTCGCATCGGTCAATACAGAACAAGCATCAGCTAAAACAACAAAAGAGTTAGATGACAAAATCAATCAATTAGAAAAAGAAAAAAGTGAATTGAACGATAAAAAAGGTTCACTTGATCAAAATAAAAAAGAAACCGAAGGCAAAATCTCTGATAATCTTTCAAAGCAAGGTTCCACTGAGAAAAAAATAAAAGAACTAGACACAAAATTAGATAACACTCGCATCGATATAGAAAAAAAGGAAACAGAAATTGAAAAAACCAATCAAGAAATTGATGATTTATCAAAAGAGATTAAAAAGCTTAAAAAAGAAATTGAAGCATTAAAAAAACGTATTGAACAACGTAAAGAAATCTTAAGAGACCGACTTCGTGCACTTCAAAAAAATGGTGGGGACATTAAGTATTTAGAGGTACTCGTTGGGGCTCAAGATATGAGTGATTTTATCAGTAGAGCCAGTGGAGTAAATGCGCTAATGGACTCTGATAAAAAAATTGTAGACGAGCTTGTGAAAGATCAGCAAGCATTAAAAGAAAAACAACAATCAGTCAAAGCTAAAAAAGCTGAAGTTGAAGAGAAAAGGGAAAAACAACTTCAACAAAAAGAAGATCTTGAACGCTTGAAAAAAGAATTAAAAGGCCAAAAAGATAAGCAAGACAAATTGTTAAGCAAACTTGAAAAGAAACATGAGTCGTTAGAATCACATAAAGTGTCTATTGAAGATGAAAAAGAGATTCTAGCGCAACAAGAATCAGCTACGCAGAAAGCCATTTCAATGGCTGAGGATGAGAAAGCATCTATCCAAGAAGAAAAACGTAGACAGGCTGAAGCTGAAAAACGTAGAAAAGCTGCTGCGAAACAAAGAGAGACACAAGCGAAACAAAGTTCTGCTGCTTCATCAGCACCTGAACCGAAAAGCTCAACAAAAGCAACACCATCCTCAGGTGGTAGTGGACAATTTACTTGGCCGGCAGCCGGTACACAATCTTCAGGATATGGCCATCGTTGGGGGAAACTACATGCTGGTATTGATATTGCCAATGCTACTGGCACGCCAATTAAAGCAGCGGCTCCAGGTGTTGTCATCTCAACGAATACACCAAATGATGGCATGATGAACGGATATGGTAATGTCGTACTTGTAGCGCATTCGATGAATGGTAAAACGTATACGACGCTATATGGTCATATGAATAGTATCTCAGTGTCGGCAGGTCAGAAAGTAACAACGGATACTGAAATCGGTAAACTTGGCTCAACAGGTCAATCAACAGGACCACACTTGCATTTTGAAATCCATGAAGGTGGTTGGAATGCAGCGAAGAGCAATTCAGTTGACCCATTAACTTTATTAAATTAAAATGTTTATTCACATAAAAACGCTTAAACCATGATATAATGTGTTAAGCAGAAACTTTCGTGAAGAAGACATCGCACAAATCGGTGTGATGTCTTTTTCATTATAAAATCGACCGGAATTTGAGGTGTATCGATGAAAAACAATAAAGTTCAATTAAGCATCCTTATGATTGTTATATTATTAATTGGTCTAGTTGGTGGAGGTTATTTTGGAGTAACTTGGGCGAAAAAGAATACAGCTGATGATGGCTCTAGTATGACGACGTTAACAGATGAAGATGATAAAGGGGATAATAGTGAGAAGAATCGTCAAGAAATTCAGAAAATCAATCAGGCTAAAAATTACATTAAAAAACATTATGTAGAAGACGTAAAAACTGAAGATTTAACAGAAGGTGCGATTAAGGGAATGCTGGAGACATTAGATGACCCTTATAGCTCTTATATGGATGCCGAAATGATGAAAGATTTCGATCAAGAAATTGAATCGTCCTTTGAAGGAATTGGTGCAGAAGTTAGCATGCAAAATAACAAAGTAACGATTGTTTCCCCAATTAAAGGATCCCCTGCAGAGAAAAAAGGTTTACGTTCTAATGATAAAATTTTAAAAATTGATGGTAAATCAACGGATGGGCTTGATTTGAATGAAGCGGTTGATAAAATTCGTGGGGAAAAAGGTTCGAAAGTTAAATTAACAATCGAAAGAGCAGGTGCTAAAAAAC
>DVIO01000005.1 GCA_018711205.1 Candidatus Avamphibacillus intestinigallinarum | reverse complement strand
TCGAATTTATTAGATATTGGCTTTAATATTAGTGGGATCGATGAAGAAGAGATTCAAGCGATTCTTGCAGCGGTCATTGAGAAGAAACGGTATTACCGAATGAATTCAGGAGCGTTCCTCTCTTTAGAGGGTGAAGGGTTCCAAAATGTGAAGAACTTCTTTAATGAAATGGATATCGACGCAAAAGATGCTGTAGACGGGCATGTGCAAATGCCGATTTATCGTGGAGCTGAAGTGGATGAATTAATTGATACGAAGAAAGTGTATGACGTCTCTTTCCGTAAGTTACTGCATCATTTACGTGCACCTGAAGAACAAGTGTATGAATTGCCAGATGCAATTGAAGCGGATCTACGACCGTATCAAAATACAGGCTATCAATGGTTTAAATCGTTAAGCAGCTATCATTTAGGTGGTATTTTAGCCGATGATATGGGTCTTGGAAAAACGCTACAGTCGATTGCGTATATCACATCAGAACAACATGGTAAGCCACATTTAATTGTAGCGCCGTCATCTGTTGTGTATAACTGGAAAAATGAATGTGAGAAATTTGCGCCGAGCTTGAAGGTTGCGATATTAACAGGCACACCACAAGAGCGAAAAGAACGTATTGAATCTGAAAGAGATGCAGATGTTTGGATTACCTCTTACACGACATTACGGCAAGATATTGCGGAATATCGTGATTTGACGTTCCAAACATTGATTTTAGATGAAGCCCAATATATTAAAAACTATCGAACGAAAACATCGCGGGCCATTCGTGAAATTGTGGCAAGCCGAAAATTCGCCTTAAGTGGCACGCCGATTGAAAATTCGATTGACGAGCTTTGGGCGATATTCCAAGTTATTTTACCGGGCTTAATGCCAAATCAAAAGGAATTCAAACAATTATCTCATGAAAAAATTGCCCGTATGACACAGCCGTTTATTTTACGCCGCTTAAAACAAGAAGTATTAACCGAATTGCCGGAGAAAATCGAGTCTGTTCACATTTCAGAATTAACGAAAGAGCAAAAGGATCTCTATGTTGGGTACTTGAACCAACTGCGTCAAGAAGCGGTTAGCTCTCTACAAGCAGGTAGCTTTAAAGAAAATAGAATGAAAATGCTAGCCGGTCTTACAAGATTAAGACAGATTTGTTGCCACCCGTCTTTATTTATGGAAAATTATACAGGCACATCTGGGAAACTCGAACAATTGCTTGAGATGGTTGATCAATTTATGAAACAGGGTAATCGTATGCTCATTTTCTCGCAATTTACGAGTATGCATGAGATTCTGATTCGTATTTTTGAAGAAAAAGGCATTGATTATTTCTACCTCCATGGTGGGACACCAAGTGATGAACGCGTAGAGATGTGTGACCGTTTTAATAACGGGGAGAAGAGTATTTTCCTCATTTCATTAAAAGCAGGCGGCACAGGATTGAATCTAACAGGTGCTGATACTGTGATTATGTATGATTTATGGTGGAATCCTGCTGTTGAGGATCAAGCAACTGGGCGAGCACATCGCTTCGGACAAAAGAAAGTTGTCCAAGTGATTCGTTTACTTGCTGAAGGTACAATTGAAGAGAAGATTTATGAACTACAGCAGAAAAAACGTGAACTTATTGATACCGTTATTCAGCCAGGTGAGAAGATGCTCACAGGCTTGTCAGAAGAAGATATCAAAGAGTTGTTGAATATTTAAAGAGTGTGCAGTCGAATGCATGCTCTTTTTCTTTCATGTTATAAATATGATACGATTTAAAACGAGAGAGGCGCTATGGAGGCACATAATCATGAAAATAGTCAGTAAAAAATTTAAGCGCGCGTGTAAACAAACGATTGCGAGTTTTCTCGGCATTATCGCACTTCTCATCGTAGTGTCAATTGCGATGTCATACATTCAGCAAGACGAGGGGAAAAGTACGCAAGCGACTGCCCGAAAAGATATCTCTCAAGATGTTTTACAATATGAACCTGTTGTGACGAAATATGCAAAGCAGTATGGGATTGAGCAACATGTTACGACATTAATGGCGATTATGATGCAAGAATCGGGTGGACGGGGCAATGACCCTATGCAAGCGTCAGAAAGTCTTTGTGGTAAACGAAATTGTATTACAAATCCCGAAACATCTATTAAACAAGGGGTTGCCCATTTTAGCCATACATTAAAACGGGCAAATGACCATGTAGATGTGGCAATTCAATCTTATAATTTTGGTGCAGGTTTTGCCGATTATGTAACCGAGCAAAACAAGAAATTCTCGCCAGACTTAGCCATCGAGTATTCACAAATGAAATATAAAACAGTACACAATCCGGAGAAGTATCGGTGCATTCGGAAAGAGTCTAAAAAATTAAATGCGTGTTACGGGGACATTCATTATGTTGAAGCGGTCAAAGATTATGAGCAAACAATTCAAGCGACTTCTAAACAATAAATATATGAGAATTTTCAGCATTATGATATGAGTGAAAACTAAAAAATGCTATAATATGATAAAGTTACATACATATTAGAGGAGGATGACTATGTTAAAAGATATTAAAACAGACAAAGCACCTGCGGCAATCGGACCGTACTCACAAGCCATTCAAGCAGGAGATTTCTTATATGTTTCGGGACAAATTCCGATCAATCCTGAAACTGGAGATGTTGTAGAAGGTATTGAAAAACAAACAGAACAAGTATTGAACAATTTAAAAGCGATTTTAACTGAAGCAGGTACTGACTTTTCAAAAGTTGTGAAATTTACCATTTTCCTAAAAGATATGGAAACATTCGGTACAGTAAATGAGATTTATGGAAGCTTTTTAGAAAAACCTTATCCAGCACGCGCAACAGTTGAGGTAGCTCGCCTACCAAAAGATGTGCTTGTTGAAATGGACGTTATCGCGTATACAAAATAAAACAAAGCCGTCATTTTTCAAGCATTTGAAAATGGCGGCTTTGTGATATTAATTTTCATATTGTGCAAGTTCTTCACGAATCGCATCTCGAATTTTGTCTAAACATTCTTCTGGCGTTTTTCCAAAAATGCGTTTGTTATTGACAAGAGCATACGGTCTAATCGCACACAGACCACAATAAGATAAGCAATCATTCATCAATACAGCAACTTCTGGAAACTCTGCTTCGAGAATCTCTTCTATTTCTAAGACAGTGATCGTATTACCGTCACAAATCTCAACAACGACGATTCCCATAACGTATCACTTTCTTTCTATTTAAACTAATCAAGTTACGTTCATTATGATACCTAAATATAAGTAAATTATCAATTTTTCTGTCTATGAACAAACTTCGACATTTCCCGGGAAATATTTTCATTTATAATAAAAAAGGTTATACTAAATTCAATGTTCATTGTATAATATGATAGAACATACGCCATATTGCAATCACGATATGGGGAAGGGGTAAACAAAATATGAAGAAGCGTTTTTTAAAAATATCACTTAGCTTTGCGTTGGCACTCGGTATGATATCAGGTATTGCAACACCAGCATTTGCTGATGAGTCAGATTCTGATAAAGGGATTAATGAAAAACTCGGTGTGCCAATTGTTGTCTATGGAGAAACGTTATCAGAAAGTCAAAAAGATGAAACACGTAAATTATTAAATATAGATGATCCGGAAAACACTGAGGAATTTACTGTAACAGGACAAGATATTGCTAAATATATCGATGGCGATCCGAATTCACGCATGTTTTCATCTGCGAAAATCACACGAGAAGAAAAAGGGCACGGCATTGATGTAGAGATTGTGACAAAGGACAATATTACTCAAGTAACCAATGAGATGTATGTAAACGCCCTATTAACTGCAGGGGTTGAAGATGCGACAGTAAAAGTCGCTTCAGCAGTGAAGGTTTCAGGGCACTCTGCTTTGACCGGAATTTATAAAGCGTATGATGTAAGTGGCGAAGACCTTGATAAAGAAAGAATGGAACTTGCTAATGAAGAGCTTGATGTCTCGACAGATTTAGCTGATAAAGAAGGTATGGATGATGAATCTGTTACGGCGTTAATGACAGAGATTAAAAAAGCAATTGCAGATCAAAATCCTGCAACTCGAGAAGATGTAGAAGAAATTGTTAAAGAGCAGTTAAGTAAATTAAATCTTGAATTAAGTGATCAAGACCGTGAACGTCTTGTAAATCTTTTTGATAAAATGCGAGATTTAGATATTGATTTCAGTAAAGTGAAAACACAGCTGAAAGATTTAACATCTAAAGTTAAAGATAAAATGGATGAACTTGGTATAGATGAAGGCTTTTGGGAAAAAGTCATCAACTTCATTAAAGCTTTATTCAATGCGATTGTAGATTTCTTCAGAGGTATATTTAGTTAAGCGTACAAATAACAGAGAGCTGTCCAGTAAGTTGGATAACTTATTGGGCAGCTCATTTTGTTGTGTGCGATTCGTTAGCGGTATGACAGGTTTCATAATAAGAGCTGAAGCGTGAAAACAAGCTATAAGTGAATAAACTTAGAAGTTGAACAATCATCAATAATGTTGAACAACAGGCGAAAAAAGCTAAACGAACATCGTTAAAATATAAACAACCATATGGGAAAGCTAAACTACAATCACAAGAAGTTGAACAACCGTATTTAAACTTCCATAAGCATGCTGTTGCACATACATACCAATCGAACAAACGTCAATCCTTTAAAAAACAAGACGCGGTAAACTGCCAAAAAATAACACTCATTTACAGTAGGTTTACAAATTTTTGTCTATGGGTAGCTGAAGGATAGAATAGGCAAATGGATTATTTTCTCAATTGTCTCAAAAAAAGTTTTCTGAAAATTACTTTTAGTAATGAAATTATTTAAAATAAGTAGTATACTATTTTAAGTATTAAATTATTTTAATATTTCATCATTTAATTTTAAGGGGGAAATTTTATGAAATTGAAGAAGTTTTCATTACTCATTAGCTTCGGACTTATCTTATCACTTCTTTTAGCTGCTTGCGGCGTAGATGATAAAGATAAAAAAGGAAGCGATAAAGCTGCTCCTGAAGACCAACAAGTCTTCAACATGAATATCCACACAGAACCACCAACGCTTCACCCAGGTCAAGCAACAGATAACGTTTCTGGTGCTGTTTTAGACCAAGTATTTGAAGGTTTAATGCGCGTTGATCAAAAAGGTAAAGTTCAACCGGGAATGGCTGAATCTTATGATCTTTCTGATGATAAATTAACGTACACATTTAAACTTCGCGAAGATGCAAAATGGTCAAACGGAGATCCAGTTACGGCTGAGGACTTTGTCTACGCATGGAAATGGGTCCTAAACCCAGATTCTCCTGATACAGACTACGCATATCAATTGTATCCAATTGAAGGTGCAGAAGATGCGAAAGAAAAAGATGGCTCATTAGATGATGTTGGTGTGAAAGCAAAAGACGATCACACATTGGAAGTTAAATTAACTCATCCAACACCATATTTCCCAGAGCTAACAGCATTCTATACATTCTATCCAGTGAACCATAAAGTAGCTGACGATAAAGGCAAATGGGCACAAAATGCTGGTGACAAATATGTTACAAACGGTCCATTTACGTTAGATACATGGAAACATAAAGATAAAGTAATCTTGAAGAAAAATAAAGATTACTGGGATGCAGATGCAGGTAAACTACAAACAGTTACAATGAATATGATTGAAGATGAGAATACTGAGCTTGAATTGTATAAAAGTGGCGACCTAGATTGGGCAGGTTCACCAGTTTCTGCTCTACCACTTCCATCAATTGACTCATTGAAAAAATCAGGTGAGTTAGAAGTGGAACCATACTCTGGTATTTACTACTACATCTTTAATACAGAAGAAGAACCATTTAACAACAAAAACATTCGTAAAGCATTCGCGCTTGCAATTGACCGTGAAGCTTTAATTAAAAACGTAACAAAGGGTGAGCAAATCCCAGCTCAAGCGCTTGTTCCATCAACAATTTGGAAAGAAAACGAAAAAGGTTACTTCAAAGATAACGATGCGAAAGAAGCGAAAAAACTATTAGAAAAAGGTATGAAAGAAGAAGGTTGGGATAAACTACCAACACCGAAGATTTCATATAACACATCTGAGGCACATGCTTCCATTGCACAAGCAATTCAAGATATGTGGAAGAAAAACCTTGATGTAGATGCGAAATTGAATAATGAAGAGTGGAACGTATTCCTTGATTCACTTGGCGAGTCAAATTACCAAGTTGCTCGTATGGGTTGGGTAGCTGACTTTAATGACCCAATTAACTTCTTAGAAATTTATGAGTCTAAAGGCGGCAACAACTATACAAACTGGGAAAACAAAGAATTCGCGAAACTTCTAAAAGATGCACGTAAAGAAACAGATGATAAAAAACGTAACCAATTATTACGTGATGCAGAAGAGATTTACATGGATGAAATGCCAACTGCACCGATTTACTTCAACACAAGCGTATATGTAAAAGCAGATTACGTGAAAAATATTGATGTAAACGAATCAGCAAAACTACAATTGAAATGGGCTTACATTGCCGAACATTAAAAAATGCTTGAATACAGTATGAGATTGTGAACGAAATCAACTTGACAGTAAATTGTCAGAACAATCAGGTATGGCAGAGGACAATGAAGCCTCTGCCTTTTGCCTGCATATATGTTTTCAGACTTATTTGATTAGATGAAAAAGTGAAAAATTTACAAATTAGTGCTTTTTGAACTTCGAAAACAAGTTTTTAATAAAACTTAACATAGAAGAATGAAACGATTTGAGGGAATGGGTGTATATCACACCTTTGGAGGTGGAGCGTTTTGGCGAAATACTTATTAAAAAGAATTGGTTATATGATC
>DVIO01000066.1 GCA_018711205.1 Candidatus Avamphibacillus intestinigallinarum | reverse complement strand
CATTTATAATGGGATAGATGATAATGATTGCCTTCAAAATAAAAAATGTAATTATCGTAAGGAATTTAATATTCCTGATGATGGGATATTAGCAGGCTCTTGTGCTAATTTAACCAAGCGTAAAGGGATCGATCTTGTTATTCAGACCTTAACTAAAGAACATAAAATTTACTATATAGTTGCCGGTAATGGTATTGAAAAACATAATCTTATTAATCTTGTAAAAGCACGTAAGCTGCATGAAAGAGTGTATTTTATCGATTTTCTTGATGAACCAGAAAGTTTTATGTCCCAGTTGGATGTTTTTTTGATGCCATCCAGAAGTGAAGGATTTGGACTTACTGTTTTGGAATCAACTAAGTTAGGTATACCTGTAATAACGTCTAATATTCCAATATTTATGGAGTTATTTGATCAAATGTGTCTCACATTTGATATTAAAAATCCATCTACATTAATCGATGTAATAACCTACGCAAAAAAAAATAGATTGCATCTTTCGCAAAAATTCCATGCTATATTTCAAGATAGGTTTACTTCTTCAAAGATGGCTACAAAATACGAAAACGTCTATAATAATTTATTTAGAGAGGTTTTATGAGCTTTTCCGTTTTAATGTCTTTATATAATGGTGAAAGTTCCGAGTATCTTAATGATTGCTTAAGTAGCATTAATTCGCAAATATTAAAACCGAACCAAATTGTAATCGTATATGATGGCCCAATTAGAAAAGAATTGGACGATATAGTTACAAGATGGGAAAAGCAATTGCCAATACATTGTGTAAAGCTCACTTCCTGTACAGGATTAGGTAATGCATTGAATTATGGTTTGAAATTTTGTGATTACGATATTGTCTGTCGTATGGACACTGATGATATATGTAGAAATGACAGATTTTTAAGACAAGTTAAAATACTTGAAAGTGATAATAATCTGGCTTTGATTGGGTCTTATATCTCAGAGTTTGACTCTACTCCCTCAAACAGTCATGCTGTTAGGACCGTTCCCATTGAGCATAATGATATTTGTTTATATGCAAAAAAAAGAAATCCGTTTAACCATATGACTGTAGCATTTAGAAAAAGTGTAGTAACTTCTCTCGGTGGGTATAAGGATGAATATTTATATGAAGACTACGCACTGTGGATTAAGATGCTTAAAAATGGATTTTTGACTAAAAATATTCCAGAGGCGCTAGTTTATGCGCGGGTTGGTAATAATATGGAGCTTAAACGCGGTGGGTGGAAATATTTTACATCAGAAGTTAAGGCTCAATATGGCTTCTATAAAATTGGTTTTCTTAACAAACAGGAAATGATTATTAATATTGTTTTGAGAGCACCGGTTCGTTTAATGCCTAACTTTATGAGAAAGATTATTTATAGAAATTTACTTAGAAACTGATATAGGTATATAAATGAGTGTATTAGTGACAGGTGGGGCAGGTTATATTGGTAGTCATACAGTTTTGACTCTCTTACAAAAAGGAATAGATGTCATTGTGATTGATGATTTTTCTAATTCTAGCTTAGAGTCTTTGGAAAGAGTTAAAAAAATTACAAATCGAGATATTAAAGTATATAAGGGGGATGTAGCAGATCTTCGTTTATTGAATCTTATTTTTTCTAATCATGATATTCATACGGTTATTCATTTTGCTGGTTCTAAATCTGTTGGGGAGTCTATATCAAAACCAATTCATTACTATAATAACAATGTTGTAGCTAGCCTTGTTCTTATTAATGAAATGATGAAAAGAGGTATTTATAATTTAATTTTTAGCTCATCTGCAACAGTATACGGTAACTCGAATACCATGCCAGTTACTGAAAATGCACCTATTGGGATGACTACAAATCCTTATGGCACTTCTAAACTTATGATTGAAAAAATATTAGATGATGTTACAAGGGCAAATTCGAGCTTTAGAGTGACGGTTTTGAGGTATTTTAACCCTGTGGGTGCTCATTTCTCTGGAGAGATTGGTGAGGATCCAAATGGTATTCCAAATAATCTTATGCCATATGTTTGTCAGGTGGCAATTGGTAAATATAAACAAGTTTCAGTATATGGAAGAGATTACCCAACAAAGGATGGCACTGGTGTCCGTGATTATATCCATGTAATGGATCTCGCTGAAGGTCATGTTGCTGCGTTGGAACATAGAAACGAAGGTCCCAATCATAAAGTTTACAACCTCGGAACAGGAAAGGGGTATTCTGTTTTGGATCTTTTGACCACTTTTGAACGAGTAACCTTTCGATCCGTACCTTACGTTTTGAGTGAAAGACGCCCTGGAGATATCGCCGAATGTTGGTCTGATCCTTCTAAGGCTTATAGGGAACTTGGATGGAAAGCGAAGCGTGGGTTGGAAGAAATGGTTCGAGATGCCTGGAATTGGCAACAAAAGAATCCGAACGGTTATATAAAAGCATGAATGCTCTATGGTATTTTTGTCAACGGTAAAAATTATCGATTTTATGTATCCTGAGTTAATATAGCATCTACATTGACCTGAGTTATGTTTCGCAGTATCACCCTGACAGGAGTAAACAATGTCAAAGCAACAGATCGGCGTCGTCGGTATGGCAGTGATGGGGCGCAACCTAGCGCTCAACATCGAAAGCCGTGGTTATACCGTCTCTGTTTTCAACCGCTCCCGTGAGAAGACGGAAGAAGTGATTGCCGAAAATCCAGGCAAGAAACTGGTTCCTTACTATACGGTGAAAGAGTTTGTTGAATCTCTGGAAACGCCTCGTCGCA
Organism: Candidatus Avamphibacillus intestinigallinarum; assembly: GCA_018711205.1. Classification (GTDB taxonomy): domain Bacteria; phylum Bacillota; class Bacilli; order Bacillales; family Amphibacillaceae; genus Avamphibacillus; species Avamphibacillus intestinigallinarum. The sequence continues at coordinate 14 of DVIO01000066.1, read as the reverse complement.
TCCTGTTAATGGTG
>DVIO01000065.1 GCA_018711205.1 Candidatus Avamphibacillus intestinigallinarum | reverse complement strand
ACATAAGCTGAAGAGTGTTGCGATTTGCTGCAAAAATTTTCAAGTGGGGGCAGTGTCAGATGAGCTATAAACTTGCCATTTTTGGTGGTGATGCACGTTATATTGAAGTGATTCATCAACTTAAGACATTAGAAAACACAGAGTTACTACTCATTGGTTTTGATGATTTAGAATTTAATGCAACAAATATTAAACAAATTGCTTACCAAACAATACAACCAGAAACGCTAGATGCCGTGATATTGCCAATTCAAGGTATTGGCGATGAAGGAATCGTGGAGGCACCGTTTTCAAATAATAACATTCAATTAACGACAAATTGGTTTAAGAAATTGAGAAAAAAAGTCCCCATCATTACGGGGGTTATGAATGGGTTCCTCAAGACATTAAGAGATGAATTAGATTTGTCTGTTTATTCTTTAATGAGTAGAGATGATATAGCTATTTACAATTCAATACCAACCGCTGAAGGTGCGATTTTTTTAGCGATGGAAAACACAAATTATACCATCCATTCTGCGCAAATAACCGTTCTTGGTTTTGGGAGGATTGGTCAAACCGTTGCAGATCGTTTTAAAAAGCTAGGAGCTAACGTTTCAATTTGCACAGACAATGAAGCGGAACAGGCACGTGCTACGACGCAAAGCTTATCGGCCTTTTCTTTACGGGATTTAAGTCGCATTGCTGCGTATACAGATATTTTAATTAATACGGTTCCAGCGCAGCTGATTAATTCTGATTTAATTAACACATTAAAAACGCAAACTTTAATTATTGATCTAGCATCAGCTCCAGGAGGCACTGATTTTAATTACGCAAAAGAACGAGGCATTCAAGCGATATTAGCCCAGCGTTTACCAAGTATTGTCGCGCCGAAAACATCAGGTGTGATGTTAAGTAACGTCATGAAAAAATTATTTGAAAGTATAGAGAAAGGAGATAGAATGTAGTGGATCTCAAGAATAAAAGAATTGGTTTTGGATTAACTGGTTCACATTGCACATATGATCTTATTTTTCCACAATTAGAAAGATTGGTTGAACTGGGGGCTGATGTCGTACCAATAGTCTCCAATACAGTGAAGCAAACAGATACAAAATTTGGAGAAGCAAGAGATCACTTACAAAAAATTGAAGAGATTACGAATAAATCGGTGATCGCGTCAATGCAAGAAGCAGAACCACTCGGCCCTAAAGATCCGCTAGATTGTATGGTCATAGCTCCATTAACGGGTAATTCATTGAGTAAATTTGCTAATGGCTTAACAGACAATCCTGTTTTAATGGCCGCTAAGGCAACTTTACGTAATCAAAATCCAATTGTGTTAGGTATATCTACAAATGATGCACTTGGATTAAATGGGGTCAATTTAATGAAATTAATGGTTGCTCAATTTATATATTTTATTCCTTATGGGCAAGATCATCCTTATAAAAAACCAACCTCACTTGTGGCTGATATGAATTTATTACCTGCAACAATTGAAAATGCGCTAGAATTTAAGCAAATTCAACCTGTTATAATACCGCATAACGAATAAAATATGATAGAATGTATTCATCATAGTAGATATTTAAGAAATATTTTAATGTATATTTAAAAGTTGTACACTTATGCGGTAACAAGCTTATGTTGCCGCACAGCTTTTAACTATGTACATAAACAAAATACACATTTCGAAACATTATTGAAAGGGGTTATATTCATTATGTCACAAAACAGAAATTACAATGTAGCAATTGTCGGAGCAACAGGTGCAGTTGGTGAAAAAATTCGCGAAATTTTAGAAAGAAAGTCGTTTCCAATTGGCGAATTAAAATTATTATCTTCAAAACGTTCGGCAGGGAAAAAAATCAAGTTTAAAAATGAAGAAATCACAGTTGAAGAAGCAACACCTGAAAGTTTTAAAGGAATTGATATTGCACTATTCTCAGCAGGTGGCTCTATTTCTAAAGCACTTGCTCCAGAAGCAGTTAAACATGGTGCAATTGTCATTGATAACACAAGTGCATTCCGTATGGGAGAAGGCATTCCTTTAGTCGTACCTGAAGTGAACTGTGATGATCTAAAAATTCATGATGGCATTATTGCTAACCCAAACTGCTCAACGATTCAAATGGTTGCAGCTTTAAAACCACTTAAAGAAGCATTTGGTTTATCACGAGTGATTGTATCAACTTATCAAGCTGTATCAGGAGCTGGTAATGATGCTGTTGATGAATTAAAAGATCAAACACAACAATACCTAGATGGTAAGGAGTTAACAGCGGAATTATTACCAGTTTCAGGTGATGAGAAACACTATCCAATCGCATTTAATGCTTTACCACAAATCGATAAGTTCCAAGAAAATGGTTACACATTTGAAGAGATGAAAATGATTAACGAAACTAAAAAAATCTTACATGATGATTCAATTCAAGTAGCTGCTACTTGTGTGCGTTTACCATTCGTCTCATCTCATGCTGAAAGCGTTTATGTAGAATTAGGAAAAGACGGTTTATCAGTTGCTGATGTACAAAACGTATTAAAAGATGCTGATGGTGTCATTTTAGAAGACGATCCAACAACTCAAACGTATCCAACACCATTAAGTGCTATGGATAAAGATGAAGTATTTGTAGGGCGCGTTAGAAAAGATTTAGATGAAGAAAAAGGATTCCACTTATGGATTGTTTCAGACAACTTAATTAAAGGTGCGGCATTAAATACAGTTCAAATCGCGGAATCTCTTATTGAACAAAATATTATTAAATAAATTTGAAGAGTCGTAGAAAAACAGAGGTGTAAACATACAAATGCAGATATTAGTTCAAAAATTTGGCGGAACTTCTGTTCAATCAGAAGAAAATAGACAGCATGTTATTCGACATATAAAAGCAGCCTTACGGGAAGAGTATAAACTAGTAGTTGTTGTTTCTGCATTAGGAAGAAAACCAGACCCATATGCAACAGACTCTTTATTAAATTTGATTCAATATCCTGAGCAGCATAACTCTGCTCAGGAAACAGATCTTTTACTTTCATGTGGAGAGATTATTTCATCTGTTGTACTATCCAATGAATTGCAAAGAGATCATGTCAATTCGGTTGCTATTACAGGTTCGTTAGCAGGCATTTTGACAAACAATGATTTCACACAGGCAAAAATTCTAGAAGTGAAACCAGATCGTATATTAGAAGCGCTACAGACTCATGATGTTGTTGTTGTAGCAGGCTTTCAAGGCCAAACTGAGGATGGCCATGTCACTACACTTGGTCGTGGTGGAAGTGATACATCAGCAGCAGCTCTTGGCATAGCCTTAGAAGCAAATTGCGTTGATATTTTTACTGATGTAAGTGGTATTATGACGGCTGACCCTAGAATGGTAGACAAAGCTCGAGCTTTAGATATTGTGTCATATAGTGAGATTTGTAATATGGCTTACCAAGGTGCAAAGGTGATTCATCCAAGAGCGGTCGAAATTGCGATGCAAGGTAAGATTCCATTGCGCATACGTTCAACCTACACGGAAGAACCAGGGACGCTTGTCACAGATGCTAAACCAAATGCTTTCGATACTGATATTATAGATCGACCGATTACAGGTATTGCACATATTGCAGGATTAACACAAATTAAAATTGCACTAAGTGAGGATGCAACAAATCAACAATCTCAAATTTTTGATGCGATGGCGAAAGCAGATGTTTCTGTTGATTTTATTAACAGCTCGCCAACTAAATTAGCTTTTACGATTCCGGGTCATATTACTGCAGATGCTGTTAATATTTTAAAATCACTTGGCTTTAAACCCGAGATTACAAAGGATTGTGCGAAGATTTCTGCAATCGGTGGAGGTATGACGGGCGTACCTGGTGTTGCAGCAAAAATCGTTCAAGCCCTTTCTAAAGCAGGCGTAGAAATTTTGCAAACAGCGGATAGTCATACAACAATTTGGGTATTGACAACTGAAGAAGATATGAGAAAAGCAGTGAATGCTCTACATGAGGCATTTGAATTAAATAAATAGAGATAAAAGGAGGGTAACTATGGACTTTGGAAAAGTATTGACAGCAATGGTAACGCCATTTAATGAAGAGAATCAATTGGATTTAGAACGTGTGACCACGTTGGTTGAGCATTTGATTGCTAATGGAACAGAAGGCCTTGTAGTAGCTGGTACCACGGGAGAGACTCCAACATTAACACATGATGAAAAAATAAAACTCATTGACCATGTTGTGAAAGTTGTCAATAAACGTATTCCAGTCATCGCAGGTACAGGGACAAATGACACACCGGTATCTGTCGAATTAACCCAAGAAGTTGAAACATTAGGTGTTGACGCAATTATGCTAGTAAATCCGGCATATAATAAACCGAATCAACGAGGGTTATATCAACACTTTAAAATGATTGCTGAAAGTACGAATTTACCAATTATGCTCTATAATATTCCAGGTCGGACAGCAGTAAATATGACAGCAGAAACAACGATTGCATTGAGTGAGATTGATAATATTGTTTCTATAAAAGAAGCCAGTGGAGATATCCATCAAATTTCTAAAATCATTGAAAATACACCTGATGACTTTTCGGTATATTGTGGCGATGATGGAATGACGTTACCACTTATGTCAATTGGTGCAAACGGGATTGTGTCAGTCGCCTCACATATAATCGGTAATGAAATTAATGAAATGGTTCAAACATTCCTATCAGGTGATGTGCGAAAAGCAGCAAAACTACATCGTACGCTTCTTCCAACTATGGAGGCAATGTTTATTGCACCATCTCCTTCTCCAGTTAAAGCGGCCTTAAATATGTCAGGTATTGAAGTTGGAAATGTGCGTATGCCATTAGTCGAAATTGATAAATCAGAAGAAAAATTCATAAAAAATATTCTATTTTAAATGTCAGCTTTATGCTGGCATTTTTTTATTAGAATAGCTTATCTGCAATCTGGTGACA
>DVIO01000064.1 GCA_018711205.1 Candidatus Avamphibacillus intestinigallinarum | reverse complement strand
TACTGAGCGTATCGAATATTCTGATGTCATCCCACTATCCATTAAAGATCAACAATGTATTAATGATGACTATGACATCATTGTAAATGCCGAGCAACAGCCAAACTGCTTAGAATGCGAAATTAGTAAGCAACGTGATAACATTGTAATTGAAATAGAGAGAGAATTACTCGTTCAAGTCATTGGGGAGACAAAATTATATGTCAAAGTAGACCCAAACAATCAATCCGTTGATCAAGAAGATTTGGATCAAGCTTTAACGGATGAAGAGGTCAAAAATTTAGAAGCAAGTTTTTTAACAGAAAATAGCAAGTAATAGATAACATACTTAAAATGTCCCGGGGGTAGTTTACTACCCCCGGGACATTTTTATTTTATAATAAGGATTTCGTTTACTTATTCATATACGTCCATATGTTATAATAAATGTTAGATTAATGAACGGGTGGAGGATACTATGTCTAAACAAACACCGATGATGCAACAATATTTAAAAATTAAAGAGCAATATACAGATGCTTTTTTATTTTTTAGATTAGGTGATTTTTATGAAATGTTCTTTGACGATGCTATTTTGGCTGCAAGAGAACTAGAAATTACCTTAACAAAGCGTGATTCTGGGAAAAATGAGCCGATACCGATGTGTGGAGTTCCACATCACTCTGCTGAGGGTTACATTCAAAACCTTGTAGAAAAAGGATATAAAATTGCAATTTGTGAACAAGTAGAAGATCCTAAAACCGCAAAAGGTGTCGTGAAAAGAGAGGTCGTTCAGCTTATTACTCCAGGTACTGTTATGGAGACAAATATGTTGAATGAGGGTGAAAATAACTTTTTAGCAAGTCTTACATATTTTGAGAATGGTCATTTTGTCATTGCTTATCACGATTTAACGACTGGTGAGACGAATTTAGCATTAATTGAAGATGGTTGGGACGGCGTGATTCATGAATTATATAACCAGCCTATTAAAGAAATCGTCATTCAATCATCGTTAAAAGAAAACTACCAGCAATCGTTACAGGAAGAGTTAAGTGTTACCTTATCTTACGAGGATGATGCCAATTTTCATGGAGAATATCGTGATTTATGCGAAGACTTAGTAGATGAACAATTTATCGAAGCTTTTAGTCGAATGCTAAATTACGTACATACGACACAAAAACGCTCGTTAGCACATATGCAACCAGCGAAAGTCATTCAATTGGATAAATATTTAAAACTAGATAAATATTCAAAGCGCAATCTAGAATTAACAGAAACCTTATTAAAGAAAGAAAAACATGGAAGTTTACTTTGGGTACTCGATCAAACTGTTACAGCAATGGGATCTCGGTTGTTGAAAAAATGGCTTGAGAGACCTTTATTAAAACAATATGAAATAGAAAAACGGCTAAATATTACAGAGGGATTTTATCAAGATTTTTTACAACGAGAAGAAATCCGTGAAGCATTGAAATCTGTTTATGATTTAGAACGATTGGTTGGTCGCATCTCATATGGAAATGCAAATGCAAAAGATTTAATACAATTAAAAGCATCTTTATCAAAAATACCCATTATTAAAGACGTTTTAAATGCATCTAATCATGAACGTATTAAAGAGCTTTCTCAACATTTAAATGAGTTACCTGAGCTTGTATCCTTACTTGAAGCAAGTATTGTTGATAATCCTCCAGTTTCTATATCAGAAGGTGGCTTAATCAAAATTGGCTATGATGCTGAACTGGATACGTATTTAGATGCTTCTAAAAATGGAAAGACCTGGATTGCGGAACTTGAACGGAAAGAAAAAGAAGCAACAAATATTAAATCTTTAAAAGTTGGATTTAATAAAGTCTTCGGATATTATATAGAAATTACTAAAGCGAATATTCCACTGATTCCTGAAGGTAGGTATGAAAGAAAACAAACGTTAGCAAATGCAGAACGTTATATTACCCCGGAACTTAAAGAGAAAGAACAACTTATTTTAGAAGCAGAGGACAAGAGTGTCGAACTGGAATATCAATTATTTTTACAAATTAGAGAGCAAACAAAAGCCTATATCACTAATATTCAGGAAATCGCCAAAACCATTAGTGAAATCGACGTTTTACAATCCTTTGCTAAAGTAAGTGAAGAAAACGGATATAAACGGCCGACATTTATAGAAAACGGATTGAATATAAAAGGTAGTCGTCATCCGGTCATTGAGCAAGTATTAACAGATGGATCATTTGTTCCAAACAATATTCTGTTATCAGAAGAGGAAAAAATGCTATTAATTACAGGACCTAATATGAGTGGGAAAAGCACGTATATGAGACAGGTCGCTTTAACAATCATCATGGGACAAATTGGTTGCTTTGTCGCCTGCGAAGAAGCAGAGTTATCAGTCATTGATCAAATATTTACTAGAATTGGCGCTGCAGACGATCTCGTTGCAGGTAAAAGTACTTTTATGGTCGAAATGTTAGAAACCAATCATGCCATTGGCCATGCAACAGATCGTAGTTTAATTCTCTTAGATGAAATTGGGCGTGGGACAAGTACTTATGATGGTATGGCTCTTGCACAAGCAATTATTGAACATATTCATGAGAAAATAGGAGCCTATACTTTATTCTCCACGCATTATCATGAACTGACAACATTAGAAAAGAGTTTATCTCAATTAAAAAATATTCATGTACGTGCGGAGGAACACGATGGACACGTCGTTTTCTTACATCAAATTAAAGATGGAGCCGCAGATGAGAGCTATGGAATTCATGTGGCTAAGCTAGCCAACTTACCTGATGAATTAATTGAGAGGGCTTCAATTATTTTAGAACAACTTGAAACAACGAATACAAGCTACACTGGTGATGAAGCAGCTAAACAAGAATCTGAAGTGTTGGATCAGCAGCTTTCATTTTTTGCAACACCTAAGAATGAACCTAAAAAACAACCTACAGCAACATATACGAATATCATTCAAGAGCTTGAGAAGCTAGATGTACTTGATATGACACCTCTTGATGCTTTAAATACGTTATATCGTTTAAAGAAAAATATATCTAAATAGGTTTGTGGGGATGTGTTTATGAAGATTTATGAATTGCCTGATGCGTTAAGTAATAAAATAGCAGCTGGAGAAGTTGTTGAACGACCTGCCTCAGTCGTCAAAGAATTAGTTGAGAATTCTATTGATGCAGAAAGCACTTGGATAAAGGTCGAAGTTAAAGAGGCTGGCTTAGAATCCATTAAGGTCGTTGACAACGGTAGAGGTATGGATGAAGAAGATATTAGTAAAGCCTTTTTAAGACATGCAACAAGTAAAATAAAAAATGAAATCGATCTATTTCACGTTAAAACATTAGGTTTTCGTGGAGAAGCTCTTGCAAGTATCGCTTCTGTCAGTAAACTAACCATCAAATCATCAGAAGGAAATCATGCAGGAACTTCTTTATATATCGAAGGTGGAACAATTAAACAGACGACTAAAACAGATGCGCGTCAAGGTACAGAAATTAAAGTAGATGAACTCTTTTACAATACACCAGCTCGCTTAAAATATATGAAAACAATCCATACAGAGTTGGGACATATTACAGAAACAATGTATCGCTTAGCAATGGCTCATCCAGATATACGTTTTGAAGTTGTCCATAATGACAAAGTGTTATTACAAACAACTGGAGATGGCGATTTACTACATGTTTTAGCGAAAATTTACGGCATGAATATTGTGCGAAAAATGCTGAAAATTGAAGCTGAATCGTTAGATTTTAAATTGACTGGCTTCGTTGCCAAACCTGAAATCACAAGGGCATCACGAAATTACATGTCAGTGATCATTAATGGTCGTTACATTAAGAGTATCGCAATTAATCAAGCGATTCTACGTGCTTATCATACATTACTACCAATAGGTCGGTTACCACTAACGGTATTAAATATTGAGATGGATCCCATTTTAATTGATGTGAATGTCCATCCTACAAAGTTAGAAGTAAGATTTAGTAAAGAAAAAGAATTAATCGAGCTTGTTGAAAAAACGATTCGGGATGTTTTTAGAAATACAGCATTAATTCCTTCCCTGGAATCAAAAGAACCCGTTCAAGACAATCCACCTAAGCAATCAGAACAACCTAGTTTTGAGCTCAACCGTTCGGATTTTGTAAAAGTAAATGAGACAAATACAAATCCAAACATACCGGAACATGTCGCATATGAAGATGTTGAGGATTCAATAGAAGTAGCCGATTTAGCCCATATAGAAAAATCTGAGCCTGCTCATGATATGAATATTCATGAGCACACTGCAGATAGAATACCGCCCTTATATCCGATTGGGCAGTTACAAGGGACATACATTATGGCCCAAAATGAAAACGGACTCTACATGATTGATCAACATGCTGCACAAGAGCGGATTAAATATGAATATTTTAAAGAGAAGCTTGGACAAACGGACAAAACATTACAAGAATTACTTATTCCCATCACGTTTGAATTTACGAGTCGAGAAATGGACTGTATTGAACAACATAAAGAAGAATTAGAAAGTGTCGGTATCTTTTTTGAACATTTTGGTCAAAAAGCTTGTATCGTTCGTTCTCAACCGACCTGGTTTCCTAAAAATCAGGAAGCAGAAATTATCCGTGAAATTGTCGATACGGTCCTAAATGAAAAAGCGATTAGTATTCAAAAAATTAGAGAAGATGCAGCGATACTCATGTCTTGTAAACGATCTATTAAAGCAAATCATTATTTGAACTTGGAAGATATGAATATTTTACTAGATGATTTACGTAAAACTGTCGATCCTTTTACATGTCCACATGGACGGCCGATTATCGTTCATTTTTCAACATATGAACTAGAGAAAATGTTTAAACGTATCATGTAATCATGAAAGAAATTAGGTGTATCACATGAACAATAAAGTGATTGCAATTGTTGGTCCTACAGCAGTTGGGAAAACAGATTTAAGTATAACGCTTGCCAAGCAATTTAACGGGGAAGTCATTAATGGTGATTCTATGCAAGTATATAAAGGGATGGATATCGGAACTGCAAAGATTACAGAAGAAGAAACTGAAGGCATTCCTCACCATTTGATTGATATCTTGGAACCAACGGATGCTTATTCAGCAGCAGACTTCAAACGATTATGCCTCGAAAAAATTGAGGATATACAAAGTCGTGGCAAACTGCCAATCATTGTCGGAGGCAGTGGTTTGTATATCCAATCAGTCTTATATGGATACGACTTCCCGGAGACAAAAAGGGATGCACAAAAAACAAAAGAATTAGAAGACATCCTTCAAGAAAAGGGCATTGAATATTTATATGAACAATTAAAAATAAATGATCCCGAGCAAGCAAAAGACATTCATCCCAATAATACCCGAAGAGTCATTCGTGCACTAGAAATCTATCATTCAACTGGTAAAACAAAATCGCAATACCTACAGGAACAACAACAGCACGTCAGCCATAAACTCGATGCTTTTATCATTGGATTGGAAATGGAACGCGAACAATTATATAAGCGAATTAATCAACGAGTAGATCTAATGTTAGCACAGGGATTACTAGATGAGGTTGGTTCACTTATAGAGCAAGGCGTATCTGAAGAAAATACGGCATTTAAAGCCATTGGTTATAAGGAACTGTTATCATTTCTACAAAAGGATATTGATTTTGACGAAGCAATCTTTTTATTAAAAAGAAATTCGCGGCGCTTTGCCAAACGACAATATACATGGTTTAAAAATAAAATGGATGTTCATTGGTTTGATGTCACGAATCGTCGAAAAAATATTCAGCAAGAAATTTTGCATCAAACGGCAGGATTTTTGCAAGATATCTAGAAAACTATATAGTGATGGCTAGATTGGGAGGAATTAATGAAATGTCTCAAAATGTGAATATTCAAGATTTTTACTTAAATCAATTAAGAAAAGAACATGTATCTTTAACGGTATTTTTGACAAATGGTTTTCAACTAAGAGGGATTATAAAAGCATTTGACAACTTTACCGTATTATTAGAAACAGAAGGAAAGCAACAGCTTTTATTTAAACACGCGATTTCAACATTTGCTCCTTCAAAAAATATTGATTTAACACCAACAGAGAAATAACATAACAATGAAACGACTAACTTTAATGGTTAGTCGTTTTTAATTAGGTTAAGAATTATTAGGCTTCGGTCACATATGAAATGCGTTTTCGTATACTAAAAGTGATTAGGAGTGATAAAATGGATACATCTTTAATAGCGAACAAAAAAAATCAAATCAACATTGTGTTAAACGAAAATAAGCATCGTAGAAGTTACGTGCAATCTAGCGAACATCGTTTTCGTACACATCCTTTTACACATATTGATCAAAAATTCACGTCATTTATCGGTTTAACTAAACTAAAAAAAATGGTTAAACAAATATATGCAGCCCATGTCATTAATCAAAAACGTCAAGACATTGGATTAATGAAAACAGATCAAGTACTGCACATGTTATTTAAAGGGAATCCAGGCACTGGGAAAACAACAGTAGCTAGAAAATTAGCTCAGATATACTTAGAACTTGGGTTATTAGAAAAAGGACAATTCATAGAAGCTGAACGTGCGGATTTAGTCGGGGAATATATTGGTCAAACCGCCCAAAAAACAAGGAATTTAATTCAAAAATCTTTGGGCGGTGTCTTATTTATAGATGAAGCCTACTCATTAGGAAGAGGTGGAGATAAAGACTTTGGAAAAGAAGCTATTGATACACTTGTAAAACAAATGGAGGACCATCAAAACGAGTTTGTGCTAATTTTGGCTGGTTATCCTCGGGAAATGGAACGTTTTTTGTTATTAAATCCGGGATTGAAATCACGTTTTCCTTTTGTCATTGACTTTGAAGATTACTCAACAGAAGAATTATTTAAAATCGCTCAAACACAATTGGCAAAAAGAGAATATCGCTTAACCACCGATGCTGAAGATGTACTTAAAGCTGCCATCAGAAAGCAAAGAGGTTGCGAAAATTTTTCCAATGGACGTTATATTCGTAACTTAATTGAAAAAGCAATTCGAATGCAGGCAGTCCGATTATTAGCTACAGAAACATACGATAACCCTGAAAATCTAATGTATATTACAGTAGATGATTTAAATATGCGTATGTAAGATTGTAATGGATGCATGGATTACGGGGGATTAGGGGAAATATACAAGTAAACGAACTGTTTTGTAGAGAAAGGATTGGCTAAATGAATACAGAAAATATTATTATCATTGCCGTTAAACGACCAACCCATTCAGATGAAAACTTTAAAGCATCTCTGGAGGAACTCATTTCATTAAGTTACACTGCAGGCGGAGAAGTAGTTGAGACGATTACACAAAATCGTGAACAAATTCATGGGGCAACTTATGTCGGTAAAGGTAAAATAGACGAAATAAAAGCAGCAATATTGAAGCATGATGCAGATTTAGTTATTTGTAATGATGAATTATCTCCTGGACAATTACGTAATTTATCTAACCTATTAGACATTCGCTTAATTGATCGAAGTCAACTTATTCTTGATATATTTGCAAGCCGTGCTAAAACCAAAGAAGGTAAGTTACAGGTTGAGCTTGCTCAATTAGAATACACCTTACCGAGACTACACGGTAAGGGTATTGAACTTTCCAGGCTAGGTGGTGGAATCGGAACAAGAGGTCCTGGTGAGACGAAATTAGAAACAGATCAGCGCCATATTAGAACAAGAATATATGATATTAAAAAACGCCTTAAATTAGTCGTGAAGCAAAGGGAACAATATCGTAAACGTAGACAATTAAATGGTGTCTTTCAAATTGCTTTAGTAGGATATACCAACGCAGGTAAATCAACTATTTTCAATAAATTAACATTGGAAGAATCTTTGGTGGAAAACAAACTTTTTGCTACTCTAGATCCCCTAACGAGACAAATTGAACTACCATCTGGCTTTCAATTATTAATTACAGATACAGTTGGTTTTATAGAAGATTTACCAACTCAATTAATTGCTGCCTTTAGATCTACATTAGAAGAGGTTAGTGAAGCGGATTTAATTGTGCACGTTGTCAACGGAGCGCATCCCGATAAAGAAAGGCAAGAAAAAACGGTCATACACTTATTAAAAGATCTAGAAGCAGATACGCTGCCAATTTTAACAGTCTATAATAAAAAGGATCTAATTGAAGCGGATTTTATACCAAGCTATCAGCCTAATATTACAATTAGTGCATTAAATGACTCTGATATTGAACAATTGTTAGAAAAAATTGAGCATACATTAATGGGCGAATGGGATTCTTACATTGTTTATTTAGACCCTAAAGAAGGTAAGGCTATCGATCGTTTCGAAAAAGAAACAATTGTTCATTCCAATCGATATGACGAGGAACGAAATCAATTTGTATTAGAGGGTAATATTAAAAAAGACCATCCATTACACAAATATTTAAAGGAGTAAACGAAATGACAAATATTGAACAACTCATCAATCAAGCGGAGCAAAATTGCTCAGAATTATTCCAAGAAGTGAATACAAACGTTGAATACAATCAGAGAAAAGTACTAAACGCTTTTCGTAATAATCATGTAAGTGAAACACATTTTCATTCAACAACGGGTTATGGTTATGATGATTTGGGAAGAGACACCCTTGAATCTATTTATCGTGACGTGTTTGGAGGAGAGGATGCTTTAGTGCGCCCTCAAATTGTTTCAGGTACGCATGCTATTTCAACGGCACTATTTAGCGTACTACGCCCTGGTGATGAATTGATTTATATTACAGGTGCTCCATATGATACGTTAGAAGAAGTCATTGGTGTTCGCGGTGAAACAAGTGGCTCTATGAAAGAATATGGAATTCAATATCAAGAGATTGCACTAAATGAAGAAGGTAAGGTATCATTTGCCGATGTGAAAAATGCTATTTCAGAAAAAACTAAAGTTATTGGTATTCAGCGTTCTAAAGGTTATGCCAATCGCCCGTCATTTACGATTAAAGAAATTGAAGAAATGTGTCAGTTTATAAAACATATCAATCCAGAAATTATTATTTTTGTAGATAATTGTTACGGAGAATTTGTTGAAGAAAAAGAGCCTACTCAGGTTGGGGCCGATTTAATTGCAGGGTCATTAATTAAAAACCCTGGAGGCGGTATCGTTCGTGCAGGTGGATACATTGTAGGAAAAACAAATTTAGTAGAAAAATGTGCCAATCGCCTCACTGCTCCAGGCCTAGGCAAAGAAGCAGGGGCAACCTTTAATATGTTACAAGAAATGTATCAAGGCTTTTTCTTAGCGCCTCATATTGTGGGCGAATCTTTAAAAGGTGCGATTTTTACAGCTCGTATATTAGAACTTGCGGATATCGAAACAACACCTCATTACCAAGACAAACGTACGGATTTAATCCAATCCATTAATTTTGCAAACAGTGAGCAAATGATTCAATTTTGCCAAGCGATTCAGGAATATTCACCAGTTAATTCTCATTTCACCCCTTATCCGAGCGAAATGCCAGGGTATGAAGATGAAGTTATTATGGCTGCTGGCACATTTATTCAAGGGGCAAGTATCGAATTAACGATTGATGGACCGATTCGTCCTCCGTATACAGCATATATGCAAGGTGGCCTTACATACGCACATGTCAAAATTGCTATTTCTGAAGCGTTACGTAAAGTTTTAAGCGCGAACGATTAAAAAATATAAAAAAATAAAATTTTTTATATACAGGAATTATATGAATTCGCTATAATTATAAGAAAGTAAAGCTACATAATGCTGTTGGGAGGCAACAAATCATGAGCTTAAAACGCACAAAAGAAAGTATCAAAAAACAAATTGCCGAGGAAAATGTTCGCTTTATTAGACTGCAATTCACGGATATGCTGGGAACGATTAAGAATGTTGAGATCCCGCTTAGCCAATTAGATAAAGCATTAGATAATAAAATGATGTTTGATGGATCCTCAATAGAAGGCTTTGTCAGAATCGAAGAATCAGATATGTATTTATATCCTGATTTAGATTCGTTTGTAATCTTCCCGTGGACATCTGAAAAAGGAAAAGTCGCACGGTTCATTTGTGATATTTTTAATGCTGACAATACACCATTTAAAGGATGCCCACGCTATAACCTGAAACGTAATCTGAAAAAAATGGAGGAACATGGCTTTACTACTTTCAATATAGGAACTGAACCAGAATTTTTCCTATTTAAATTAGATGAAAATGGTGAACCATCTTTAGAGTTAAATGATCATGGTGGCTATTTTGATTTAGCCCCAACAGATTTAGGGGAAAATTGTAGAAGAGATATTGTACTTGAATTAGAAGAAATGGGATTTGAAATCGAAGCTTCACACCATGAAGGAGCACCTGGCCAACATGAAATCGATTTTAAATATTCTGAAGCTGTAAAACATTGTGATGACATTCAGACATTTAAACTTGTTGTGAAAACAATCGCCAGAAGACATAATCTACATGCGACATTTATGCCTAAGCCATTGTTTGGTGTGTATGGATCTGGTATGCACGTAAATATGTCATTGTTTAATGAACAGACAAATGTATTTTTTGATGACAAAAATGAACGTCAATTAAGCGAATTAGCTTATCAATTCACTGCGGGATTAATTAAGCATGCGACAAACTATACTGCAATTACAAACCCAACAGTTAATTCATATAAACGACTTGTACCGGGTTATGAAGCGCCAAGTTATGTTGCCTGGTCAGCACAAAATAGAAGCCCACTCGTCCGTATTCCTTCTTCTAGAGGTTTGAGTACAAGACTTGAGCTAAGAAGTGTCGACCCAACTGCAAATCCTTATTTAACAATGTCTGTTTTATTGGCTGCTGGTTTAGATGGGATTGAACACGCATTAACACCGCCTGCACCAGTAGATAGTAATATATACACAATGAGTGTTGAAGAAAGAAACGAAAAGCATATTAAAAGTTTACCAGCAACTTTAAAAGATGCTTTAGAAGAATTAAAACGAGATGACATCATTCAAGAAGCTTTAGGAACACATTTATATGAAAACTTCTTAGAAGCAAAAGAAATAGAATGGGATATGTTCCGTACAATGGTCCATCCTTGGGAAAGAGAACAGTACTTGAGTTCGTACTAAGGTTGATAGGAGAGGCTTTGTCTATGGGGCGTTATTGCTAAAACTGAGTAATTAGAGTATGACGCCCCATAAACGCCCCCAAAACTTTTATATTTAAAATGCCAACTATATGGTTATTAGATGTTTATTTGTAAATTTCTTTCATCCTGCAAAAGACTCTGTCAAGAAACCAACATTCACTTCATAATAACACTCATCAAAATAAATAGAATTACAAACATTAAAACATCCATCCTACAATCATTCATAGGATGGATGTTTTTATTATGAATCTTTTAAATTGTCTTTTGCATCTTGGACTTTATCTTTTATTGCACCTTTTGCTTTATCAACTTTTCCTTCGGCCTGTTTCTTTTTGTCATTAGTCGCTTGGCCGAACGTATCTTTTGCCTCACCCTTAACTTTATCTACAGTACCATCAACTTTGTTTTTGAAATCATCATTCATGGATGTCATGCCTCCTACAGTTAAAGTTACTATGAAGTTTCCCTAAAAGTCATTTAAATAAACAATCTGTCATTAGCCAGGATTAAAAAGTAAATTAGGAGGAAGTATCATCTTTTATATGTTCATATAAAGATACGAGATCTTCAAACGGATATTCACCAACTGCACAATCAATCGCACTTTTTATAAATAACTGAATGTCATCGTCACTTGCCACCGCATTTAATAGTTTTTTTTCAAAAGTGGTTACAATTTTACGGTGTTTAATCAATTCTTGTTCATGGCTTTCTTCATAAGGTGTTAATTCTAATTTAATGTTTTCTCTAATTGTCATGACATATTCCCAAATTCGATCTCTATTCAAATTAAAAAACCCCTTAAGATATAATATTATGTTTCTAAATCATAACATAAATCATGTCTTTAAGAGGCTTTCACAGCATTTATACTAATGTACGATAAATACTCACAACTTTTCCTAAAATGCTTACTTTTTTCAATATAAGTGGTTCCATATTAGCATTTTCAGGTTGTAAACGAATATAATCTTTTTCTTTGAAAAATCTTTTAACTGTCGCTTCTCCGTCCATTGTCATCGCCACAACAATGTCTCCATTATCAGCTGAAGCTTGTTTCTTAACAACAACCATATCTCCATCTAGAATACCTGCTTCAATCATACTCTCACCTTCAATAACGAGTACAAATAACTGATCTTCTGAGGTTGGGAATTTTTTGGGAAGTGGGATGAATTCTTCTACATTTTCAATAGCTGTGATAGGTACCCCAGCCGTTACTTTACCAACGACAGGTGCATATACAACTTCTTCTTTAGGGATGTTGGCATTATCCGAAAAGTCAATGACTTCAATTGCACGTGGTTTAGTTGGATCACGTCTAATATAACCTTTATTCTCAAGTCTTGATAAATGTCCATGTACTGTGGAACTAGAAGCAAGTCCAACAGCTTGAGCAATTTCTCTTACAGAAGGTGGGTAGCCTTTTTTATCTACTTCATTTTTAATAAAATCTAAAATCATTTGCTGCCTGTTAGAAAGCCTATTTAAACTCAAACAATCTCACCTCAATATATCCTTAAGTTATTTGAACTTATTTTAGCATTGTTAATTTAGGAATGCAAACATTCGTTCTATGATGCTACAATAAATATAGCATTTTTAATTTGAAGTGAGGTTAATGTATGAAAGCGATTATTTATTGTCGAGTAAGTACGAATAAAAAAGCTCAAGAAAGTTCTCTAGATAGACAGGAAAGTGAATTGGTAGAACTTGCAAAAAAGAAACAAATGGATATTATAAAAATTATTTCGGAACAAGCGAGTGGATATGAAATAGAGCGTGAGGGCATTCTACAACTATTAGAATTGTTCTCAGCTAAACAAGCAAGCTGTTTATTAATACAGGATGAAACAAGATTAGGTAGAGGAAATACAAAAATTGCATTGTATCATCAATTAAAAAAACTAAATATATCGGTATTCACACATTCTACAGATGGGGAACTTCAATTATCAGAAGCTGATTCGATGGTGTTAGATATTGTATCTATTGTCGAGGAATATCAACGCAAAATTCATAACATGAAAATAAGACGTGGTATGAAACGGGCTGTAGAAAACGGTTATCAACCTGAAAAAAACCTATCCAATCATAATCAATCGCCTGGAAGAACAAGGCTAGACTTTCCATTGGAGCAAGTTATCCAACTACGGCAAAACAAACTAACATTTGATGAGATTACGACTGTATTAAATGGGTTAGGTTTTAATATCTCTAAAGCAACGGTCCATCGTCGTTATCAAGAATTTAAACAACTTGAAACCGACTCAAATAAAGAGTAAACTTAAAGACGAACTGTACATTTTTACTATTTTCTTAAGGAAAGGGTCTTCTATGATATCTAAAGATAAATTAAATCGTATTAATGCACTGGCCAAGAAGTCAAAAGAAGAAGGGTTAACAGCGGAAGAAAAAAAGGAACAAAGAGTATTACGTGAAGAATATTTAGGTAATATTCGCTCATCCTTTACAAATCAGTTGAAAACAATGACTGTCATTGATCCAGAGGGTAAGGATGTTACACCTAAAAAAGTTAAAGATTTACAAGCAAGAAATAAAAAGCATTAATTTATTTCTTGCTTTACATATACATATTTTATTAAATTAACCTACATATTAGGAGGAAAACAAAAGATGTCAACGCAATATATTGAACAAACTTCTATTAATACTATTAGAACTCTTGCAATTGATGCTATTGAAAAAGCGAATTCGGGTCATCCTGGCTTACCAATGGGAGCAGCTCCAATGGCTTATACTCTTTGGACGGATTTCATGAAGCATAACCCTAAAAATTCAAAATGGTTTAACCGAGATCGTTTTGTGTTATCAGCTGGTCATGGTTCAATGCTATTATACTCTTTATTACATTTATCTGGCTATGACGTAACAATTGACGACCTTAAAAATTTCCGTCAATGGGAGTCAAGAACACCAGGTCACCCTGAATATGGTTTTACAGACGGGGTAGAGGCTACAACGGGACCTTTAGGACAAGGTATTGCAATGGCAGTTGGTATGGCTATGGCGGAAGCACATTTATCTGCTCGCTATAACCGTGAAAACTATTCAGTTATAGATCATCATACATATGCACTTATTAGTGATGGGGACTTAATGGAAGGTATTTCACATGAGACCGCTTCTCTTGCTGGCCATTTAGGGCTTGGTAAGTTGATTGCGTTATACGATTCAAATGATATTTCTTTAGATGGTGAGTTAAATCGTTCATTTTCAGATGAAACGAAAAATAGGTTTGAAGCTTATGGATGGCAAGTTCTTTATGTAGAAGATGGGAATGATATTGAGGCGCTTCGTAACGCTATTACAGAAGCTAAGGCGAATACGACTCAGCCAACGCTTATTGAAATTAAAACTGTCATTGGTTATGGTTCTCCTAATAAAGCAGGTTCAGCATCTTCACACGGCGCTCCATTAGGTGCAGAGGAGATCCTCTTAACAAAAGAGACATATAAATGGACACATGAGCCGTTTAATGTACCTGAAGAAGTGTATGAAGATTTCCAACATAAAATTGAAGCGCATGGTAACCATGAAAATGAAACATGGGATAAACTATTTAGCGAGTATGAACAAGCATATCCTGATTTGGCAGCGGAATTAAAACAAGCCATCTCAGGAGAATTAGCAGAAAATTATGCTGAGGCACTTCCTGTTTATGAAGCAGGTAAAGATAAATTGGCAACTAGAGCCTCTTCAGGAGAAGTGTTAAATGCCATTGCTAACGCAGTTCCAACATTCTTTGGAGGAAGTGCTGACTTAGCAGGTTCAAATAAGACGACGATTAAAAATGCTGAAGATTTCACTCGAGAAAATTATGCAGGTCGTAATATTTGGTTTGGTGTTCGAGAATTTGCGATGGCAGCTGCTCTAAATGGTATGGCGTTACATGGTGGACTAAAAGTGTATGCAGGTACATTCTTTGTATTTAGTGATTACTTACGTCCAGCTGTACGCTTATCTGCATTAATGAATGTTCCGGTTACATACGTATTCACTCACGATTCAATCGCAGTAGGTGAAGACGGACCAACTCATGAACCAATTGAGCATTTAGCAGCATTTAGAGCAATGCCTGGTTTATCTGTTATTCGACCAGCTGATGGAAATGAAACACAAGCTGCATGGAGATTAGCAGTAGAATCAAGTTCAACACCGACGGCGCTCGTTTTAACACGTCAAGGCCTACCAACATTACCTGGCACAGCCCAAAAAGCATATGAAGGTGTTAAACGTGGTGCATATATTATAAGTGACAGTCAAAACGACACACCAGATGGTTTACTCATAGCAACAGGTTCTGAAGTACAATTAGCCGTTGCTGCACAAGCTGATTTACTCGAAAAAGGCATAGACACTAGAGTTATCAGTGTTCCATCATGGGATCGATTTGAACAACAATCAGATGATTATAAAGCTTCCATTTTACCGAAAACTGTTAAGAAACGTGTAGTCATCGAAATGGCTTCACCATTCGGCTGGGAAAGATTCGCTGGAGATGAAGGGAAAATCATTGCAATCAATCAATTCGGGGCTTCTGCACCGGGGAATAAAGTGATTGAAGAATATGGATTTACAGTCGAAAACATCGTTCAAAAAATGAAGAATTTATTAAATTAATGTTATTTAATGATGGGCGTAATCCATTCGCCCATCATTTTTAAGCTTGATTATCACAAAATGTAAGTATTTTAACTTTACACTTGTTTTAAAAGCTGATAAAATTCTTTCGGATAAAGAATTTATCAATTTTTCTTATATCAGAAGATTAACACTGTATAAAAGAAATATTGTGTTCTCATGTAAGTTTTATACACTACATTATAGAAATAGAGGAGGAAGTAAAATGAGTACTGTATGGGTAATCACAATTGCATTAGTTGCTCTAATCGCAGGTGTCGCACTTGGCTTTTTCATTGCGCGCAAATATATGATGAGTTATTTGAAAAAGAATCCACCTATTAATGAACAAATGTTACGTACAATGATGATGCAAATGGGGCAAAAACCGTCACAAAAGAAAATAAACCAAATGATGCGTTCTATGAACAATCAGTATGATCAGAAGTAATGATTGAACGATGATCGCGCAAGCATAAAGCTGCTAGTTACGAAATGCGTAATTAGCAGTTTTTATTGTCCGTCAATGTTTTGTCAAAAATTAAGCTACATCTCTTTTACATTCTGTTAGAATTAATATATAGAGGCGAGGAGGATTATTGTGTCTGATGTCAATATATTTCTAGCATTTGGGGCAGGATTTTTATCTTTTATTTCCCCATGTGTATTACCATTATTTCCGGCATTTTTATCTTATATTACGGGTATGAGTGTAAGTGAAATTACTGACGAAAATAAAACATTAAATCGTAGAAGCCTATTTCATACGATTTGTTTTTTAATTGGTTTTTCAAGCATATTTATTATGTTAGGTTTTAGTGCCTCACTAATTTCCGATTTCTTATTACAATATCAAGATGTTATACGTCAAATTGGTGCGATTTTAATTGTATTTTTTGGACTTGTCATTATTGGGGTCTTAAATTTCGACTTCCTAATGAAAAATCGTCAAATTACATTTAAAAATCGACCTGGGGGTTTCTTCGGATCTTTCTTAATTGGGATGGCCTTTTCCATGGGGTGGACGCCTTGTACAGGTCCAATTTTAGGGTTTGTGTTAAGTTTAGCAGCATCGGATCCTAGTCTTGGTCTGGTCATGATGATTAGCTATATATTAGGTTTTTCAATCCCATTCTTAATACTTGCCTTCTTTATTGGACATATTAAATGGGTCAAAAAACATAGTGCTAAGATTACAAAAATCGGTGGGTATTTAATGATTATTGTAGGGATTGCGTTATTCTTTGATTGGATGACTGCGTTTACAGCTTTCCTTGCAAAATGGACTGGTTTTAGTGGCTTTTAGATGCTGTGTAAATACATTTAACTAAGATATGAGATGAGCTATGACTAGCTAATTTGCCATAAATGTATTAAAATATTATCAAAAAGGGGAGGGTATGAATGAATAAATCAAATGATCTTATTTTAAAAACGACGACAACTGCCATTGTATTTATTTTATTAGGCTTTGCCATTTACTTGTTATTTGCTGGTCACAATATGCCCGGTGGTGGTTTCATAGGAGGTCTAGTAACTTCAGGAGCTATCATTTTGCTTTATATGGCATATGGCGAAAAAGTCGTTTCTACATTATTTAAATTTAATTTTCGTACCTTAGTTCCTCTCGGTGTACTGATTGCACTACTTACTGGTGTTGGCTCATTTTTCTTTGGTAAGCCATTTTTAACACATACTTTTGGTCATATCACGTTACCAGTTTTTGGCTCCATCGAGTTAGCAACTGCAATGCTCTTTGATATCGGTGTATATTTAACCGTTTTAGGTGTGACAATTACAATTATCTTAAATGTAAATGAAAGAGAAAGTGAAGATACAAGCTTTTAATCATTAATAAATACAATCTCAATCTTGAAAGAGTGATCAAACGATGTTCTGGATTATTTCAACATCTATAGTTGCAGCTCTAATGGCTATAGGCATGATATTTTTTCGTTTAAAAGTAGCAGAATCTCCTACTTCAACCAAAAGAATCATTTTACCACCCATTTTTATGAGTTCAGGTGCATTCATGTTTCTTATACCAGCCTTTAGAGTACCTTTCACTCAAGTTATTGAAGCATTGTTAGTTGGCGTGTTATTTTCAATTTTACTCATTAAATTTTCTATTTTTGAAATTAAAGATGGAGAGATTTATTTAATACCGTCTAAGGCTTTTGCTTTTATACTGTTTGGTTTATTATTTGTACGTATCGTTATAAAGATTATTATCGGAAGCCATATATCCTTAGGTGAAACGAGCGGAATGTTCTTCTTATTAGCTTTTGGAATGATTATTTCATGGCGTCTTGCTATGCTTTATAAATACAAAAAGCTCGAGAAAAGATTAAAAATAGAGTCTTAACCTTCAATAAGTAGGTTAAGACTCTTTTATTCAAATAAATGTTCGTAAGGCTGTAGCGAAATTTTCTTTTGAGCCATTTTCGTTCTCAAAAATTTGTGATCTCTTTTAGGTGTTGCAATAATATAACCTTCAATCAATATTTCTTGTGTAATGTTGTTTTTACCTTTTTTCAAAGCAATTTCGCCAATTTTCCCAGCAATCTTTTCCCTTGCAACATCTCTAAAAAGTTCAGGTACTGGTGATACAAGCTCATCTAGAAGAGTAAGTTGTTCATCACTCCACATATGTCTTGTTTGTTCAATATAGTAGTTTTGCCAATCTAATTGTGATAGTCCATCAGATTTTGGTAAGGCTTTTAAAAACTTTCGAAACATAAAAAATCCGCCGATTCCCATTAATGTAATCAATAAGAATCCCCAAAATATGATAAAATAATCATAAATAATACCCAAGTTATCCCTCTTTTCATGTAACATTTCCTAGAAAATTTATAAGATTTCTACCTTAGATTTCTTTTTATGGTAATATATAGTACGATAGCCATAGTCATAATACTTACATATATCTTATTATAAGACATTATTTTTTGTAAAACAATCATATTGTCCAGGTTACTACATAACATAGTTTTACTAGAGCGGTTACTTTTGAGAGGGGGAAGAAGATCATAATGAATCTTTTAAATGAACTTTCAAATGATACAAAAGATGAAAATAAACCTAATGTCCCTAAAGGTGCATTAAGTTGGATGGAAGAAGAATCGAAAAATATTTATACCATTTGGGATGAATATGGAAAGCTCATGTACATTACAAAATCAGTAGAAAGATTGTTAGGCGTTCCACCTTTTGAATTTGAAAACAAAAAATGGTACCAATTTTTAGATAAAGAGGCCCGAAAAGTCATTTTACAACAAATGCGGGATATCGTAACAGGAGAGTCCGTTACGTCACGTATTAAATTGAAAAATCATTTAGGTAAAAATGAATGGTTTGAATATAAAATTAAACAAATTAAAGAAAACGATACAGTTTCCTATGCTGTTATTTTAGAACATCTTTGTGACAAAGAAAGCTATGATGAAGTCCTTATACAATCAGAGAAAATGGCAATAGCTGGACAGCTTGCTGCAAGTGTCGTTCATGAAATTAGAAACCCCTTAACTTCTATAAAGGGATTTGTACAATTGTTGCAATCAGGGATTGAAGCGCAACCGGCCTATTTTGATATTATGATAGAAGAAATTGAAAAAATGGAAGCGATGACAACAGAGCTTCTCTTTATTTCTAGACCATTAACAGAAAAGAAAAAATTAGAATCAATTAATGACATGGTAGAAGAAACTTTAATACTTCTTCAAACACAGACTGAAAAGATCAATATTGATTTACAATTTATTAAAAATGAAGATATTACAATGTATTGTAATCGATCACAAATGAAACAAATTTTAATAAACCTTATTAAAAATGCAATTGAAGCGATACAAAAAGATGGAGAAATCTTGATTCAATCGCAAATCATCAAAAATGATATTTGCATTGATGTTATTGATGATGGACCAGGCATTCCAAATGACGTAATTGATAAACTAGATCAACCTTTTTTCACTACAAAAGAAGAAGGTACAGGTCTCGGATTAATGATTACAAAAGAATTATTGTCACTTCATAATGGAACTTTAGTTATTAAAGCAAATCAAACAGCTGGCTCTACATTTCGTTTAATTCTTCCGAAAGATCAAGACGCTAATGAATCGCCCTAAAACAAAGGTGAACGATTGAGTTTATTTTCGGAAAATTAATAAAATATGCAAGAAAATTTGTCTAAAATGTTTTTTTGCTTTATTATAAGAATAGAATCTAAACTTATGGCTATTTTTCTTATGTAATCAAATCATGATATGCCTAAACTATGAAAACATTAGCAGCATGACATGCACAGGAAAGGAGCAAATTATATGACGAATAATCTAACAAACTTTGAAAACAAATTTGCATTAAATGGCAAAACTTACCGCTACTACAATTTGAAAGCACTTGAAGATGCAGGATTGGGTAAAATCAATCGTTTACCATTCTCAATCCGAGTTTTACTTGAATCTTTGTTACGTCAACGTGATGGACATGTGATTAAAGACGAACATATTGAAGGATTAATAAACTGGGGAAAAGGTGGAGACACTGATGTTCCATTCAAACCATCTCGAGTAATCTTACAAGACTTTACAGGTGTTCCTGTAGTGGTTGACCTAGCATCTTTACGAAAAGCGATGCTAGATATGGGAGGAGATCCTAAAAAAATCAATCCTGAGGTTCCTGTAGACTTAGTTATTGACCACTCAGTACAAGTGGATCAATATGGAACAGAATCCGCATTAAAGTTAAACATGGAATTAGAATTCGAGCGAAATGCAGAGCGTTATGAATTCATGCATTGGGCTCAAAAAGCTTTTGAAAATTACCGTGCTGTACCACCGGCTACAGGTATTGTTCACCAAGTAAACTTGGAATACATCGCAAATGTTGTACATGGTATTGAGAATGAAGATGGCACATATGATGCTTTTCCAGATTCACTAGTAGGTACGGACTCTCATACAACAATGATTAATGGCCTAGGTGTACTCGGCTGGGGTGTTGGTGGAATTGAAGCTGAAGCAGGAATGCTTGGCCAACCATCGTATTTCCCTCAACCCGAAGTAGTTGGTGTGAAATTCACTGGCAGTTTCCCGAATGGTACAACGGCTACAGATTTAGCTTTAAAAGTAACTCAAGTACTAAGAGAGCATAATGTGGTTGGGAAATTTGTAGAATACTTTGGACCTGGTCTTAAAGATATGCCTTTAGCTGACCGTGCAACAATTTCAAATATGGCGCCTGAATACGGTGCAACTTGTGGGTTCTTCCCAATTGATGATGAATCTCTACGTTATCTTCGTTTAACTGGACGTTCAGAGGAACAGATTGATTTAGTAGAAGAATACGCAAAATTAAATGATTTATGGTACTCACCTGATCAAGAGGATCCCGAATATACAGATATTGTTGAAATTAACTTATCTGAACTAGAGCCTAACTTATCAGGGCCAAAACGTCCTCAAGACTTAATTCCACTTTCAAAAATGAAAGAGGAGTTCATTAAATCTGTAACTGCACCTTCTGGTAACCATGGTTATGGATTAACTGAGGATGAATTTAAAAAAGAAACACCAGTTGAATTTAGCGATGGACAAACGTCAACATTAAAAACAGGATCGCTTGTCATTGCTGCAATTACTTCATGTACAAACACATCGAATCCTTATGTCATGTTAGGCGCTGGACTTTTAGCTAAGAATGCGATTGAAAAAGGACTTGAAGTGCCTGCATATGTTAAAACTTCTTTAGCACCGGGTTCTAAAGTAGTTACCCGTTATTTAGAAGATTCTAACCTAATGACTTATTTAGACCAATTAGGCTTTAACCTAGTAGGGTACGGTTGTACAACTTGTATTGGTAACTCTGGACCAT
The DNA here is from genome assembly GCA_018711205.1 of Candidatus Avamphibacillus intestinigallinarum. Classification (GTDB taxonomy): domain Bacteria; phylum Bacillota; class Bacilli; order Bacillales; family Amphibacillaceae; genus Avamphibacillus; species Avamphibacillus intestinigallinarum. The sequence goes on along the minus strand of DVIO01000064.1, from coordinate 17,445 downwards.
TAAAAGAAGAAATTGAAGAAGCTATTATAAAAGATGACTTGCTTGTTTCTTCTGTTTTATCTGGTAACCGTAACTTTGAAGGTAGAATTCATCCATTAACGAAGGCTAACTACCTTGCATCACCCCCGCTTGTTGTAGCCTATGCATTAGCAGGTACAGTTGATATTAATCTAGCTACGGAACCACTGGGCATCGGTAAAGATGGTGAGCCTGTGTATATGAATGATATCTGGCCTTCTTTAAATGAAATCACTGAAGAAGTTGAAAAAGTTGTTACACCAGAAATCTTCCGTAAAGAGTATGAAAGCGTGTTTGATTCAAACGAAAAATGGAATGAAATTAATACAACAGATAAACCATTATTTGAATGGAATGACAAATCAACATATATCCAAAACCCTCCATTCTTCGAAGATTTAACGAAAGATGCTGGACATATTGAACCAATTAACGATCTTCGTGCCATCGGTTTATTTGGAGATTCAGTAACAACAGACCATATTTCTCCAGCAGGTGCTATTGCAAAAGATATGCCAGCTGGGCGTTATCTACAGGAGCATGATGTATCGCCGCGTAATTTTAACTCTTATGGATCAAGACGTGGTAATCATGAGGTTATGATGCGAGGTACATTTGCAAATATACGAATTCGTAACCTGCTAGCACCTGGAACTGAGGGTGGCTATACAACTTATTGGCCAACGAATGAAGTTATGCCAATTTATGATGCAGCAATGAAGTATAAAGAAGACAATACAGGTCTTATCGTTTTTGCAGGGAAAGATTACGGTATGGGATCGTCTCGTGACTGGGCCGCAAAAGGGACAAATCTATTAGGCATTAGAACAGTTATTGCGGAAAGCTATGAACGTATCCATCGTTCAAATCTAGTTATGATGGGTGTACTACCGTTACAATTCCAAAAAGGTGAAAACCTTGAAACATTTGGATTAAACGGTAAAGAAACGTTTTCAATTGATATTGGAGAAAATGTACAACCACATGATAAAGTAACTGTAACAGCAATTGCCGAGGATGGTAAAGAAACGAAGTTTGATGTTATTGCACGTTTTGATAGTGATGTTGAACTTGATTATTACCGCCACGGCGGAATACTACAAATGGTATTACGTAATAAATTAGCTGAAACAAAATAAATTTGATTTGAAAAGAACACAATTGTCATTAAATTGTGTTCTTTTCTTTATTATCTGCAAATAAATGGTTTATACTATGTCTAGAGGCAATGTTCATAAAGGTAAAGGTGATGGCTACATGCTGAAGAAAATATTGGGAAGTATGTTGATTTTAGGCCTAATCGGTATTTTAGTTTACAATCTTGGGAACTTCTCAAGCGATAAACAAGAGGATAATACGAATCAAGACGACCTCAATGGTGGAATGATTGTAGGTGAAAATCAAAAAGGGGTACAAGTAGATGAAGAGGCCCCAAATGTAGGACTAAAAGATTTAGATGGCAATGATGTAAATTTAGAGGATTTTAAAGGAGAAAAAGTATTTTTAAACTTTTGGGCCACCTGGTGTGGACCATGTAAGAAAGAAATGCCAGAATTAGAGAAATTCCATCAAAAATATCAAGATGATGTTAAAATTGTTGCTGTGAATTTAACAAAAACAGAAAAAAAACAAACAGATGTAAACCAATTTATCGATAAATATGAGTACACGTTTCCTGTATTATTAGATATAGATGGAAAAGCACAAGATATATATAAATCTGTGACTGTCCCGACGACCTATTTTATTGGAACAGATGGAAAAGTACAAGTAGATAAAAAATTAGGGCCCTTAACATATGATGAAATGGTTTCTAAAATGAAAGAGCTACAGTAAAGTAAGAATGTATTAGGAGATGTTTTTATGAACCTCGTTAGAACACCAATTGAAGTTCGCTATCAAGAAACTGACCAAATGGGTGTTGTGTATCACGCTAATTACTTAATCTGGTTCGAAATTGGAAGAACAAAATTTATTGAAGCACTTGGTTTCAAATATATCGATATGGAAAAAGCAGGCATTCTTTCACCAGTTACAGATGTGCAAATATCGTATAAGCATCCTGCACGCTATGGAGACGATGTGATTGTAGAAACCTGGTTAGATACTTATGATGGCGTACGTACAGTTTATGCTTACCGAGTTTTGGTAAATGACGCAGTTGTTGTAACGGGATCGTCAGAACATGTCATTGTAAAAAAAGACAACTTTAGACCCGTAACATTACGAAAGTATTTTCCAGAATGGCATAAAGTTTACAAACAGTTACTTGAAAGTGAAAAAGAGGACGAGTCTTAATAGGCTCGTCCTCTTTAACGTAAAAGGTTATTTATTTTTCTTCTCGGGTACATAATCAATACCGCCTTTATGAAAAGGGTGGCATTTTGAAATGCGTTTGATTGATAAAAATAACCCTTTAAAAAATCCAAATCTTTCAAATGCTGTTAAACTATATGCTGAGCAAGTTGGATAGAACCTACAACTTGACGGAGTAAAAGGGCTAATTGCTTTTTGATAAAATTTTATCAAAAAGATAAATGGATATTTCATAGCTGTCTATCAATCCTTTTATCATTCGTCTGCTTTATCATACGTTAAGCTAGCGATGGCATCATGCATATGAATAGATTCTTCGTTTTGGCAAGTTACAGTGAATTTCTTGACAAAAGGCATTTCATATAAATCCGCTGCTACAAGACGTACCATATCTTCTACAAAACGAGGATTTTCATATGCACGCTCTGTAACGACTTTTTCATCAGGTCGTTTTAAAACCGGATGTAAACTTGCACTTGCATTACTTTCAGCAGCTTCTAATAAAGATTCTTTCCAATCTATGGTTGTAAAGTCAAAGTCATCATAGAAATCAACATTCATTGTTACATATCCTCGTTGATTGTGTGCGCTATACTCACTAATTTCCTTGGAACAAGGACATAATGTAGTGATGGGAACCTTTAATGAAGCACTTAATGTGTAATCGTTTACTTCATCATAAGTTGTTTTAATTGAAATATCTGCATTATTTAAACCACTTAATCCCGAATGTGGCGCCTCTCGTTCATAAAACCAGGGGCAGGTAATTTCTATTGTGGCATCTTTCTTCTCTAGCCGTTCTGCTAATTCTTTTGTAAAAGCCTTTAATGTTTTAAAATCAGCAGTAAAACCAACTTCATGAAATTGGCTTAATTGCTCCATAAAACGACTCATATTAGTTCCTTTACTCGTTTGTTCAATACTAGAAGAAAAGTAGAATTTACCAATACTTGTTTGTTGTTTAGGAGCAAGATTGCTTTCTATATTAATCGGATGTTTGACTTCAGTGATACCACAAACATCTAGCTTAAATAGAAAATCTTTTTTTAGATTTTGTAAGTCAGGCATGTCTTTTTTCTCTGTTGGTTTCTTTTTAACACCTGGAGTAACAGATCCAAAGAGACGATGACGTTCTTCTTTATTTGGTAAACTTATTTTAGAAGTTGATTTTGTGTGATTCATGTTACTGAACTCCTTCCTCCTACATGCTTATTCAAAGTATACGCAACACATTGGTATTATTCAATATTAACGTATCTAAGAACTTTGATATTTTTAATATACTATCATGTAACAATCGTTACATCCATTTAATCTTAGGTTCTGTTTTGTTCAAAATACGTTTAATGTTATCTTTATGTCGATAAAATACAAATATAGTGAGAATTAAGATGACACTAAACAGTAACCAGTCATCTAAAAATAAACAAACAATCGTTGTGATTAAACCGGTTACCATTGATGCAAGAGAAACATATTTTGATATATACAGAACAAGTAAGAAAGATCCAATTAAGACTCCAAATAGTATAGGACTTGCTGCAAGTACAACACCTGCTGAAGTTGCGACAGCTTTCCCCCCCTTAAATCGTGCAAATATAGGGTAGGTGTGTCCTAAAACTGCAAATAAGCCAATAATTAAAATATGGATTTCTGTTTGTTGGAAGATTAACGGAAGTAAACTTGCTACCGTTCCTTTTAAAATATCAGATACCGTTACAATAAGACCAGCTTTTAATCCTAATACACGAAATGTATTTGTAGCACCAAGATTTCCGCTTCCATAATTTCTAATATCTATGTTGTATCCAACTTTACCGACAACTAATGCAGACGGAATTGAACCAAGCAGGTAGGCAATGACAGCAAATAGAATATAATACATTTAAATTCCTGCTTTCTATATTAATATTAAATACATGATGACACTTATATTTTATCATGTTTACGGATTAGAAAGAACAATAATTGTTATTTAATAGTAGGATTCATCTTAAAACGTAATAAAATAGTGACTTTTTGCTTATCGCGCTTATTAAAGTTATAATAATAAATAGAAATTTGCTTTCCGGTACATAAAACGAAGTATGAAAAAGCTTGAGCTCTTGCGTTTTTTACGAAGAGCTCCCTTTCATTTTTGAAATGGTTTAGATTATAATATCACTTAAATTCAATTTATAGTATACTTGTTTTCGTATTTATCCAAAGGAACGTGCAAATTAACATAAAACAAAGATATAAATTGTTCTAGAAGCAAACTATAAAGGAGTTGCCCTTGATATGAGTAAAAAACCTGAAATGTATTCTGAAGAATCCATTCAAGTTTTAGAAGGTTTAGAAGCTGTTAGAAAAAGACCCGGTATGTATATAGGGAGTACAGATAGTCGTGGTCTACACCATTTGGCTTTTGAAATTATTGATAATGCTGTAGATGAAGCTTTATCAGATTATGGAGATAAAATAGACGTGATTATCCATAAAGATGAAAGTATCTCAATTGCAGATAACGGACGTGGTATTCCAACGGGTCAACATCAAACTGGAAAATCAACGATTGAAGTCATCTTTACTGTTCTGCATGCCGGTGGCAAGTTCGGACAAGGTGGTTATAAAACAAGTGGTGGCTTGCATGGTGTAGGTGCCTCTGTCGTAAATGCTCTATCAGAGTGGTTAACCGTAACTGTTTTTCGAAACGGGGAGCAGCATACTCAGAAATTTAAAAATGGTGGTAAAGAATCTGGTCCATTAGAATATGTCGGGAAAACTAAAAAGCAGGGATCGGTCATTCGCTTTAAACCGGATAGCACCGTATTTTCAAATGTCAATTTTGATTTTGACATTTTATCTGAACGTCTGCAAGAGGCTGCCTTTTTATTAAAGGGATTAACGATTACTTTATTCGACGAAAGGCGTGATATTAAAGAAGAATATCTGTACCCTAATGGGTTGGAGTCATTTGTTCACTATCTTAATGAAGATAAAGATGTCCTACATCAAGTTGTCTCTTTTGAAGGGGAACAAAACAATATTGAAGTTGATTTTTCGTTTCAATTCAATGACGGCTTTTCGGAGAATATGCTTTCCTTTGTCAACAATGTTAGGACAAAAGATGGGGGGACGCATGAGTCTGGTACAAGAAGCGCGATTACGAGAACGTTTAACGATTATGCCCGAAAAAATAACTTCTTAAAAGATAAGGATAAAAACTTAGAAGGTAGTGACATACGTGAAGGATTAACAGCTGTTATTTCTGTCCGGATACCTGAGGATAAACTTCAATTCGAAGGACAAACAAAAAGTAAATTAGGTACACCAGAAGCACGCTCAGCTGTTGATACAGTCATTACCGAAAAGATAACGTATTTCCTCGAAGAGAATGCTGATGTTTCTAGTTTACTTATTCGTAAGGCCATTCGTGCAAAGGAAGCTAGAGAAGCAGCCCGTAAAGCTAGAGAGGATGCTCGAACAGGGAAAAAACGAAAAAAGAGAGATGCTCTATTAAGTGGTAAATTAACACCTGCACAGTCTCGAAACCCAAATAAAAACGAATTATATCTTGTTGAGGGTGACTCGGCTGGTGGTTCAGCTAAGCAAGGACGAGACCGAAGATTCCAGGCTATTTTGCCATTAAGAGGAAAAGTGATTAATACCGAAAAAGCAAAAATGGAAGATATATTAAAAAATGAAGAAATTTCAACTATCATTCATACGATTGGTGCTGGAGTAGGTGGGGATTTTAATTTAGATGACGTGCAATACTCAAAAATTGTAATTATGACAGATGCAGATACAGATGGTGCACACATTCAAGTGTTATTACTAACATTCTTTTATCGTTATATGAAACCATTAATAGAAGCTGGAAAAGTATTCATTGCTTTACCACCTCTATTCAAGGTTTCTCAAGGGACCGGTAAGAAAGAAAAAATTGCCTATGCCTGGGAAGAAGAAGAGTTAGGTAAACTGCTAAAAGATTTTAAAAAAGGTTATATGATACAACGCTATAAAGGTCTAGGTGAGATGAATGCAGATCAATTATGGGAAACGACAATGAACCCAGAATCTAGAACCTTAATTAGGGTAACGATTGATGATTTAGCAAGAGCTGAAAAACGAATCTCGACTTTAATGGGAGATAAGGTTGAGCCTCGTCGTAAATGGATTGAGCGAAATGTCGCTTTCAGCTTAGAAGATGATCCTAATATTTTAGAAAATGATAAGATTCATACGTAACAGGGGGCGTACATTTTGTCTCAAAACGAACAATTTTTAGACTTACCTTTAGAAGAAGTCGTTGGAGATCGCTTTGGAAGATATAGTAAATACATCATTCAAGATAGAGCACTACCTGATGTAAGAGATGGTTTAAAGCCTGTACAACGTCGTATTTTATATGCAATGCATCAGGATAAAAACACATTTGAAAAGAACTTTAGAAAAGCTGCTAAAACAGTGGGAACGGTAATCGGAAATTATCATCCACATGGAGACATATCAGTTTATGACGCCATGGTTCGGATGAGTCAAGATTGGAAAATGCGTAACAAACTTGTTGAAATGCATGGAAACAACGGGAGTATCGATGGCGATCCACCAGCTGCTATGCGTTATACCGAGGCACGTTTATCAAGTATCTCTTCAGAGTTACTCAGAGATATTGATAAAAATACTGTAGAATTTATTCCGAACTTTGATGATACAGATGAAGAACCGCTTGTCTTACCGGCTAAATTCCCGAACTTATTAATTAACGGATCTACCGGGATTTCGGCTGGTTATGCAACGGATATCCCACCGCATAATTTAAATGAAGTGATTGACGCAGTCATAATGCGAATCGATAAGCCAACAGCTTCTGTAGATGATTTAATGAAAGCCATAAAAGGACCTGATTTTCCGACTGGCGGGATTGCACAGGGGATTGACGGACTTAAAGAAGCATACGAAACAGGAAAAGGCAAAGTGATTTTAAGAGGAAATGCAAAAATCGAGAAAATGCGTGGTGGCCGAGAGCAAATTGTGATTGATGAAATTCCATATGATGTGAATAAGGCGAATTTAGTGAAACGTATGGATGAATTAAGAATCGATCGAACGGTTGAAGGGATTTCCGAAGTCCGTGATGAAACAGACCGTACGGGACTTCGCATTATTATTGAATTACGAAAAGAAGCTAATGCTGAAGGTATTTTGCACTTCCTTTATAAAAACACTGATTTGCAAGTTACGTATCACTTCAACATGGTTGGGATTGAAGATAAAACACCTAAATTGCTTTCTTTACCGATGATCATCGATGCTTATATTACGCATCAAAAACAAGTGTTAAAAAATTCCACTACATTTGATCTTGAAAAAGCAACAGCAAGAGCCCATATTGTGGATGGTTTGATTAAAGCCATTTCAATATTAGATGAATTACTAGCAACAATTCGTGCTTCAAAAAATAAGAGTGAAGCTAAACAAGCCATTATGAAACAGTTTGGATTCACAGAACCACAGGCTGAAGCAATTGTCATGTTACAATTATATCGTTTAACAAATACGGACGTGACAGCTTTACAAAAAGAAGCAAAAGAATTAGCTATTCAAATTGATGAGATGAATGCTCTATTATCTAGTGACAAAAAATTAGAGCAAGCGATTAAAAAAGAACTAAGAACTATGAAAAAACAATACCATTCAGAACGCCGCACGCAAATCGAGGCAGAGATCGAAGAATTAAAAATCAATATTGATGTGACGGTCGTAAGTGAAGAGGTCGTTGTTAGTATTACAAAAGATGGTTACATTAAACGGACGAGTATCCGGTCCTATGCAGCCTCTAATGGGGAAGATATTGGACTTAAAGATGAAGATCACGTTTTAACATTATTAGAGCTCAATACGACGGATCAGGTTTTAATCTTTACCAATAGAGGGAATTTCATAAAGCTGCCGGTTCATGCACTTCCTGAAATAAGATGGAAAGATATGGGCCAACATATTTCCAATATTGCTTCATTAAATCAAAATGAGCAAATTGTCCAAGCCATTCCTGTCCGCGAATTTACGAAAGATCATTTTCTCGTCTTTTTGACTAAAAATGGTATGATAAAACGTAGTGAGTTAAATCTTTATAATGCGCAAAGATATACTAGATTTTTAATTGCGATGAACTTGAAAAAAGATGATGAATTATTGCAAGTTATGTTAACAGACGGTAACCAAGACGTATTTATGGCTACAAATACAGGATATGGACTATGGTTTGAAGAATCTGAGGCGGGTATAGTCGGCTTAAGAGCTGCAGGTGTTAAAGGTATTCAATTAAAAGAAAACGAGTTTGTTGTAAATGGAGATGCATTTACTGACTCTGAAAAACCTGATGTCTATATTGTGACACAAAGAGGTTTTCATAAAAAAGTAAAATTAACAAACTTCAAAAAAAGTACTCGTGCAAAACGTGGTCAAAAAATGCTAAAAGATTTAAAAACGAATCCACATTATGTTAAATATCACACATTAGTGAAAGAGATGGATGACATTGTTATGGTTGAAATGGATAATGGTGAGTCGTTAGAAGTTCATCCAGCTACATTATCTGTGAGTGAACTTACAAGCAATGGAAAAAAACTATTTAAAGAAGGTGCGCCAACTGTTCAAGACGCACACAGCCTAGCGCAATATCTTGCACCTTTTCAAAATAAAGCGTAAACGTGTTTTGATTAACCAGGAGGTAAAACATGAACTTTGAATTATCAGACGAACAAAGAATGATACGTGAAATGGTTTCTGACTTCGCAGAGGAAGTCATTAAGCCAAGAGCGATAGAAATCGATAAAACTGGGGAATTCCCAAGTGATATATTCAAGAAAATGGGAGAATTAGGCTTTATGGGTCTCCCGTTTTCAGAAACATATGGTGGCTCTGGTGGAGATACACTTTCTTATATACTTGCTGTTGAAGAGATTGGGAAACGCTGTGGTAGTACAGGCTTAAGTTATGCAGCGGCAGTCTCTTTAGGAGCAAGTCCGCTTTATTACTTCGGTACGGAAGCACAAAAAGAAAAATTTTTAAAACCCCTTCTTAATGGAAGTGCTCTTGGCTCATTTGGTTTAACTGAGCCAAATGCTGGATCTGATGCTGGTGGGACACGGACAACAGCAGTTTTGGAGAATGATGAGTACGTGATCAATGGCGAAAAATGCTATATTACAAATGCAAATTTTGCCGACACGTTAATTTTAACTGCGGTTACTGGTAAGCAGGACAATGGGAAAAATATTATTTCGGCTATTATTGTTCCGACGAATACACCTGGTATCACAATCACTGCTCCTTATGACAAAATGGGAGTACGCGGCTCTGATACGGCTCAAATCGTGTTAAAAGATGTGCGTGTTCCTAAAGAGAACTTACTTGGTGGAGAAACGAATGGATTTAAACAATTTTTAAAAACATTAGACTCAGGACGTATTTCAATTGGGGCACTTGCCATCGGTATTGCACAGGCCTCACTAGAACGTTCAATTCAGTATGCAAAAGAACGTGTTCAATTTGGTAAACCGATTTCGAAGTTACAAGCTATTCAATTTAAAATAGCTGATATGGCTACTGAAATTGAAATGGCTCGCACAATGGTGCATAAAGCAGCTTGGTTAAAAGATCAAGGTCAGCCATTCGGTAAAGAAGCCGCAATGGCAAAATTATTTGCCTCTGAGACAGCTACCCGAGCTGCGAATGAAGCCATTCAAATTCATGGTGGAAATGGATATATGCGTGAATATGAAGTAGAACGTTTCCTACGTGATGCGAAATTATTAGAAATTGGTGAGGGGACTTCTGAAATTCAACGAGTCGTTATTGCAAGACACTTAGGTTTATAAGTTAAGGCTTCCTAAAAGGAGAGAGCATATGTTTAAAAAAATATTAATCGCAAATCGTGGTGAAATTGCAAGTCGTATTATAAGAACCTGCAAACAAATGAACGTTCAAACTGTTGCGATTTACTCTGAAGCAGATGAAGGCATGGCTTACACCCACTTGGCTGATGAAGCTTACCTTATTGGAAAATCTCAAGTGAATGAAAGTTATATGAATATCGAAAAGATTATTCATATTGCTAAACAAACAAATGTTGATGCAATTCATCCTGGCTATGGATTTTTAAGTGAGCATCCTGAATTCGCAAGACGTATTGAAGAAGAGCACATAACGTATATTGGGCCAAGTGTTAAAAACCTTTCTGATATGGCTCATAAAATCACTGCAAAACAAATCATGAAAGACGCTGGACTTCCTGTTGTACCTGGTAATCTAACACCTGTTGAATCTGCTAGTGAAGCAGTCGAAATTGCCAATGAAATTGGTTACCCTATTATGCTAAAAGCTTCTGCCGGCGGTGGAGGAATTGGTATGCAAAAAGTGTTTGATGAGGCTGAGCTTGTTCAGGCATTTGAAAATAACTCTGCACGTGCATTAAAATTTTTTGGTGATGGTTCAATGTTTGTTGAAAAACTCATTGAAAACGCCCATCATATTGAAGTACAAATACTAGCAGATCTATACGGAAATGTCGTGCATTTGTTCGAAAGAGAATGCTCTATTCAACGAAGAAATCAGAAAGTCATAGAAGAGGCACCTTCTCCGTTTTTATCAGAACAAAAGCGTCATGAAATCGGCCAAGCATCGGTGAATGCCATTCAAAAGATTGGGTATCAAAATGTTGGAACGATAGAATTTGTCATGGATGATAAAGGACAATTTTATTTCCTAGAAATGAATACAAGAATTCAGGTAGAACACCCAGTTACCGAGGAAATTACCGGAATTGATATTGTGAAAGAACAATTACATATAGCAGCTGGAGAACGTTTATCATTCAATCAAACAAATCTTCACTTTAAAGGTCATTCAATTGAAGCAAGAATTTATGCAGAGGATCCTAAAACGTTCTTTCCATCACCTGGCTTAATTACGGAATACATTATTCCAGATGGAGAGGGAATTCGTCATGAATTAACTGCCGAAAAAGATCGGAAAGTAACGCCATTTTATGATCCAATGATTGCCAAGTTAATCGTGACAAAGGATACACGAGAAGAAGCGATTCACACGATGATACATACATTGGAAGACTATACAATTGAAGGTATTAAAACAAATATTCCAATGATTTTAACTGTTCTTCAATCAGATATGTTTCAATCAGGAATAACAACAACAGACTTTGTACAAACATATTATACGAAATAGGAGGTCCTTATAATGGACGAAGTAAAAGCAAGCATGGCCGGAAGTGTTTGGAAAATACTTGTAAAAGAAGATGAAACTGTAGAAGAAGATCAAGATGTCGTTATTTTAGAATCTATGAAAATGGAAATCCCACTAAGTGCAGAAGAAAGTGGAGTCGTAAAGGAAATTAAAGTAAAAGAAGGCGACTTTGTCGATGAAGATGATGTTGTGATTGTCATTGAACCCGAATAAAATGTATATGTAGTATTCAAGAAGGTGTATTGAGGTGATGTAATGCGTGAATTCATAACTAGTACAACAATAAAAAATCAGATTGCTATTATTACATTAGACCGCTTCTCAGCTTTAAATGCTCTATCACATGCATTGATCGATGAGCTTTCTAATGTCATTAAAGCATTTGATGAAGACCCGAACATTTTATGTACAATTATTACAGGATATGGAGATAAAGCCTTTTGTGCTGGTGCGGATTTAAAAGAAAGAGTACATATGACAGAAGATGAAGTCATGGATACTGTTGATAAAATCGGTTCCTTAGTCTCTCAAATCGAGCACATGAAAATGCCTGTTATTGCAGCAATAAATGGATTAGCTTTTGGTGGAGGATTAGAACTCGCTATAGCCTGTGATATTAGAATTGCGGAGAAACAAGCAAAAATGGGGCTGACCGAAACCTCACTTGCTGTTATTCCAGGGGCTGGTGGTACTCAAAGATTATCACGTTTAATCGGTATTGCGCATACTAAATATATGATTTATAGTGCCCAACCTATTGATGCAACCCATGCATTTGACATTGGCCTAGTTCAAAATGTAACTGAAACGGGCGAATCTTTAAATAAAGCTGTTGAAATTGCTAAAAGAATTACGCAAAATGGACCAATTGCTATAAAAGCAGCAAAAAAAGCAATTGATCAAGGCTATGATCTACCTATAGATAAAGCTCTTGAACATGAAAGAAATTGCTATCTCGATACATTAGAAACAACTGACCGAATTGAAGGTTTACAATCGTTTGTGGAAAAAAGAAAACCACATTATAAAGGGAACTAATCTAGAATGAAGGAGGTCACGCGTATGTCATATATTGATGATTACTATCATAAGGTAGACAAAATCAATGCAGGTGGAAAAGAAAAATACCATCAAAAAAACGAAGAAAAAGGCAAACTGTTTGTACGTGAACGTTTACGCCTGTTATTTGACGATGGATTGAATTTTGAAAATGAATTCTTTGCTAATAGTGAAGCACCAGATCTTCCCGCAGATGGCGTCGTAACTGGTATTGGGAAAATACATAATCAAGATGTTGCGATTATTGCAAATGATTCCACAGTTAAAGCCGGTTCATGGGGAAAGCGTACTGTTGAAAAAATGATTCGTATGCAGGAAACAGCTGATCGTCTAGAAATCCCATTAATTTATCTTGTTGATTCAGCAGGCGCGCGAATTACGGATCAACTAGAGATGTTTCCTGGTCGAAGAGGTGCTGGTCGATTATTCCATAATCAGATTAAATTATCTGGTAAAATACCTCAACTCTGCTTACTTTTTGGCCCTTCTGCAGCCGGAGGTGCATATATCCCAGCATTTTGCGATACCGTTGTCATGGTGGACGGCAATGCCTCTATGTACTTAGGTTCACCACGGATGGCCGAAAAAGTAATTGGTGAAAAAGTAAGTCTAGAGGAAATGGGCGGCGCTAAAATGCACTGTTCTGTATCTGGTTGTGGTGACGTGCTTGTCAAATCTGAAGAAGAAGCGATTCAATTTGCTAGAAAATATTTAACGTATTTCCCGCAAAATTTCAGAGAAAAACCTAAGCAAATTGAAGTACAACAACCAAATATTGAAAAGAAATTATCAGCTATTGTTCCAGAAAATCAAAATGCACCATTTAATATGTATGATTTGATCCAAACATTAATCGATGCTGATTCATTCTGTGAAATTAAAAAGAAATTTGCTAAAGAATTGATTACTGGTTTTGCAAGATTAGATGGTGAAGTTATTGGGATTATTGCCAATCAACCTCGTGCTAAAGGTGGCGTTCTTTTCCCTGATTCAGCTGATAAAGGGGCGAAATTCATACAATTATGTGATGCATTTAACATACCTTTATTATTCTTAACAGATGTACCAGGATTTATGATTGGTACAAAAGTCGAAAAACAAGGTATTATTCGACATGGAGCTAAAATGCTTGTATCCATGAGTGAAGCAACTGTTCCTAAAATATCTGTCATTGTCCGGAAGGCATATGGCGCTGGATTATATGCGATGGCAGGACCTGGTTTTGAGCCAGATTGCTGCTTAGCATTGCCTTCTGCACAAATTGCTGTGATGGGACCAGAAGCTGCTGTAAATGCGGTGTACGCTAATAAAATTGCTGAATTAGATGAAGATGAGCGTGAACAATTTATTAATGAAAAACAGAAAGAATATAAGGAAGAAATCGATATTTATCGACTCGCTTCAGAGATGATTGTCGATGACATTGTCGAGCCAGATAAACTAAGAGAAGCATTGGCAACTCGTTTCAAGGTCTATAATCAAAAACCGATTGAAGCTTCGAGTCGTAAACATATTGTCTATCCTGTCTAACAACCAAAATGTATCACTGCGTTTGAATACAAGGTGATACATTTTTAATATATCCAATTAAAGTATACAATAATTTTATTATGTAAACTCTTTTGAGGAGGTATCATGAGTTTGAGTAAGAAACACATTATGCTAGTAGATGGTATGGCTTTATTATTTAGGGGATTTTTTGCAACTTCTTTTCGAGGAAATTTCATGAGAAACGTAGATGGTATACCGACGAATGGTGTCTATCAATTTCTAAAGTATTTTTTGGATGCTGTAGAAAAATTCCAACCCACTCATGTTGTTGTTTGTTGGGATATGGGGAGTAAAACATTTCGCACAGAGAAATATGAACAATATAAAGCGAATCGAGATGCACCACCTGAAGAATTAATTCCACAATTTGATTTGGTTAAAGAGATTGTCACGTTACTTAATACACCTAATATCGGTTTGGAAAACTACGAGGCTGACGATTGCATCGGAACTTTAGCATGTCATTATAAAGATGAAGGCCAAGTCACCATATTAACTGGCGATCAAGATATTTTACAATTAGTTAGTGACCATGTTCAGGTTGCTATCATGAGAAAAGGTATTGGAAATTATGAAGTATTTACGAAAGATAATTTCTATGAAAAATTAGAATTAACACCACAGCAAATTATCGATCTTAAAGGATTGATGGGGGATAGCGCGGATAATTATCCGGGCGTTAAGGGAATTGGAGAAAAAACAGCTCTAAAACTATTAAAGCAATATGATACGATTGATAATCTCTTATTACATAAAGACGAATTAACAAAAGGTCTACAAAATAAACTAGATACAGATTTAGAGATGCTTTATTTATCTAGAGATTTAGCAGAAATCAAATGTGATGTCGATATTTCATGTGAATTAAGTACAGAGCATTGGTCATTTGATGCGGTTGCCTTAAAAGAGGAGCTCGAAACATTAAAATACCATTCGCTCGCTAAGTTATTTAATTAACTCAAAGCCTTGAAAGCACGTACTTTCAAGGCTCTTTTTTTATGTACCTCAATATACCCCGAGACCTATATAATATACATTATAGTGTATACGGGAAATAATTACTTGCTATAGTGTTTTATCTGCAAAATACACCTTAAATTAAACACTTTTGTATATTTATGCAACGATGTATAAATATACATGATGTATGCTGTTTAAGCATATCCTCTAATGGGAATCATAAAAGGATACCAAGTCATTAAAAGGAGGATGATTATGTTAGATAAACAATTGCTTAAACAAATGAAGCAAGACACTCCTATTTTAGAAGATATAATGGGGCTAAAACCAGTTGTTTGGTTCAATCAAAATAAACGAGAGAAACCTCATCTCGAGTTAACAATACACGACGTTTATGAAGCAGAAAAATTATGGGAACGCTTTATTCCTTTTTTCATAGAGGTATTTCCGGAAATTAAGGATGGCGTTATAGAATCTCCTTTAGTTGATATTGAACACTTCAAAGCATTTGAGAATCAAAAACAATCCCGAAACATTCACGGATCATTATTTTTAAAAAGTGATCATGAATTACCTGTTGCAGGTTCAATCAAAGCACGCGGTGGTTTTTTCGAAGTATTAAAACACGCTGAACAGTTAGCCTTTGAACACCAACTGATTCAAGAGGGCGATGATTATGCTAAATTTGCCGAACCTCAAATGAAACAATTTTTTAATGATTTTACAATTGGTGTTGGTTCAACAGGCAATTTAGGTTTAAGCATTGGGATTATGAGTGCAAAACTCGGATTTAATGTGAATGTCTATATGTCTGCTGATGCTAAAGCATGGAAAAAGGAATTATTAAGAAAAAACGGTGCGCATGTTCATGAATTTAGTGGAGATTTTAGCGAGGCCATTAGTGAAGGTAGAAAGCAAACCTTAGATCAACCAAATGGTTATTTTGTTGATGATGAAGACTCAAAAGATTTATTTTTAGGATATAGTACTGTCGCACTTCGGTTAAAGCAACAATTAGATGAAAAACATATTAAAGTTGATAAGGAACATCCGCTATTTGTTTATTTACCTTGTGGTGTTGGAGGGTCACCTGGCGGCGTCACTTTTGGCTTAAAAGAAATATTCGGACCACATGTTCATTGTTTCTTTGTTGAACCCACAACCTCTCCAGCTGTTTTAACAGGACTTGTTACAGGTAAAATGGAAGAGATTTCTGTACAAGATATTGGCATTAGTAACCAAACTGAGGCAGACGGTCTTGCAGTAGGTAGACCTTCAAAATTTGCAACAAAAATCAGCGATCAACTAATGAGTGGTTTATATACCATTGAGGATGATCATTTATTCAAATTACTCGTTACATTAAAGGATCAAGAAAATATTTCAGTAGAACCATCAGCAACTGCAGGATTAATTGGTCCATGGGTAATCTCAGAAACAAACTACATTTCTGACTTACATGTCGACGAAGAAAACATCACACACATTGCCTGGTCAACAGGCGGATCCCTTGTACCAGAGAAGGAACGTAAAGCATTTTATGAACTTGGACAGAAATTACTGAAAAGTCAATAAAGTTTAATATCCCTTTATCTTATGTGATTAGATAGAGGGATATTTTTTCAATATTCTATTGTTTTATATGATAAAATTGATAATATATAGATAGTATTACTTGGTTTTGAGAACGTTATTTGAAAGGTTGTGCGAACATGAAAGTTGTAAATTCCATCACTGAATTAATTGGCGATACACCTGTTTTAAAATTAAATAAGATTGTACCTGATGATGCTGCAGATGTATTCGTGAAATTAGAATCTTTTAATCCTAGTAAAAGTGTTAAAGATCGTGCCGCTTTTAATATGATTCACGCTGCAGAGCAGGCTGGGTTGTTGAAAGCGGGCGCAACCATTATCGAACCAACAAGTGGGAATACGGGGATAGGTCTTGCGATGTCAGCTGCTGCTCGTGGATATAAAGCGATACTGGTCATGCCAGATAATATGACAAAAGAACGTATTAATATTTTACAAGCGTTTGGCGCAAAGGTTGTATTAACACCTAGCGATGATAAAATGCCAGGCGCAATTAAAAAAGCTGAAGCATTACATGCTGAAATTCCAAATAGTTTCATCCCACAGCAGTTTGAAAATATTGCAAATCCTGATATTCATCGTACAACAACAGCAAAGGAAATTTTAGAACAAATGGATCACAATCTTGATGCGTTTGTATCAACTGCCGGAACAGGGGGTACGATTACTGGCACTGGAGAAACTTTGAAAG
>DVIO01000063.1 GCA_018711205.1 Candidatus Avamphibacillus intestinigallinarum | reverse complement strand
CAGAAACGAAATTAGAAGTAGAAAAGATGAAATCTGCTTATCATTTTGAAGATCAAGATTTAGAACAATACTTGACACTTGATAAAACGATTGCGCAAATGAAAAGCCATCTAGATGAAATGCTTACAGATATGGAAGCAGATGATAAAGCACATTCAGATCTTCGTGAAGAGCTGGAGCAAGGCTATATACATATTGAGGCATTACAAGAGAAACATGAATTGTTCAAAAAACGTATTTATAATTTACGTAGTGATGAAATTGAGGCAAAAGATAAATTAATTGAAATTAATGATGAATTAAATGAAATGAAGCGTAAGTTGAAAAAGAACAATTTACCGGGGGTTCCTAACTATATTTGGTCATTTATGGAACAAGCCACGTCGAAAAATCAACAAGTCATGCGAACATTAGAAAAACAACCGCTTGATATCATTGAAGTGCAGCAGGCACTAGATGAAGCACAAAATACGGTGACACATGCGATGGAAAAGATTGACTTAATGATCGATCAGGCAAGACTGACCGAAGAGGTTATTCAATATGCGAACCGTTATCGTAGTAGAAATGACGCTTTACGTAAAGAATTAGAAGAGTCTGAGCGATTATTTAGAAAGTATGAATATGAACTCGCTCTTGAAAAAGCGGCTAAGGCTCTTGAGGCTACAGAACCGGGCGCGCTTAAAAAAATTGAATCCAATCAATAAAAAGGCTGTCTTATGATGGAGGAGAATTCCTTTATTGTAAGCAGCCTTTCCACTGTATTATAATCGTTAAGCAACGTAGAGTAACCTATAACAAAGGAGAACTTATATGATTTATCTTGATAATAGTGCGACAACGAAACCACTTCCAGCAGTAATGGATAGTTATCAAAAAGTGACAGAGCAATTTTTTTGTAATCCTTCTTCTATCCATCAATTTGGAGGAAAAGGAGAACATTTATTATATAAAGCTAGAACCCAAGCTGCGGACATTTTAGAAGTACGTCCAAATGAAATCGTGTTTACCTCAGGTGGCACGGAAAGTAATAATCTCGCTATTAAAGGCATTGCCTTAGAGCATCAAGCAAGAGGTAACCATTTGATTACGACAGCCATCGAGCATCCTTCTGTATATGAAGCATTCCAAGCCTTAGAAAAACAAGGGTTTGAAGTAACCTATTTGCCAGTTAATGAAAGCGGTCATGTATCTCTACGTGATCTCGAAGAAGCCATTCAAGATGATACGATTTTAGTCAGTATAATGCATGTGAATAATGAAACAGGTGTGATTCAACCTATAGAAGAAATGGGTCATTTGTTACGTAAGTACCCTAAGGTTTTCTTTCATGTGGATGACGTACAAGGATTAGGTAAAGTACCTTTATCTTTAAAGACAAGTCAGGTTGATTTGTGGACGTGCTCAGGTCACAAAATTCATGGCTTAAAAGGAACAGGTTTATTATACAAAAAAACAGGCGTTAAACTATATCCGCTCTTCCACGGAGGAAGTCAAGAAGATGGGATAAGACCAGGAACTGAAAATTTAGCGGGCATTGTATCGTTTGTAAAAGCATTGCGTCTCATTAAAGAGCAAGAAAAACAACATGTTGACCATTTGATTAAGATGAAGCAAGACATTATACATGTGGTGAATGCTCATGAAGCAGTCTGTTTGAACACACCAAACGATTCAGCCCCGCATATTGTGAATTTTTCTTTTCCAAGTGTAAAACCAGAGGTTGCGATTCATATGTTCGGGGAGCATGATATTTTTCTTTCAACTAAATCAGCATGCTCGTCAAAAGATTTAAATGAAAGTCGTGTATTGACAGCATGTGGTTATGATGTGAGAAGGGCATCTTCGGGTTTACGAGTTAGTTTATCTTATGAGAATACATCTGAGGAAATCGAAGTGTTCATTAAAACATTAGAAGTGGTAATAAATCAGTTAAAAGGAATGTTGAAATCATGAAAATACAATTTGATCATATTTTAATTCGGTACGGTGAGCTAGGTTTAAAAGGGAAAAATATTAAGCAGTTTTTAATACGTTTACAGCATCATATCCAGCATAAATTACGTGATTTTAAAGGCATTAAAGTCAAAAGAACACAAGGTAGAATGTTTGTGTTGTTAAACGGCCATGAACCGGAGCCAGTTCTCGATATTTTACAACATGTCTTTGGTATTAAAAGTATGAGCTTAGCCATTAAGGTAGAGAATACGCTGGAGGATATTCAAGCGGCGACCCTATTTGCGATTCAAGAAGAACCTACAGTGAAAACATTTAAAATATCTGCTAAACGAACAAATAAAGATTTTCCACATGGTTCACAAGAAATGAATCAAATTCTTGGTGGTCATGTATTAGTGAATTGTGAAGATGTAACAGTAGATGTTCACCATCCTGATTTAGAAATAAAAGTGGAAATCCGAAATGAAGCAACTTATATTACTTCAAAAGTTGTTCCGGGATTAGGTGGATTGCCAGTCGGAACATCAAATAAAACATTATTATTACTCTCAGGTGGAATTGATAGTCCCGTGGCAGGCTATTTGGCTATGAAACGAGGCGTTTCAATCGAAGCGATTCATTTTCATTCGCCTCCTTTTACAAGTGAGCGTGCAAAACAAAAGGTATTAGATATTGCCAAAAAACTAACGAAATACGGCATTAATATTAAAATCCACATGGTTCCTTTTACAAAATTACAACAAGCGATTTTTGAAAAAATACCAGAAAATTTCGCAATGACAGTTATGCGTCGAATGATGTTAAAGATTAGTGAAAGAGTCTGTCGCAACGAGGGGATCATGTCAATTGCAACTGGGGAAAACCTCGGTCAAGTTGCCAGTCAAACGATGGAGAGCATGTATGCGATTAATGCTGTAACGAACTTACCTATATTACGTCCGTTAATTACGATGGATAAAGATGAAATTGTCCAAATTTCTAGAGAAATTGATACATTTGATATCTCAATTCGACCTTATGAGGATTGTTGTACAGTTTTTGTGCCAAAAGCGCCGAAAACAAAGCCAAATAAAGAAAAAGTTGAAGCATTTGAAGCTCAATTCGACTATACGGAATTATTAAACGAAGCATATGAAGGCATTGAAGTCGTCACAGTGACGGATCAGGAAGAAAAAACAGATGTATTTGATGATTTATTATAATGCGTTATTAAAATGTTAGGAAATACCAAAAATTTTATGAATGAAACACCTCCAAACGACACATAGTAAGTGTGTAGCAAGGAGGTGATACATCATGGCAAGCAACAACAATTCAAACCAACTTGTCGTACCTGGTGTACAACAAGCTTTAGACCAAATGAAATATGAAATTGCTTCTGAGTTTAATGTGAATCTTGGTGGTGAAACAACTTCACGTGCGAACGGTTCAGTAGGTGGAGAAATCACAAAACGTCTAGTTCGTACAGCTCAAGAGCAAATGAAAGGCATGAACAGTGAAGGTTAATTGAATATAATTTGGCTTGGGATCACCTTGAATATCAAGGTGATCCTTTTCATCTAGATGGAGGAGAATCATGCTGAAATTATATATTGGAATTGGTGTCATCCTCATTCTTTTATGGTTGTGTATGTATATCATTCGTAAATTGCCTCTACATTTGTTCATGGAGATGAAGATTTCTGAAGGGAAAATGAACTTGCAAATGCGCGTATTTTTTAGACATATTCAATTATATGAAAAATCATTTTGTCAATCAGATCGTATGAAGACTGAATTTTTAAATGTAGAAAATATACTAGATCGTTTGAAAAAAGCAACAGAACAATTGCAAGCCTATAGACAAGCGGTTCACGATCTACCTCCTACACCTAAAACGAACATAATGGATTTGACGTGGCATACACAAATTGGGACAAGAAACGCAGCAGAAACGGGTTTAGCTGCTGGAGGCGCATGGACGGCTAAAATGTTAGGTGTAGATCTCATCGAACAATATATCAACATGGCCACCCAACCAAACTTATTTGTAGAACCAGCATTTGATGAGAAAAAATTTGAGACAGTTCTTGTATGCATGGTACATACAAAAGTCGGAGAGGCTATGGATGTCATGAAGTATGTCAAAAGTTTAAAACAAGTAAACAATACTAAAGGAGAGTTGAATCATGAAGCATCCAATTGAATCAATGATTGGTACGACAATGGATGAATTAAAAACGATGGTTGAATCCAATTCAATTGTTGGAGATCCGATTGAAATGCATAATGGTACAATGATTTTACCCATTACTAAACTTGCATTTGGATTTGTTTCAGCGGGGAATGATAAAACAACAGATACCTCTGGAGATCAAGAAAATCCGCCAATTTGTGGTGGAAGTGGTGGCGGTGTGAATGTGTCACCTGTGGCTTTTTTAATCATCTCAGAAGATGATGTACGAATGGTCCAATTACAAGAAGATGCAAATGTGGTTGAAAAGGCAATGGAAGACACACCGAAAACCATTGAAAAGCTTGCTGGTGTACTAAAGAAATCAAAGAAAAATTCTAATACACGTTCAGCTCGTCATCAATCAGATGATGACGCTTAAGAGAAATTGTCATAAGTTGGAGGACTTTTGTTGGACTTTTCAAAATACATTCATCATAATTGAAGTATAGAAAAGTTTTACAATAAAAGGAGGAATTCAAATGGCAAATGTAACATTTAAAGGTGATCCGGTAACACTTCTTGGTACTGAAATTAAAGTAGGTGACAAAGCGCCGAATTTCTCAGTATTGTCGAATAGTTTAGAGGAAGTTCAGCTAGCTGATTATAAAGGCAAAAATAAGTTGATTTGCTCTGTACCTTCAATCGATACAGGTGTTTGTTCAACAGAAACAAAACGTTTTAACACGGAAGCGTCTAAATTAGATAATGTACAAATTTTAACCATTAGTATGGACTTACCTTTTGCACAAACACGTTGGTGCGCAGCAGAAGGTGTAGAAAATTTAGATCTATTATCTGATCACCGAGATGCAGATTTTGCAGAAAAATATGGTGTACTGATTAAAGAATTACGCTTATTAACACGTGCTATTTTCGTAGTGGATGAAAATGATACAGTACAATATGTTCAGTACGTCGATGAAGTGAGTACAGAACCAGATTACGATGCGGCTATCCAAGCTGTTAAAAATTTATAATATATTCCAATTGTAACAGCTCTCTATTTTAGAAAGGAGAGCTGTTTTTATTGTTTTTGAAAAGGAACGCTCTATTTGTACATTCAGTCGTCTCATTTGGTACAATGAACATATTCAATAATAGAGGTGAATCAGTTGTGAATGAGAAAGATTTTGAATTACTTTATAAACAATTAAACGATGCTGCGATTCAAATTGAACAGCATGAACATATCCCGTATTTAGATGCACTGGGTCTTGCGATGGAATATTTATTTTTTGGAGAATCATCGCTTAACTTTGATGACATTTTATTACATAAATTAAATGGCATTTATGAATCGATTGACTTAGATACATTTGAACAAATCGATATTCGAAAAGGTGTACAACTGGCTATTATCAAAGGGATGAAACATACAACACAAAGCCAACATATGATTACACCTGAGTCAATATCATTGCTAATTGGGTATTTAGCAGAGAAGTTTACGAAAGATTTAGAACATGTACGTGTACTAGACCCAGTTGTAGGTACAGGTAGCTTACTTCTTACTGTACTCTCACAATTGCACAAAGAAACGAAAGCTTATAGTGCTGAAATTGATCCAACGTTAATTAAATTAGCCGTTGCATATACAAATCTACAAAAATCTGAGGTCGAATTTTTCCATCAAGACGCGTTACGACCTTTGTTCTTAGATCCTGTAGATTTAGTTGTCGCGGATTTGCCAGTCGGTTATTATCCTGATGACGTTCATGCAGAAAGCTTTGAGTTAAATCGTGAGGATAGTCATGCCTATGCACATGAGTTATTGATAGAGCAAAGTTTGCAATATATGAAACCAGGTGGATATGGCATTTTTGTGATTCCAGATACATTGTTTGATGATGATACAACAGGTAATCTCAATCGCTTTATCAATCAAGAAGCTTATATTGTAGGGTTATTACGGTTACCTGAGAGCGCGTTTAAAACGAAGAAACAAGTGAAAAGTATATTTATCTTACAAAAACGTGGACATAACAGTAAGATGCCTAAAGAACCTTTATTGGTACAATTGCCATCTTTTAAAAATGCTCAAGCAATGGAAAGCATTATGAAACAAATTAATCAATGGTTTGAAAAATATGAGCAAGATACCAACTAAACGAGGAGGAGTAGATTGTCAAAGCCAACTGAAACGAAAAAGTCATTCAATATTTCTATTATGACGATAAGTGATACGAGAACAGAAGAAACGGATAAAAGTGGAAAGCTTATTCAACAATTATTAGAAGAACAACACCATACGATAGTCGAAAAAGTCATTACGAAAGATTCAGTTGAAGGAATCCAAGAGAAAATAAAAGAACTTCTTAAGAGTGGCCAAACAGATGTGATTATAACGAATGGTGGGACAGGTATTTCACATCGAGATGTCACAATTGAAGCAGTCCAACCACTGCTTGATAAAGAAATACCTGGTTTTGGAGAGATTTTTAGAACATTAAGCTACTATGAAGATATTGGATCCTCTGCCATCATGTCACGAGCCATTGCTGGGGTAGCTCAGCATAAGGCTATTTTTGTAATGCCAGGCTCAAGCGGAGCTGTGAAGCTAGCGATGAACAAAATTATTTTGCCTGAATTACATCATGTTGTCCATGAAATTACGAAACAATTATAAAAAGAGCTCTTCGTCAAATGATGTGGGTATAGAATTTTAGTCGTTTGAAAATATACTCGCGTTCTTCGGGCACGACTTCAGCCTCGGGCCAACAGAAAGTTGATCATGAAGGCGTTGTGCCAGGAAGGCACGAGGTTAGCCTTCTAACACCTACACCCTTCCTGTAGGGGCATCAGACACGTGCTGTTTTAACCGTGAAGCTCACGATGAGCTAGTGTCGGCGCCTGCAACAGGATGTTGCCGACTTCAGCTGACCAGGAGTCTTGTATATTTCCTTACTCCATATCTTCATTGTTTGTTTTATTCTAATCATATAAGCTCCAAGGGTTATAGGTTGCCTTGGAGCTTATAATGATTTTATGAGACTTTTTCTATAGGGCCACTCACTTGTTTCCGTTTATAAGCATAAAATGCCGCAGATGAGTTTTTCTTATCAACGTCATTATTTTACAATAAAAAAATCCCTATTCATCTTCGTTCATAAGGTGAATAGAGATTTTGTAATCTAAGTATAGCTATGATTATCTAACGACTAATACGTCACATTAATTCCGGCCCAATCACCATCAAGTTCCCTCTCAGTCCACTATAATCAAAATTAGTCGTGATAACTGAAATAGATTTATAACTATCATCTAACTCATCGCCAAAATAAATATTAACATCATTAGATGATAAT
>DVIO01000062.1 GCA_018711205.1 Candidatus Avamphibacillus intestinigallinarum | reverse complement strand
TGATGAGGCTGGTTCAAAAGTACGCTTGAAATCATATACGATTCCGCCGAATTTAAAAGAGTTAGAAGAGAAGCTAGAAGAGGTGCGCAAAGAAAAAGATGCAGCTGTGCAAAGCCAAGAATTTGAAAAAGCGGCCTCACTCCGTGATAGTGAACAACATCTTCGTGAAGAATTAGAAGAAACGAAGAATGATTGGAAGGAAAAACAAGGTCAAGAGGACATCGAAGTTACAACAAATGATATTGCAGCGATTGTTTCACTTTGGACTGGAGTCCCTGTTC
This sequence comes from Candidatus Avamphibacillus intestinigallinarum, assembly GCA_018711205.1. Lineage (GTDB taxonomy): Bacteria > Bacillota > Bacilli > Bacillales > Amphibacillaceae > Avamphibacillus > Avamphibacillus intestinigallinarum. The sequence continues at coordinate 18,181 of DVIO01000062.1, read as the reverse complement.
TAAAACTAACCAAAAATGAAAGTGATCGACTGTTAAATATGGAAGAAATCTTGCACAATCGTGTCATCGGCCAAGAAGAAGCAGTGAACGTTATCTCTAAAGCGGTACGACGTGCACGTGCTGGGTTAAAAGATCCGAAGCGACCAATTGGTTCATTCATCTTCTTAGGACCTACAGGTGTCGGTAAAACGGAACTCGCTCGAGCGCTAGCGGAAGTGATGTTCTCGGATGAGGATGCGATGATTCGCGTAGATATGTCGGAGTATATGGAGAAACATTCAACTTCACGTCTCGTTGGTTCACCTCCAGGCTATGTTGGTTATGACGAGGGCGGTCAATTAACGGAGCGTGTTAGACGTAAACCATACTCTGTCGTTCTATTGGATGAGGTAGAAAAAGCACATCCAGAAGTGTTTAATATTTTACTACAAGTCTTAGAAGACGGCCGTCTAACAGATTCAAAAGGTCGACTTGTTGATTTCCGTAATACCGTGATCATTATGACATCAAACGTTGGGGCAAGTGAGTTACAACGTAATAAATTTGTCGGCTTCGATGTCGGTGATGAAAATAAAGATTACAAAGACATGAAATCAAAAGTGATGAATGAGATGAAGAAAACATTCCGTCCAGAATTCTTAAATAGAATTGATGAGATCATCGTCTTCCACTCTCTAGAGAAGAAACATATGAAGAAAATTGTTCATTTAATGATCAAACAATTGCAAGATCGTTTACAAGAACAAGATATCGAGTTCTCTCTAACAGATAAAGCGATCGAAAAAGTGGTGGATGAAGGATATGATCCTGAGTACGGAGCGCGTCCATTACGTCGTTCACTTCAAAAAAATATAGAGGACCTTCTATCAGAGCAACTGCTTAAAGGAACTGTAGCTAAAGGGAAAAAGGCTAAAATTGGTTTAAATAATAAAGGCGAATTTATCGTCTTAAAATAAGCATGTGCTGGGTAACGAGCTTGAGACTTCGTTAAAGTAATCATAATTAAAATGAACGATGATATATGCTTCGAGTCATTGTTCGTTTTAAGGAGAGCATACATTACTTTGTCTCAGGCTCTTCTTTTTTCTTAAAACAGTGTAATTTACGGCAGAAGTGAGTAATGAACATTTGAAAATGATATACTGCTGTAACAACGATTGTAAGGAAATGATGTATAATTAAGATAGTGAAAGGATGTATCTCAAGTGGCAAAACGTAAAACCAAATACATTTGCCAGGATTGTGGATATGAATCTGCAAAATGGATGGGCAAATGCCCAGGCTGTCAAGCTTGGAATACATTAGTTGAAGAAGTCGAAAAAGTCGACTCGCGTAATCAGAGTACGTTTGGGTTTGGTCGTAATCAAACGTCAGTACGTGCAAAACCAGAAAAAATAACGAAAATCGCAACCGAGAAAGAACCACGCGTTACGACATCGATGAAGGAATTTAACCGTGTGCTTGGTGGGGGGATTGTCCCCGGTTCGCTCGTACTTGTTGGGGGTGACCCAGGGATTGGGAAGTCGACGCTATTACTTCAAATCTCTGCAATGCTTGCGAATATGGACCTACCTGTTCTTTACGTGTCAGGTGAGGAATCGATTAAACAAACGAAATTACGTGCAGATCGTCTGAATGTCACAAGTGACTTACTCTATGTTTTGGCTGAAACGAATTTATATGATATTAGCGCACAAATTGAAGAGGTCAAACCTTCATTTGTCGTGATTGATTCGATTCAGACGATGTATAAAGAAGAAGTGACAAGTGCCCCAGGTAGTGTGACACAAGTGCGTGAATGCACAGGCGAACTGATGAAAATTGCAAAACAAAATGGCATACCAATCTTCATTGTCGGTCATGTGACAAAAGAGGGTGCGATTGCTGGGCCGCGGATTTTAGAGCATATGGTAGATGCTGTTCTTTACTTTGAAGGGGAACGACATCATACATATCGCATTCTCCGCAGTGTGAAAAATCGGTTCGGTAGTACGCATGAAATGGGTATTTTTGAAATGAAAGAAATCGGATTAGAGGAAGTCGTTAATCCGTCTGAGATTTTCTTAGAAGAAAGAGCAGAAGGAGCGGCTGGTTCAACCATCGTTGCATCGATGGAAGGAACGAGACCTGTTTTAGTAGAAATCCAAGCATTGATTTCACCATCTAGTTTTGGGAATCCGCGTCGTATGGCGACAGGCATTGATCATAACCGTGTGCCTTTGTTAATGGCTGTATTAGAAAAACGTGTCGGTTTAATGCTACAAAACCAGGATGCATATATTAAAGTAACTGGTGGTGTGAAGCTAGATGAACCGGCGATTGACCTAGCAATAGCAGTTAGTATCGCTTCTAGTTTCCGGGATCAACCGACAAATCCAGCAGATATTTTTATAGGCGAGGTTGGTTTAACTGGAGAAATTAGACGCGTCTCTCGTATCGAACAACGTGTGCAAGAAGCGGCTAAACTTGGCTTCAAACGCATTATTTGCCCGCAGAAGAATTTGGATGGCTGGCAAGCGCCAAAGGACGTAACGGTGATTGGTGTGAATACAGTACAAGAAGCGCTTGAAGAAGGACTTGCTCGCTAGTCAAAAATGGCTCTACGAAAGAGCATTGACTGTATGAGGTGGCTGTGTTATGTTTTGATTGATTATGTTAAACTTTGTGATATATCCTTCAAAAGATTAAAAAAATTTAAAAGAGGGAATAGTGCTTGTTAGGAGGTGACGAGATTTGTTAAAAAAGGTAGTTCATTTGTTTTTTATCATATTAGGTGGATCAATGGGGTATTTATACATCCCAGCAATTATGAAAATGTTAGGTACAACTGGTTGGTTAACATCTTCCATTCTAGGTTTATTGATTGGTGCTATTATTTTATTTATACTTTCATATTTCGTCGCAGATCATATTGTAAACTTTTTCAAATGGGTGGAAGAAGGTCTCGTACGTATACCGATTATGGATTTGTTCTTCGGGACGATTGGGCTTTTAATCGGACTTCTCGTTGCATACTTATTAACAATTCCGTTATCGGCAGTTAAAGTGCAAGTGATTTCACAGGTTCTTCCATTCTTCATTACAATATTGCTTGGGTATTTTGGCTTTCAAGTTGGGTTTAGACGTCGTGAGGAATTTTCAAACCTATTAACTAAAAAAGAAAAGCGTAAATCAGATGACGGAGAAAAAGACATTGTGACGGATAAGTCAGGATACCGTCCTGTCCCAAAAATTTTGGATACAAGTGTGATTATTGATGGACGTATTGCTGATATTTGCCAAACGAACTTCTTAGAAGGACCCGTTGTGATTCCGCAATTCGTGCTTGGCGAATTACAGCATATCGCGGATTCATCAGATGCATTGAAACGAAATCGTGGTCGTAGAGGTCTAGATATTTTGAATCGTATTCAAAAAGAATTGCCAATTGAAGTTGAGATTTATGAAGGTGACTTTGAAGATACACCAGAAGTTGATAGTAAGCTGATCAAGCTTGCTAAAGTGATTGATGGTATTGTCGTCACCAATGATTTTAATTTAAACAAAGTGTGTGATTTTCAAGGTGTGAAGGTGCTCAATATTAACGACCTTGCAAATGCTGTGAAGCCTGTCGTTTTACCAGGTGAAGAATTACATGTACAGGTGATTAAAGACGGTAAAGAACAAAATCAAGGTGTAGCTTATCTCGACGATGGTACGATGATTGTCGTTGAAGAAGGCCGCGAGTACATTGGTAAAACAATCGAAGTCTTGATTACAAGTGTCTTACAGACCTCAGCAGGTCGAATGATATTTGCAAAACCTAAATTACTTGAAAAAGCGCAGTAAAAACGGTATAACTTATATTGGAAGATTAAAGTGATAACATACGTATGTTATCACTTTTTAATTCATACAAATCGATTTTTACACATGTACTGATGATAAAATCGCTTGCTTGAAAAAAGGAAAGGGGCACCCAATATGACAAACGAAGTTCGGGTTCGATATGCACCAAGTCCAACTGGTGATTTGCATATCGGAAACGCAAGAACGGCATTATTTAATTATTTATTTGCAAGACATTTTAACGGAAAAGTTGTCGTGAGAATAGAAGACACGGATGAAAAACGAAATGTCGAAGGTGGAGAAGAGAGCCAGCTTCGTTTTTTGAAATGGTTAGGCGTTACATGGGATGAAGGCGCAGATCTTGGTGGCGAGTATGGCCCGTATAGACAGATGGAGCGTTTAGATATTTATAAAAAATATGTAGATGAGCTGCTTGAAAAAGGGCTTGCCTACAAATGTTACATGACTGAAGAAGAGCTTGAAGCAGAACGTGAAGCACAACGCGCCAATGGAGAAATTCCAAAGTATTCTGGTGCACATCGTAATTTAACAGCTGAGCAAATTGAAGCATTTGAAAAAGAAGGCCGTAAGCCAAGTATTCGCTTCCGTGTTCCAGAACATCGTACGTATACATTCAACGATATTGTACGTGATAACATCACATTTGAATCAAGTGACTTCGGTGATTGGGTCATGGTGAAGAAAAATGGTACACCAACGTATAACTTCGCTGTGGCGATTGATGACCATTTAATGAACATTACCCATGTATTACGTGGTGAAGAGCATATTTCGAACACACCGAGACAAATGATGGTCTATGAAGCATTTGGCTGGGAGCCACCGAAGTTTGGTCATATGACATTAATCTTAAATGAAGATCGTAAAAAACTAAGTAAACGTGATAATCATATCTTGCAATTTATCGAACAGTATTATAATTTAGGTTATCTACCTGAAGCATTGTTTAACTTTATTACATTGCTTGGTTGGTCACCAGTTGGTGAAGAAGAAATCTTTGATCAAGATACATTAATTGATATCTTTGATCCAGAGCGTTTGTCTACTTCTGCAGCAGTATTTGATCCACAAAAGCTAAAATGGATGAACAATGCTTATATTAAGGCACAAGATCCAGAACGTATCATCGAACTTACGATGCCATATTTAATTGAAGCAGGTAAGCTATCAAAAGATATGGATGCTGAAACAAAAGAGTGGGCACATCGCGTCATTGCACTGTACCAAGAACAATTACGTTATGGTGCTGAGATCGTAGAATTGACGGATTTATTCTTTAAAACAGATATTCATTATGATGAGGATGCAAAAGAAGTCCTTGCAGGTGAACAGGTCATCGAAGTGTTGCAAGTATTCACCGATAAATTAATTCAGCTTGATGATTTCAAAGCAGATCTAATTAAAGGTGAAATTAAAGCAACTCAAAAAGAAACAAAACATCGCGGCAAGAAATTATTTATGCCGATCCGTGTTGCAACAACTGGCCAAACTCATGGTCCAGAATTGCCGACAGCCATTGAACTACTAGGTAAAGATGTCGTCTTAAAACGTTTGGATTCTGTTTTAAACGACTTGAACGGTTAAGCTATATACACAACAGAATAGATAAAACGTTGATAAGGAGAAGTAAATAATCCCACATTTGTAAAGAGAGGATTGCCACCGGCTGAAAGCAATCTCTGATGTGATTATTGAAATGCACCTTAGAGTCAACGATGGAATAGAGTACATTGTTGCGGTTCGTTCAGCCGTTATCTGAAAAAAGCTGGGGAAATAAATCATTTTATTTCTAAGCAGAGTGGAACCGCGCTGTAGAAAGCGTCTCTGTGTATTATGTACATAGGGACGCTTTTTTTAAAAATACATATATGTGATATGGAGAACGGGAGGGAGGTCGTGACGATGTTTAAGCGAATGAAGGAAGATATGCAGACGGTCTTTGAACAAGATCCAGCTGCCCGGACTTATATTGAAGTTTTCTTAACGTATTCAGGGATTCATGCGGTGTGGGCCCATCGTGTGGCACATTTCTTTTTTAAACGAAAATTCTTTTTTATTGCACGTGTCATTTCACAAATGAGTCGCTTTTGGACGGGAATCGAAATTCACCCTGGTGCCACCATTGGTCGCAAGTTCTTTATTGACCATGGGATGGGCGTCGTCATCGGAGAGACGTGTGAAATCGGTAATAATGTTACCATTTACCAAGGCGTAACACTTGGGGGAACGGGAAAAGAAAAAGGAAAGCGCCATCCGACCATCCAAGATAATGTCTTAATTGCAACCGGGGCCAAAGTGCTCGGTTCGATTACAGTCGGTCAAGGCTCCAAAATTGGAGCTGGCTCTGTCGTCTTAAAAGAGGTACCAGCGAATTCTACGGTCGTCGGAATACCTGGCCGCGTCGTGATTCAGGACGGGAAGCGGGTTTCCAAAGACCTCGATCATCATAAATTACCCGATCCGATTGCAGATAAAGTGGATCAATTACAAGAACAGATTAATAAGCTAGAAGAAGCATTAAAACAAAAAGAGGAGCGAGAGGATTATGTCGATCAAGATTTATAATACGTTAACAAGGGAAAAGGAAGTATTCGAACCGTTAGAACAGGGTAAAGTTAAAATGTATGTATGCGGACCGACAGTATATAACTATATCCATATTGGAAATGCTCGCCCAGCTATCGTCTTTGATGCAGTACGTCGTTATTTAGAATATCGTGATTATGATGTGGATTACGTATTGAACTTTACCGATGTTGATGACAAAATCATCAATCGTGCACATGAATTAGGTGAAAGTGTGTCTGATGTGGCGAACCGTTATATCGACGCTTATTTGGAAGATGTAAAAGCACTCGGTGTGAAGGAAGCGACACATAATCCACGTGTTACAAATGTCATGGATGACATTATCGAATTTATTCGCCAATTGATTGAAAAAGATTTTGCTTATGAGTTACATGGAGATGTGTATTTTAAACCACGTGCATTCGATGGGTACGGTAAACTATCGCATCAATCTTTAGATGAACTACGTTCTGGTGCGCGTATTCAGGTTGATTTGGAAAAACAAGATCCACTTGATTTTGCCTTATGGAAGCATGCTAAGGAAAAGGAGATTGCTTGGGATTCTCCTTGGGGTAAAGGAAGACCAGGCTGGCATATTGAATGCTCCGCAATGGCTAAGAAATATTTAGGGGAAACGATTGATATTCATGCAGGGGGTCAGGACCTTGCTTTTCCACATCACGAAAACGAAATTGCTCAGTCTGAGGCATTAAGTGGTAAAACATTCGCCAATTACTGGATGCATAACGGGTATATTAATATTAATAATGAAAAGATGTCAAAATCACTTGGAAACTTCGTCTTGGCTCGTGATTTGATCAATCATTACCGTCCAGAAGTGATTCGCTTCTTCATGTTAAGTGTGCACTATCGCAATCCGATTAACTTCTCAGAGGAATTACTGGAAGCAGCGGATAACAGCTTAAGTCGTATTGAAACGACAATCCGTAATTTAGGTCATCGTAAAGCGACAAGTGCAGACTTTGGTACGAAGGAAACAGAATGGTTAACAACCATTCAAACGTATATTACACAATTCGAAACAGCGATGGATGATGATTTCAATACGGCAAACGCAATCTCTATCTTGTTTGATTTAGCAAAAGAAGCAAATACCTACTTACAAGAGAAACAGACAAGTGTTCAAGTGATTACATCATTTGAAGAGACACTTAGCATGATTTTAGATGTATTAGGGATTGATATTCAAACAGAAACAGAACTTCTTGATGAAGACATTCAGCAAATGATTGAAGAACGCGACGAAGCACGTAAAAATCGTGACTTTGCTCGAGCGGATGAAATACGTGATAAACTGACTGACATGAATATTATTTTAGAAGATACAGCTCAAGGCGTTCGTTGGAAACGTGGTTAAAGCGATAACAGGATGAGAAAACGGGTATAAATGAGCTTAGCTCGTCTCATCCTGATTTTTTACAAGTCCATGGAATAAGGAGAATCTATCATGCAAGAAGAAATCATCATAGGGAAGAACGCGGTCATTGAGGCGCTTCATGCAGGTCGTTCGATGAACAAAATTTTATTATCAGATCAATTACAAGGTAAGACAGCCTTTAAAATTCGTAAACTTGCAAAAGAATCAGGGATCATCACACAAGATGTACCTAAAACGAAGTTAGATGGGTTAACTGAAGCGGCTCACCAAGGGATCATTGCCTACGTAGCAGCGTATCAATATTATGATGTTGAAGACCTCCTTGATATCGCGAAAGAAAAGAACGAGGAACCTTTTTTAATCATTTTAGATGAGCTGGAAGATCCCCATAACTTGGGATCGATTTTGCGAACAGCTGATGCTACTGGTGTGCATGGAGTGATTATTCCGAAGCGAAGATCTGTTGGACTGACTGCGACGGTTGCTAAAACATCAGCTGGTGCAATAGAGCATGTGCCTGTGGCGCGTGTGACCAATATTGCACAAACCATTGATATGTTAAAAGAGCGTCATGTGTGGATTGTTGGCACAGATGCGGTTGGCAAAGAAGATTACCGACAATTAGATGGCAGCCTACCACTTGGTATTGTCATCGGTAATGAAGGCAAAGGAATGTCCAAGCTGGTGAAAAAGAAATGTGATTGGCTCGTTCAATTACCGATGATTGGTTCAGTCTCTTCACTCAATGCCTCTGTTGCGTGTAGTTTATTATTATACGAAGTGTATAGAAAGCGATTCCCTGTTGGTGGCGCGTGATGAGAAATATATTACTAGTAGACGGTTATAACATCATCGGTGCTTGGGAGGAATTGCAGTCTTTAAAAGACATTGAAATGGCTCAAGCCAGAGATAAGTTAATTGAGTATATGGCGGATTATCAAGCATATTCAGGCTATCGTGTCATCATTGTGTTTGATGCATATTACGTGCGTGGCATTCAGAATAAGCTAAAGGATTACAAAGTTGAAATCATTTATACAAAGGAAAAAGAAACGGCAGATGAGTGCATTGAGCGGCTATCAAAGTCATTAAAGAATATTAAAAACCAAGTTTATGTGGCGACTTCTGACTATGCGGAGCAACGTACGATTTTCGGTAGAGGTGCTCTTCGAAAATCAGCTCGCGAATTATTAGTTGAGCTAAGAGATATAGAAAGACAGATTGATGCCAATATCGAGGAACAACAAAATATTAAACCACAAATTAAAATCCCGTTATCTCCTGATATTTTGGAGGTTTTTGAAAAATGGCGTCGAGGAAAGTCGTAAATTCATTCATTTTTTGACTAGTTTTGTAGACTTCGCATAATGCTGTTGACGGTATGGAAGCGCTTACTGTATAATTATGACTCAATATGAAGCATTATGGCCAGGAGGTCTTAAGTTGTGAGTGTTGAACAATTAAAGGAAAAACGCGTTGTTGACAAAAGTATGTCAGATGCTGAATTGTTGCATTATATTCAACAAGGTGATAATTATGCATTAAATCTTTTGATTATGCGTTATAAAAACTTTGTACGTGCAAAGGCACAAACCTATTTTTTAATCGGAGCTGATCGTGAGGACATCTTTCAAGAAGGTATGATTGGACTCTATAAAGCAATCCGGGATTATAATGCAACAAAATTGGCATCTTTCAAGGCTTTTGCTGAATTATGTGTAACAAGACAAATCATTACCGCTATAAAGACTGCTACAAGGCAAAAACATCTCCCCCTCAATTCATATGTCTCATTGGACAAGCCTATTTTTGACGAAGAACAAGATCGCACATTGCTTGATATCGTCGAAGGAGACGAAGCAATTGATCCTCAAGAATTGTTAATCAACCGTGAAAGATTTGGAGCAATCGAATTAAAACTCTCTGATGTATTAAGCGGATTAGAGCGCAGAGCCTTACACTTATATTTAGATGGGCGTACATACCAAGAGATTTCTGAATTATTAAACCGCCATGTGAAATCTATCGATAATGCGTTGCAGCGTGTGAAGAAAAAACTCGAGGAGATTATAAGCCCAAACGAATTAACCTAACCATCCGTTTCGCCTTAGACGACCTATACCAATACATTGACAAAATGCTGACAAACTGCTAGATTAAGTACAGTTATAGTATAAAAAACCCAAGTGGTGAGATTCGATATGAATAAGAAAATAACACTTGCCTGTACAGAATGTGCAAGCAGAAATTATACAACGATGAAGAATAAAACCAATTCAAATGAGCGTTTAACGATTCGTAAATATTGTAAAACATGTGGTAAGCATACAATGCATAGCGAAACGAAATGAGTCTTGGTTGAAGCGTGATTTAATTTGGAGGTACGGGTATGAGCATAGTTAAGTTTTTTAGAAATGTTGCAAGAGAAATGTCGAAGGTTTCTTGGCCGAAAGGAAAGGAATTAGTCAGCTATACGGTAACAGTTATTTCGACTGTTATATTTGTAGCGGTATTTTTTGCAATTGTTGATTTAGGGATTTCGCAATTTTTAAATGTATTTTTTGATTAAAAAATAAAACATTATGTTATAATAGACTATAGTTAAATATAAATATAGAACTGCGCATAAAAACCCGTATATACGGGTTTTTTAATATGGCTTTTTTCGGGAAGTTATAAAAGGAAGCAAGCAGTTGTGAGCTACCTAAATAGATGAAATGAAATAAGGGAGGGAAGGACAAAATACTTGTCCGCCACAGGATGGAAAAGAATTGGTATGTCATTCATACATACTCAGGGTATGAAAATAAAGTAAAAATGAATTTAGAAAAACGTGTAGAAACGATGGGGATGGAAGATAAGATTTTCCGTGTTATCGTACCTGAAGATGAAGAAACAGAAATTAAAGATGGTAAAAAGAAAGTCGCAATGAAGAAAACCTTCCCAGGTTATGTGCTGGCAGAAATGATCATGACCGATGATTCATGGTATGTTGTTCGTAATACACCTGGCGTGACAGGATTTGTTGGTTCAAGTGGACAAGGTGCTAAGCCGCATCCGTTATGGCCTGAAGAAGTAGAAGCGATACTGAAAAGAATGGGTGTTCAAGAAAAAGTCGTACAAGCTGACTTTAGTGTGAATGAAACAGTACGTGTCATGGAAGGTCCATTTGCTGATTTCACAGGAAATGTTGAACATATCGACTTAGATAAACAAAAAGTAAAAGTGCATGTAAGCATGTTCGGAAGAGAAACACCGGTTGAACTCGATTTCTCTCAAGTCGAAAAGCTTTAAACATTTTTAGAATACGTATTGCTAAAGTTGATTATCTATGCTAAAATTTTTATGTTATTTATGCTCATCTCATTCAATTGAAATGGGCACCGCATGAGTGGGAGGGGACAACCCCAATTACCACATCACGGACTTTAAGGAGGTGTGTCTCGTGGCTAATAAAGTTATTAAAGTAGTTAAATTGCAAATTCCTGCAGGTAAAGCGAACCCAGCACCACCAGTTGGGCCGGCACTAGGTCAAGCAGGTGTGAACATCATGGGATTCTGTAAGGAATTCAACGCACGTACGCAGGAACAAGCAGGTCTAATTATTCCGGTTGAAATTTCGGTATTTGAAGACAGATCTTTTACATTTATTACAAAAACTCCACCAGCTGCTGTCTTACTTAAAAAAGCAGCAGGTATTGATAAAGCGTCAGGTGAGCCGAACAGTAATAAAGTAGCGACTGTAAAACGCGATCAAGTAAAAGAAATTGCTGAAACAAAAATGCAAGATTTAAACGCAGCAGATGTTGAAGCTGCTATGCGTATGGTTGAAGGTACTGCACGCAGTATGGGAATCGAAATCGAAGGCTAATTGCTTTTGTGATGTTGTCTAAATAGAGGTTGCGATTTTGGATTCCATTCTCGCAACCTTTTTTATGAACATGAGAAGAAGGTTTTAAAATATACGTTTGTAACAAAAGTCCAGAAGAACGGAAATGGAGCATAGAACTCTCTGTTTTCTGGCCTCTGGCATCTGAAAAGGCACATACGCGTACCTTTTCAAGTGGCAGGTATAACCGTTACGACCACAATCAAGGAGGATTATATAATGGCTAAAAAAGGTAAGAAATACGAAGAAGCTGCAAAGCTAATTGACCGTTCAAAATCATATGATATTGAAGAAGCAGTTGCACTTTTAAAAGAAACTGCAAAAGCAAACTTTGACGAAAGTGTTGAAGTTGCATTCCGTCTAGGAATTGACACGAAAAAAGCTGACCAACAAATCCGCGGGGCAATGGTATTGCCACACGGTACTGGTAAAACTCAGCGCGTACTTGTATTTGCTAAAGGTGATAAAGTTAAAGAAGCTGAAGCAGCAGGTGCAGATTATGTTGGAGATGAAGACATTATTAGCAAAATCAACGATGGTTGGTTTGAGTTTGACGTTGTTGTCGCAACTCCAGACATGATGGCTGAGGTTGGTAAACTAGGTCGTGTATTAGGACCAAAAGGTTTAATGCCGAACCCTAAAACAGGAACAGTAACATTCGAAATCGAAAAAGCTGTTCAAGAAATTAAAGCAGGTAAAGTTGAATACCGTGCTGACAAAGCTGGAAATGTTCATGTAGCAATTGGTAAAATCTCATTTGATAATGAGAAACTTGTTGAGAACTTTGCAGCAATCGCAGAAACAATCGAAAAAGTTAAACCTCAATCTGCAAAAGGCACATACGTTAAAAATGTTTCGATTGCTTCAACAATGGGCCCTGGCATTAAAGTTAACGCGTAAGCAAAACTTGTTTGCCGCACTAAGAAAAGGTTGACAAGGATATAAATGCTTGTTAAAATTACTTGGTGATTAAATTTGAATACGTTGTACCGTAGACAGTAGGTGTCTAATTGACTTAATGTCCTACCGAGGTGTTGAAAACATATATTTCCGTAATCGGATCAAACATGTTGGAGCCTCCATGTCTAAATGGAGGCTCTTCTTGTATTGTCTCTTTAAGATTTGGGATTATAAGTTTACGATATAATCATTTGTACGGTATAACGACATGAACTGGAGGTGTCAGAATGTCAAACGTAATTGAACAGAAAAAAGCACTTGTTGACGAAATTACAACTAAGTTTAAAGAGAGTCAATCAACAGTTGTTGTAGACTACCGTGGCCTAGACGTTGCTCAAGTAACTGAACTTCGTAAAAGCCTACGTGAAGCAGGCGTTGATTTCAAAGTATACAAAAATACTATGACAAGACGTGCTGTTGAAGCTGCTGAACTAACAGACCTTTCAGACACACTTGTAGGGCCTACGGCAATCGCGTTTAGTGCAGACGATGTAATCGCACCTGCAAAAATTCTAAACGAATTTGCTAAAGAGAACGAAGCTTTAGAAATTAAAGGCGGCGTAATCGAAGGTAAAGTAGCAACACTTGATCAAATTAAAGAACTTGCAACACTTCCAAACTACGAAGGTATGGTTTCTATGTTGCTTAGCGTGCTTCAAGCACCAGTTCGTAACTTCGCATATGCAGTTAAAGCTGTTGGTGAAGAGAAAGAAGAGCAAGAAGCGTAAGATCATAAACGCCATAAAGGCGGCATAATATATAAAATGGGAGGAAACAAATCATGACTAAAGAACAAATCATTGATGCAATTAAAGAAATGTCTGTTTTAGACTTAAACGATTTAGTAAAAGCAATTGAAGAAGAATTCGGTGTAACTGCTGCTGCTCCTGTAGCTGCAGCTGGTGGAGCTGCTGGTGGAGACGCTGGTGCAGAACAAACTGAATTTGATGTAGTACTTACTGATGCTGGTGCATCTAAAATTAAAGTGGTTAAAGCTGTTCGCGAAATCACTGGTCTTGGTCTAAAAGACGCTAAAGATATGGTAGATAACGCTCCTAAAGCAATTAAAGAAGGCGTATCTCAAGACGAAGCAGACGAAGTTAAAGGTAAATTAGAAGAAGCTGGAGCTGCTGTAGAAGTTAAATAAGGTTAATCCACATTTTAAAGCTCGTCGTACATGCGGCGAGCTTTAATTGTCTATACAAAATAAAAAAGTAGGTGCCTGAATGTCTGAGCATTACTTTTCAAAAACTCCCCAATCCAATAGATCGCCCGAAACATGGCAATATCATTTAAGGCATAACACATACCAATTCACAAGTGATGCAGGTGTCTTTTCGAAACATTCAATTGATTTCGGCACAGCCTTATTAATCGAGTCATTTACACGTCCTGACGTGCCTGGTGACTTACTAGATGTAGGTTGTGGCTACGGACCCATTGGGATTAGTTTAGCGGCATTATTTGAGGATCACAACGTTGTGATGATTGATGTAAATGAACGCGCTATCTCACTTGCAAAACATAACGCCGAACAAAATAACATTCATCATATTACCGTGAAACAGAGTGATGGTTTAACAGAAGTCATGGGCGAGCAATTTAGTGCAGTCGTGACAAACCCGCCGATTCGTGCGGGAAAAGATGTGATCTACCAAATGTTTACGGATGCAAAAGAAGTTCTCCAAGTGGGTGGCACATTATGGATTGTGATTCAGAAGAAACAAGGCGCGCCATCTGCAAAGAAAAAATTACAAGAGTTATTCGGTCATGTAGAAGAAGTTGCTCGTAAAAAAGGTTATTTTATATTTAAGGCTACAAAATTTGACTCATAACTATAGCTATGATAATATTATAAAATGCTACTATTGACTCTTTGTGCTTTTTGTAGATTTTACAGTATTGGATAAAGAGAATATGGAAACAATGGATAGGAATGTCGTCTAATTTAGATAAATATACTGGCCAGGAGGACTTGCGAGACCCTTGAGGTGAACAACAAGATGAGGTTTTTTATTAAAAAGCCTTTTTTCTATTTGAATAAATAGACTTCATTATTTTGTTGGAATAAGGGTAGAGTAGCCTTCGTAAAAGTATGCTGGTTAATCGTCGATTAGCGATATAGGCATATCTGTCTATTGAAACTGAAAGACTATTTAAAAAGATTTTACCAAAAATGAATGAAAATGCAATTGAAATTTTTTCAATATGCTTTTCTAATATAAAATCATTTTTCATATGAAAGTAAAATGTGAAAAATACTTGATTTGAGGGGTGAAGCAGTTGACAGGTCAACTAGTTCAATATGGACGGCACCGCCAACGTAGAAGCTATGCACGCATCAGTGAAGTGTTGGAATTACCGAATTTAATCGAAATTCAAACCGCTTCTTACTATTGGTTTTTAGAAGAAGGCTTAAAGGAGATGTTCCATGATATATCTCCGATTGAAGATTTCACAGGCAATCTATCTTTAGAGTTTGTCGATTATAGCTTAGGAGAACCGAAGTATCCGGTTGACGAATCAAAAGATAGAGACGTGACGTATAATGCGCCGCTTCGAGTGAAGGTTCGTCTCATTAATAATGAAACTGGAGAAGTAAAAGAGCAAGAAGTGTTTATGGGCGATTTCCCATTAATGACAGATACAGGTACATTCATTATTAACGGGGCAGAACGTGTTATCGTTTCTCAGCTTGTTAGATCTCCAAGCGTCTATTATAACGAGAAAATCGACAAAAATGGTAAACGTGGTATTACAGCTACAGTAATCCCGAACCGAGGCGCATGGATGGAACTGGAGACAGATGCTAAAGATGTGGTACATGTCAGAATTGACCGTACACGTAAGCTACCTGTAACGGTGTTGTTACGAGCTTTAGGCTTTAGTACTGACCAAGAAATCATTGATTTACTCGGCGAAAACCAGTATTTAAAAAACACTTTAGAAAAAGACAGTACAGAAACATCAGAAAAAGCGTTGCTAGAAATTTACGAACGCTTACGTCCTGGTGAACCGCCAACTGTAGAAAACGCAAAAGGATTGCTAGTATCTCGCTTTTTCGATCCGAAACGTTATGACTTAGCTCATGTCGGTCGTTATAAGATGAATAAAAAGCTAGATATTAAAAATCGTTTGTTTAATCAAGTACTTGCTGAACCAATTGTTGACCCTGAAACGGGCGAAGTACTTGCAGATAGAGGGGACCGTTTAGAACGTAAATTGCTAAATAAAATCATCCCTTATTTAGAAAGCGAAGAAGATATGCTTGGCGAAGAGGTTATCGAGCTTACTGAAGCACTTGATGAAGAACCTATTCGTATTCAAAGCATTAAAATCATGGATCCAACTGACCCAGAAGGTGAACGCGAAATTACAGTTATCGGCAATGGTCGAGTAGATACATCTGTTAAACATATTACAGTTGCAGATATTCTTTCTTCGATTAGCTATTTCTTTAATTTACTACACCATGTTGGGAATACAGATGATATTGATCATCTTGGAAACCGTCGTTTGCGTTCTGTTGGTGAGCTATTACAGAACCAATTCCGTATCGGTTTATCAAGAATGGAACGTGTTGTAAGAGAGCGAATGTCTATTCAAGACACATCTAGTATTACACCACAGCAATTGATCAATATTCGTCCGGTTATTGCATCTATTAAAGAATTCTTTGGTAGCTCGCAATTGTCTCAGTTTATGGACCAAACAAACCCATTAGCTGAATTAACGCATAAACGTCGTCTATCAGCATTAGGACCTGGTGGGCTGACACGTGAACGTGCTGGTATGGAAGTACGTGACGTGCATTATTCTCACTATGGTCGTATGTGTCCGATTGAGACGCCTGAGGGACCAAACATTGGTCTAATCAACTCGTTATCAAGTTATGCGAAAGTAAATAAATTTGGTTTCATCGAAACACCGTATCGTAGAGTGGATTCTGAAACAGGAAAAGTTACAGAGTACATTGATTACCTAACGGCAGATGAAGAAGACCATTATGTTGTAGCGCAAGCAAACGCGCCGCTTACCGAAGATGGTACATTTGAAAATGAAGAAGTTATCGCACGTTTCCGTGGGGAAAACACGATTGTACCACGTGAACAAATTGATTATATGGATGTTTCGCCTAAACAAGTTGTTTCACCTGCAACGGCATGTATTCCGTTCTTGGAAAATGACGACTCGAACCGTGCATTGATGGGTGCGAACATGCAGCGTCAAGCTGTACCACTACTTAAACCGGAGGCACCAACTGTTGGTACAGGTATGGAATATGTATCTGGTAAAGACTCTGGGGCAGCGATTATTTGTCATCATGAAGGTATCGTTGAGCGTGTAGAGGCTAAAGAAGTGATCGTTCGTCGTATTAATGTTGTTGACGGTAAAGATGTAAAAGGTGATACAGATCGTTATCGCCTGCAGAAATATATCCGTTCAAACCAAGGAACATGTTATAACCAACGCCCAATCGTTTCAGAAGGAGACCGTGTTGCAAAAGGTGAAGTTCTTGCAGATGGTCCATCAATGGAAGATGGTGAACTAGCACTAGGTCGTAATGTGCTTGTAGGGTTCATGACTTGGGAAGGTTACAACTATGAAGATGCGATTATCATGAGTGAGAACCTTGTTAAAGAAGATACGTATACTTCTATTCACATTGAAGAATATGAATCAGAATCTCGTGATACGAAATTAGGACCTGAAGAGATTACAAGAGACATTCCAAACGTCGGTGAAGACGCACTTAAAAACTTGAACGAACAAGGTATCATTCGAGTAGGGGCAGAGGTAACAGATGGCGATATTCTAGTTGGTAAAGTAACGCCAAAAGGTGTAACAGAACTATCAGCAGAAGAACGCCTGTTGCACGCTATATTCGGTGAAAAAGCTCGTGAAGTTCGTGATACATCGTTACGTGTACCACATGGTGCAGGCGGAATTGTCTTAGATGTTAAAATCTTTAACCGTGAAGACGGAGATGAATTGTCACCTGGTGTAAACCAACTTGTACGTGTATACATTGTCCAAAAACGTAAAATCTCTGAAGGGGATAAAATGGCTGGTCGCCACGGTAACAAAGGGGTTATCTCCAAAATTTTACCGCAAGAAGATATGCCATTTATGCCAGATGGTACGCCAATTGACATCATGCTGAATCCACTCGGGGTTCCATCACGTATGAATATTGGGCAAGTATTTGAGCTCCATTTAGGTATGGCAGCTCGTGAATTAGGTATTCATGTCGCCACACCAGTATTTGACGGAGCAACAGAAGAAGATGTATGGGAAACACTTGAAGAAGCTGGAATGCCTAGAGATGCTAAAACCATTCTCTATGACGGGCGTACAGGTGAACCATTTGATAACCGTGTATCTGTCGGGGTTTCGTATATGATCAAACTATCTCATATGGTTGATGACAAACTCCATGCTCGTTCAACTGGTCCATACTCACTTGTTACACAACAACCACTTGGTGGTAAAGCGCAATTCGGTGGTCAGCGTTT
>DVIO01000061.1 GCA_018711205.1 Candidatus Avamphibacillus intestinigallinarum | reverse complement strand
TCTAGATCGTCGAAAAGAAAAACTCTAGGGGGAACAGCATGTCAATTATCTCAAATATAGGTATATGGATCATTCCTGTATTTATTGCCTTTGTCGTCATTATGGCAACATGGAAGCGGATACCAAGTTATGAATTGTTTGTTGAGGGAGGAAAAGAAGGCATTCAAATGGCCATATCTTTACTTCCCTTTTTATTAGGGATGATTGTAGCGATATCTGTGTTGCGAAGTTCAGGTGCAATCGAAGCAGCAGTAGATTTATTGACGCCGGTTTTAGCGTATGTTGGGGTTCCAGGTGAAATATTACCATTAGCCTTTATAAGACCGATTTCTGGAGCGGCTTCATTAGGTATGACAACTGAATTAATTGCAACACATGGACCGGACAGTTTTCTTGGTAGACTGGCATCTACTATGCAAGGTGCAACAGATACAACTTTATATATATTGACTGTTTATTTTGGAGCGATTGGGGTTAAAAAGATTAGGTATGCATTAAAGGTTGGACTGATTGCTGATTTAATTGGTATAATAGCATCAATTATTATAGTGAACTATATGTTTGGATAAATCATATAAATCGTATATTGAGAGAATATAGGTGATTGAAGTGCAAAATAAATCGGAAAGATTACAGAAAAGAATTGCAAAAAGTGGCGTAACCTCGCGGAGAAAGGCAGAGGAGCTCATCGTTCAAGGTAAGGTTCGTGTGAATCAAAAGATTGTCACTGAATTAGGGACTAAAGTTACTGACAAAGATAAAATTGAAGTGAACAATATCCCTATTACTGAGGAACAGAAAGTATATTATTTGCTCTATAAACCACGTGGCATTATAACGAGTGCTAAAGATGATAAAGGTAGAAAAACAGTGTTAGATTATTTTACAGATATTCCTGAAAGAATTTATCCAGTAGGTCGTCTGGATTATGATTCTTCGGGCATACTTGTATTAACAAATGATGGTGATTTTGCCAATCTACTTATGCACCCACGTCATAAAATTAATAAAGTTTACGTTGCTAAAATTAAAGGAATTCCAGAACAAAAAGAGTTACAAAGTTTAAAAAAAGGTATTCGTGATCAAAATGAGTTGTTAAAGCTGAAATCTTATAAAGTTATTTCAAAAGATACAAAACAAAACACAATGGTATTACAAATCGTGTTACAAGAAGGTAAAAATCGTCATATTCGTCGTATGATGGAAGGACTTGGTTATCCGGTACAAAAATTAAAAAGAGAGCAATATGGTATGTTGAACTTAAAAGGTCTTCAACCAGGAAAATATCGTAAATTGACTGCAAAAGAAATTGATGAATTGAAAAAGGCAGGACAAAAATAATGTTAATAAATAGTCAAAATTAAACAATACATTCAATGTTATACTAGTACCGGGAGTGAAAGATAGATGGATTTGGATGAGCGAAAAAAGTTAAAACAAAACAAAAAGAAAAAGAGACTGATATTTAGAATTAGTATACTACTCGTTTTAGTATTAGCCGTTGTTTTTGTATTAGTGTCAAATAGTAAGAAGGATAATGACACGTATGCAGAAGGTGATGAAGCACCTAACTTTAAGCTAGAACAAATTAATAAATCGGTCGATCAAAAAGAACTTGAATTGAAAGATTTAAAAGGAAAGGGTGTTATGGTTAACTTTTGGGCAACGTATTGCAAGCCTTGTGAAAAAGAAATGCCTTATATGCAAGGACTTTATGAAAAATATAAAGATAAAGGAATTGAGATTGTAGCTGTTAATCTGGACGGAAATGAACTTGTTACAAATCGATTTATTGATAAGTATGATTTAACATTTCCAGTAGCTTGGGACAAGAATAAGCAAGTAAGAGAGATTTATAACATTCGTCCAATTCCTAGTTCGGTATTTATTGATAAAAACGGAAAGATTACAAAACGAATTGAAGGACAGTTAACTTTAGATCAATTAGAAGATATTCTTAAATCGATTCAACCTTAGTCTTTTTTTGTTATTGAGAGGGATTGTTTAAATGAACAAAATAAAATGTGAGTGTGGTCATGTAAACCCTGAAGGAACGGTTCTTTGTGAAGCTTGCGGTAAACCGATAGAAGGTAATCAACATATCACAGGTAATCATAAGAAAAAATTACTAGATATGCGATATGATGGCAGTGCGAGAAGATCTCAAACGTATAATCGTTCAATGATTGATAAAATATGGAGTTTCTTCTCGTCTGTCAAAGTGGGGATCTGGTTAATCGTTATTACACTAGTTGCCTCCTCAATTGGAACGATTTTCCCGCAAGAAGAATACATACCAGAAGATGCACCATTTCGTGATCCTTCTATATTCTATGAAGATCGTTACGGAATATTCGGAAAGATTTATTATCAACTAGGTTTTCACCATTTATACAGTTCATGGTGGTATATTTTATTAATTGCACTAATCGGAATTTCGCTTGTGATTTGTAGTTTGGATCGTGTGATCCCACTTTATAAGGCTTTAAAGAAACAAAGTCCTAAACGTCATAAAACATTTGTTGAAAGACAACGTCTATTTAGTGAAACAGATCATGTAACTGAACAGGATAAGGAAACTCTTGTCAAGCATTTAAAACAACAACGTTACAAAATCAGTGAGAAAGACGGTCATATCTTAGCTGAAAAAGGTCGCTTTTCTAGATGGGGCCCTTATGTGAATCATATCGGCTTAATTATTATTTTACTAGCAGCAATTCTTAGATTCACCCCGTTTATGTATAGTGATGCTAGTGTTTCTATTAGAGAAGGTGAGACAGTCTCTATTCCGAGTACTGATGGTCAATATTATATTAAAAATAAAAAATTCACCTTAGAAGAATACGATGAAGAAGATGAGCGATTTAAAGCATCTATTGAGAAATCCGGAAATGTCGCTAAAAACTTCCAAACAGATGTGATTGTTTATAAAGCAAAAGGTGAAGCTGTACCTGGTTCTGATCCAGAATTAGAAAAATATAAAGAAGATAAGATTCAAATGAATAATCCACTTAAATTCGATGGAATTACGCTATACCAGCGATTTTATGATTTAGATGAGTTTAAAGATATGTCCTTTAAATTATACGAAAAGGACGATAAGGATCAAGAAGCAATCGGTACTTTTAAAGTGAATTTAGAAGATCCTAAATTTGAATATTCGTTGCCAGATGGCTATAAGGTGAAAATTGATGATTATTATCCAGATTACTATTTTGATGAGGATGATCAAACACCTCAGCCGAGATCTGATTCAACGTATCCAAAGAATCCGGCTTTTATCTTTAAAGTATACGCACCTGGTGAGAAGGAACCAGAAGTAAGTTTTGCAGGGATTGGTAAAAACATCGCTGCATCTAAAGATAATCAATATAAATTAGGTATTGTTGATTTTAGTACACGTGATATTAGTACATTAACAGTTCGTAGAGATTATACACTACCTTACTTTATTATCGGTGCAGCAATATTTATGATTGGTGTTATCCAAGGTATGTATTGGTATCATAGAAGAGTGTGGATTCATCCAACAGAAGATGGTCTCCTCATTGCCGGTCATACAAATAAAAACTGGCATGGCTTAGAACGCGACATTGAAAAAGCAATTACAGACACATCTATTAATATGGTAGAAGATCAACAAGAACAGGAATAGCATGTAAACTGTAATCATAAGGAGGAGAAATTAGTGGGAACAGCTCAATTAGCAAGCTTAAGTGGTACAATGCTGTTTATTGCATTTTTATTTTATTTAGTTGCTGTCTTTTTCTTCGGTGCAACCATTCGTGATAAACATACCACTTCTGATGAAAAAAGAGAAAAACCTGGTATTGCTGGTAATATCGGGATCGTTTTAACTATTTTAGGTTTCTTATCACAAGTAACTTACTTTGTAACAAGATGGATGGCAAGTGGACATGCGCCAATATCTAATATGTTTGAGTATTCAACATTCTTTAGTATGACAATTACGTTAGGGTTTATCATTATTTACCTTATTTATAAAACACCAGTTCTTGGTGTGTTCGCATTACCTATTACAATTATTATTATCGGTTATGCAAGCATGTTTCCGAGTGAAATCTCACCAATAACGGCTTCATTACAAAGTTATTGGTTGCCTATTCATGTATCTACTGTATCGTTAGGACAAGGCTTGTTATCAATTAGTTTTATTGCAGGTTTGATTTATTTAGTGAGACAAATTAATCAATCCGTTCGCAATAAAAAAACAACATCATTGGAAATCATTTTGTTTGTGATTATGATTTTCTTAGGATTTAGTGTCATTTCATTAATCTTTAAATCAGTAGGTTATGAAGCTACTTTCCAACATATTCAAGATGAAAAACAAATGGAAACAACCT
Organism: Candidatus Avamphibacillus intestinigallinarum; assembly: GCA_018711205.1. Classification (GTDB taxonomy): domain Bacteria; phylum Bacillota; class Bacilli; order Bacillales; family Amphibacillaceae; genus Avamphibacillus; species Avamphibacillus intestinigallinarum. The sequence goes on along the minus strand of DVIO01000061.1, from coordinate 19,675 downwards.
ATTATATGCCTGCAATTGCGGGACCATATGAAGGTGAATTGTTATCAGAAAATGCTATGGAACCGTGGTTTGATATTCCTTCATGGATGCATGGAAAAGATGCTGGAAGGAAATTTAACACAATCATCTGGTCTACATTAACTGGAGCAGTATTATATGGTGTCATTAGACTCTTTACGAGAAAACGTTTAGGTGCATTCTTACAGCCATTTATGCAAAAGGTAAAACCAGAATTATTAGATGAAATATCATACCGTTCCATTGCCATTGGGTTTCCGGTGTTTACGTTAGGTGGTCTTATTTTCGCTTCAATTTGGGCGCAAATCGCTTGGGACCGTTTCTGGGGTTGGGACCCTAAAGAAGTATGGGCTTTGATTACTTGGTTCTTCTATGCAGCGTTTTTACACCTCAGACTTTCAAGAGGTTGGCATGGTGAAAAATCAGCTTGGCTAGCTGTTGTTGGCTTTGCAATTATTATGTTTAACTTGATTGCGGTGAATTTACTGTTAGCTGGGTTACACTCATACGCATCATAAAATAAAAAGCATGGCACCTATTATGAGCGTGTCATGCTTTTATTTATTATGATGAAGATAGGTACATATGATAAAGTAACTAATATCACTAAAAATGATACGTGTATGAATCTAGTGAGCTTAAAAGGGATACCTAAATATACTGATAAGGGGTGTAGCAAATGCAAGATAGATATCGTGCGTTAGTTGTGGATGATGAAGAACGCATTCGTCGCTTAATAAAAATGTACTTAGAAAATGATGAATTTATAGTAGAAGAAGCTGTTGATGGGGATGAGGCATTAGAACGCGCAAAAGAGCAAGACTATGATGTCATTATATTAGACATTATGATGCCAGGAATGGATGGCATTGAAGTATGTGAAGAAATTCGTAAGGTTAAAGCTACTCCGATTTTATTACTCACTGCAAAAGGTGAGGAATCTAATCGTGTACAAGGCTTTGAAGTGGGTGCAGATGATTATATTGTAAAACCATTCAGTCCGAGGGAGCTTGTATTACGCGTGAAAGCAATATTACGTCGTGTCACCAGTGCTTCTTATCATGAAGTAGATACATCAGCGAAAAACTTATTAGTGTTCCCACATCTAGCGATTGATTTAGACGCATATCGGGTGACTGCTGATAATATAGAAGTGAATTTGACGCCTAAAGAATATGAATTACTTGTATTTTTAGCTGAATCTCCTGACAAAGTATTCAAACGTGAAGAACTGTTAAAAGAAGTTTGGGAATATGAATTTTTTGGGGATTTGCGGACCGTTGATACGCATGTAAAACGTTTAAGAGAGAAACTAACGAGCGTCTCTAAAGAAGCTGCGAATTTAATTGTGACAGTTTGGGGCGTTGGTTATAAGTTTGAAGTCGAGGAAAGCTAATGTTTTGGCGAAGTGTTGTAGGTAAACTCGCTGTTACAATATTACTGCTCGTTTCTTTTGTTTTATTTGTGCTTACCATTTTGTTATTAAATTTTTTCGAAAAGTTTCATATTGAAGAAGCGGAACAGGCGATGATGCAAACGGCAACAAAAGTTTCTGTGATGATTGATCAATATGATGACAAAAAGCTTATGGAAGAAACGATTGAGCGGGTAAAGGATCCGGACAGTCGAGTTGCTATCGTATATAAAAACGGCGCTTCATGGGTATCTCATACATCCGATTCCAAGCTTGTTAAACTAGATTATAAATGGTTAACAAAAGAAGCGAATTTACATGAAGTATTACGAGAAAACAATAAAATTCGTCGAGAAGTTACTTTGCCTAATAGTGAAGTAGGGGCTCTCATCGTTGGTACGCCGTTTGAAAATAGACAAGGAGCTGTGTATGTTTATCAATCTTTAGATGTGATTAATCAAACAAAAGCTGAAACGACAAAAATTATTTTTTGGGCTGCTGGAATTGCGATTGTGTTAACAACAATCTTTGCGTTTTTCTTATCAACTAGAATTACTTCACCTTTAATGAAAATGCGAGAAGCAGCATTTGATTTAGCCCGCGGTGAATTTGATACAAAAGTTCCCATACTAGCGTATGATGAAATCGGTGAACTTGCGATGGCATTTAATAGGATGGGGAGACAATTGAAGTTCCATCTAAATGCATTGCAACACGAAAAAGAACAGCTAACAAGTATTGTACGCACAATGGCTGATGGTATCATCACATTAAATCGAAAAGGGAACATTTTATTATCAAATCCTTTAGCGGAGCATTTGATCGAAAGTCTTGAATATGAACAGGGAGTTTCTAATAATGAGCAACCTCTCATTCTCCCTGAGGCATTACAAGAATTATTTAATCAAATGAAAACAAACGGTGAAGAAGCCATTGAAGAGATAGACGTTCAAGGGAGAAATTGGGTCGTGATTATGACACCGTTATATGATCATGATTATATTAGGGGAGCTGTCACCGTCATTAGAGACATGACTGAAGAAAGAAGACTTGATAAGTTTAGAAAAGATTTTATTGCGAATGTCTCCCATGAATTACGCACACCTATATCTCTCATGCAAGGATATAGTGAGGCAATTGTAGATGATATTGCTGAATCGAAAGAAGATAAAAATGCTTTAGCTCAAATTATTAATGAGGAATCCTTACGTATGTCTAGACTTGTTAACGAACTTCTCGATATTGCTAAAATGGAGTCCGGACAGATTTCCATTAATATGGAGGAAGTCTATTTAAAAGAGTATGTTCAAAAGATGATTCGTAAGTTTCAAGGTGTCGCTGACGATCATCATATACAGTTAATATTAGAGGAATCATTTGAAAAACCATCTATTTTGATGGATTCAGATCGTATGGAGCAAGTGTTCACCAACCTAATAGATAATGCGATTACACATACGAAAGAAAATGGGTTTGTGAAATTACAAGTTACAAATACGACAAAAGGATTAACGGCTATAATTGAAGATAATGGAAGTGGGATTCCGGAAGATGACTTACCATTTGTATTTGAAAGATTTTATAAGGCAGATAAATCACGTACACGAAATGATAAGAAAAAAGGAACCGGACTCGGTTTATCTATTGCGAAAAACATTATTGAAGCCCATCATGGTAAAATATCTGTTAAAAGTAAGCTAAATGAAGGAACATCATTTATTCTATTTATTCCAAATCAATAAAATAAAAGGAGTGATTTCGTTGTCAAAAACAAAAATATATATTTTGTTCATATCTGCCCTTCTTATATTCTTGCCTGCTTGTAGCTCGGCTGACAATTCGCCGACGAAGGATGCTACAAATCAAGAAACATCCGAACAAACTGAAAAAGCTACCTTTGTCATTTCTAAGGACAAAGGGGAAGAAGTTATTAAGACGAAAGACGTTGATATTAAAAAAGACGATATCTTATTAGACGTTTTAGAAGAACATTTTGATGTGGAAACGGACGAAGAGGGTTCATTTATTACATTAATAGAAGGCATCAAAGCTAAAAAAGGAGAACAAAAGGCTTGGATTTATACAGTTAATGATGAAATGGGAACAGTTGGTGCAGATCAATACAAGCTACAACCAGATGATAAAGTGGAGTTTGATTTCCAAGAATGGGAGTAAAATCATTCTCGACTTATCGATTAACCTTACTAGCACTTCTTGCAACAATAGCTATTATTGGTAGGAATGTCTTAACATTCCTACCAAATATTCAACCGGTAACGACTATTGTTATCATTACAACCTGTTTATTGGGACTAATTGATGCATTCTTGCTCATTATGGTGATTGTGATTGTGTCAAATATGTATTTAGGTTTTGGAATCTGGGCATTTTGGCAAATCATTGCTTGGAGTGCCATTGCGTTATGTACAAAAGGATTTAAAATTGTTTTTAAAAAGGATTCTATCATAACCTTAGGGATTTTTTCATTTCTATCTGGTTATATGTATGGCTTTATCATTTCATTATTTACTTATCAAATTACCGGCAAATTTTGGCCATATTATATCGCAGGGATTCCATTCGATACATATCATGCAATAGGTAATGTGATTTTTATGTTTATATTATTGCCCTTATTAAAACAAGCAATCAAGTTATATCCATATTCAACCCCAAACAAGTAAACTGTTCACCTAATCTAGAGAACAGTTTACTTGACAAAAGGTATATGTGCGATTTGAATAGAGCCTGTTGGGCAACTATCATATGCGTCTAAACAGTCATCTATATATTTTTTAGGAACAGCTTTTTGACCTTTATTATCATCAAGTAATGAAAAAGCTAAGCCTTCCTCATCATAGTCAAAAATCTTCGGAGCATTTGCTCCACAATTTCCGCACGCAATACAAGTTTCTTGCTCCACACATGTATATAATTTCGTAATAATCCCTTCTTTCAAATATCTCATGAAATTATTGTATAATGATTATAATTTGAAAGCAAAGAATGAATCGGAGGATAGACATGCTTATTGAACAAGTCGTGATGAAGTGTTTTATGAAACTATCATCTAACCGTAGTGATACTGCAGTTTACCATTTAATTGCGGGTAAAAAATCAATTCAGACGATTCAGGATGCTAAATTATTCCACTTAGATGAGTTATACGGGATATATCGTTCATTTAAAAAAGAAAGATTTTATCAAATCATACAGACTTGTGAAGCAAATCATTGGTTACAATATATTGGAAAACATAAAGAACAAGATTTATATACAATCACGGAAAAGGGAAAAATATGGTTAGACAATCAAGATAACGTCTTATTGTCCTATTATAATGGAAAAAAATATGAAAAATATGATGAGCTTTTTTTAAAAAGATTGTATTTATTCATTCAGACACTTTCAAACACGGCTTTAAAGGCGTTTAACTTCATTCCTGTTGTAGATGATTTGGATATTACAAACTGGGTAAAACAGGTTTATGCGTCTGCAAAAGGTCAGGAAAAATCTATATTGCAACATTTGTACAATGAAATTGTCGTTTTGTTACATGATTTTAATGAAGCGCATGCTCACATATTTGTAGATCGGTTAACGGGACATCAGCGCTATGGACAAAGTATTAGTCAGTTAAGCGAACTATATCATTATGAGGAAGAAGATATTTATTTAATTTTGATAGCGATGGTACATAAGATGTTTCGTTTAATTGAAAAATCCCCTCAGGATTATCCGATGATGAGCAGTTTAATTCCAGAGCAAAAAGAAAAATTAACACTATCTAAGTCAGCAATGTCTACATATCAACTCATTAAAAAAGGCTTGGATTTACAACAAATTGAGAAAGCTAGACACTTAAAGTTAAATACGATTTACGACCATGTTGTAGAAATTGCGATAAACGATCGAGATTTTCCAATTGATACATATGTGTCCGATCAAGTTTATGAAGAAGTTATGCATGTATTTAAGAGTAGCGAACATGTACGTCTAAAAGATATAAAAGAAAGTGTCAATCCAGATATTACGTACTTTCAAATTCGACTTGTATTAGCCAAATCGAATCATTAAAGATGGGTTGGAATAACGATGAAAAATCAAACGGAATTATTTTCCTTACTAAAAAAATACTTTAAATATGATTCTTTTAGGAGCGGGCAAAAAGAAATTATTGATGATATTTTAAGTGGGCATGATGTGCTTGGTATTTTACCAACAGGCACGGGCAAATCATTGTGTTATCAATTGCCAGCGTTGATGCTAGATGGTGTTACCATTGTTGTTTCACCGCTTATTTCTCTCATGGTAGATCAAGTGAAAGAATTAAAAGCACGTCATTTCCCTAAAGTAGTGGCGATTAATAGTTTTTTAAGCTATGAGGAGAGAAAATCAATTTTTCAACAGATGCATCGCTATAAATTAATTTTTGTTTCGCCTGAGTTATTACAGAGTCAAGACATGATGTATTATTTGCAGCGTGTGACTGTTAGCTTATTTGTTGTTGACGAGGCACATTGTATATCTCAGTGGGGTCATGAGTTTAGACCCGATTATTTACGTTTGGTGGCATGTATCAAAACCTTGAATCATCCTACTGTTTTAGCATTAAGTGCAACAGCGACACCAGTTGTACGTAAAGAAATCATTCGGGCACTTGAACTTCCAAATGTAAAAGAGCATATATATCCTATGGATAGAGAAAATATTGCGTTCGTCATTGAAAAGGTACATACAGATCAAGAAAAGTTACAGATCATATTAAAATGGTTACAAAAACAGCAAGTACCTACAGTGATATACGCTTCTACAAGAAATGAGGCTGTTGAAACTGCCCGTACCTTAACTGAATGGTTACCAGAAAGAGAAATAGCGTATTATCATGGAGGTATGGAGCAATTAGACCGAGTGATGATTCAAGAACAATTTATGAATAATCAAATTGGTATGATTTGTTCTACCAGTGCATTTGGTATGGGCATTAATAAACAAAATATTCGTTTAGTCATTCATATGAACCCACCAAAAGATATGGAATCTTATATACAAGAAGTTGGTAGAGCAGGACGCGATGGTAAATTTAGTACAGGGTTATTATTGTATACCGAGCAAGACCTTGAAAGAGAGCATAACTTACTTATCAATGAAACACTTACGAAACAACAATTGACGATTATTTTTAAGATACTATTTCAGCTGCAAGGAGAAGAGCGTTTATTGCCAAATGATAAAAAGTATGAAAACTTATTTCAAATAACAGAATCACAATGGTTATTTTTGTATTATCAATTTGAGAAACATGGTATTATTAATAGGAATCAAATCATTTTTAATGAAGCGAATTGGAGAAATGGTTTTAATCATATTTTAAAAAGAGTGCAAGAACGCTATCATTATAAAAGACAAAAATTAATTGATATGTATGAATGGGTTGAGGAAGATGATTGTTATCGAAAAAATCTATACCAACATTTTCAAGAAGGTTTTACAGCTCCGCAAATGTATTGTTGTAGTCATTGTGGATACAGTCTTCAAGAATGGGAGCCTGAACAGCAACCTATTCATAAATTAGCAGAGCAATCTTGGCAATCTAAATTAAAAAATCTGATGTTAATTGAGTGATGACATGAAACAAAGTGACATAATCGCTACGATGACCCCGAAGGAATTAAGATTGAATATAGTGTATTCACAACTTTTCTTATGTGTGATAGCTACTGTGCTTGCGCTTTTTTTCTTTAATTCAATAGATGATTGGACAAATCTTTTTAAATTTAAACTAAAAGAAATCATTGTCTATGGATTCGGAGCTGGTTTTGTTGTTGTCATCCTTGAACTTGTTTTATACTTAATAATACCGAACCGTTATTTTGATGATGGTGGAATCAATCAGAAGATTTTTGAACATTGTCCTATCTCCGAATTAATTGTATTAACATTATGTATTGCAATAACTGAAGAGTTCCTATTTAGAGGTGTTTTACAAACGAATTTCGGTCTTGTCATTGCAAGTGTATTATTTATTTTAGCTCATACACGTTACTTAAGAAGACCGCTCTTACTAAGTTTATTAATTATACTAAGTATATACCTCGGTTTGTTGTATGAATGGACTGGGAATTTATTTGTTCCTATAGCGACACATTTTACAATTGACTTTATACTAGGTTTACTGATTCGGTCAAATAAATGGGGTGCAATTTATGGACCAAAGCAAGCTAAATGAAAAGGATCAAGCGGAAAATTTGCGTATGCAATTTTCTTCAGATGACTCACTAATCAATGAAGAAGCACATACAGAAGCAAAACAAGAAGAAGCAAAAAAAATAGATATTTTAAATTTACCAAAACGTCAAGATATACATAAACATAATCAAACACGAACGGTGTTAAAACTGAATAAAACGTTAGTAAGATTTATTGTTGTAACAATCATTATTTTAGGGATGCTTATTGCTGGCATTTGGTTGAATTTATACAACTAAATGATTACACAATAATATTATAATTAAGCTTTTCAAGTCCAATCAAGAATTGTATGATGAGTGATTCCGAACTCAATTGAAATGTATATACTATTAAAATGATATGAAGGTATAAAATGGTTAAAAGGAGAATGGTATATGCGCGTGGAAAGATTATCAGATAATCAATTTAAAATATTTCTCACGTTTGATGATCTAATTGAACGAGGCTTTACTAAAGAAGAATTATGGACAGATGTCACAAGTGTGCGCGACTTATTTACTGATATGATGCATGAGGCAAGTTTTGAACTTGGAGTAGAGCTTGAGGGTATGCTCTTAGTACAAGTACAAATGATGCAAGCACAAGGTATGCATGTATATGTGACTCAAAAAGAAGAATCGAATGTTGATGATGACGAATTTATTGAAATGAAAGTTACGTTGGATGAAAGTAACGAACTTATTTTCAGGTTTGAAGATTTTGAGAATATTATTCAGGCAGCAAAAAGTATCGATAAATATACAATAGAAAATGGTCAGATTTATTTATTAGATAAAGAATATTATTTATATTTGGATGAAATTGCAAACGAAAAAGATAAAGAAAATATTATTGCTATTTTATCAGAGTTTTCAACCCCAAGTATCGTCACGATTCATACATTAAGAGAATATGCTATACCAATTATGCCTGACTCTGCTATACCGACAATTAAAAAATACTTTCATACTAGAAAGTAAACGACTTAAAGAGGTGTAAGAGATGAAAATCGCAGTATTATATGGAGGCGTATCTGGCGAAAGAGAAGTATCTATTTCTTCAGGACGCGGAATTATGGAAGCATTAGAGAGAAACGGTCATGAAGTGATTGGAATTGATTTTCATCCAGATGAGCTTCATAAAGTGACCGAACTAGAAGTAGACCTTGTCTTCATTGGCTTGCATGGTAAGTTTGGTGAAGATGGTTGTGTACAGGGATTATTAGAAATGCTGAACCTACCGTATGTTGGTTCTGGGGTTCTGGCTTCAGCATTAGCAATGGATAAATCCAAAGCAAAAGAATCCTTTGAAAGAGCAGGAATTCCTGTGGCGAAAAGTAAGTCATATCAATTACTACATCAAGATGATGTTACAGAAATAGCCCAAGATATTTACGAAAACTGGCAACCGCCTTTTGTTATAAAACCGAATCGAGAAGGCTCAACATTAGGATTATCGATTATCCAGGATAAAGAACAGATTGCAGAAGCAGTAAAACTAGCATTTGCTTCAGATCACACGTTGTTAGTTGAAGACTTCGTTTCCGGAAAAGAATTAACTGTGCCAGTTGTTGGCGAAATTGGTCATGAAAGGGCCTTACCAGCTATTGAAATCATTCCAAAAAATGAATTGTATGATTATGAATCTAAATATGCGCCGGGCGGAAGTGAACATATTGTACCTGCTCGCATTGATGAAGGTATTACAAAAACGATTCAAGATTATGCAGTACTCGCACATCAAGTATTGGGATGTAAAACGTATTCACGTGTAGATTTTTTATTAACGGATCAAGGTACACCAATTATTTTAGAAGTGAATACATTACCTGGCATGACTCCAACGAGTTTATTTCCAGATGCTGCAAGACACATAGGTTTGTCTTATGATGAAATGATTGAAGAGTTTGTTCAATTATCAAAAAGGTAATAAAGGTACTATTCAGGAATATGCAAATTGCATAATTATATTGAATGTGTATACTTGGTTTAAACATATGTTAATTATAAAGGTTATGTAGGAGGGAAAGCATATGGTCGCCAATCAAGCAATGAATTCTAACAATGAAAATGGTGAAAATACCGATGTCTTAGACTCTACTCGTACGATTGTAAAAGGTGCTTTAGATAAACTAGGTTATCCAGATGAAGTATATGAATTATTAAAGGAACCACTTCGTATGATGACAGTCCGAATTCCGGTTCGAATGGACGACGGCACGATGAAAGTGTTTACGGGATACAGAGCTCAACATAATGATGCTGTTGGTCCGACAAAAGGTGGTGTACGCTTTCATCCAAATGTTACAGAAAAAGAAGTGAAAGCATTATCAATTTGGATGAGTCTAAAGGCAGGAATTGTTGACTTACCTTATGGTGGCGGAAAAGGTGGTATCATTTGTGACCCTCGTGAAATGTCATTTAGAGAATTAGAAGGGTTAAGTCGTGGATATGTACGTGCAATTAGCCAAATTGTAGGTCCAACAAAAGATATACCTGCACCTGATGTCTTTACAAACTCACAAATTATGGCTTGGATGATGGATGAATATAGTCGAATAGACGAATATAATAGTCCAGGATTTATTACTGGAAAACCAATTGTATTAGGTGGATCAAATGGTAGAGAATCAGCTACAGCTAAAGGTGTAACCATTTGTATACATGAAGCATGTAAAAAAAGAGATATTAACATCGAAGGTGCAAAAGTGATTGTTCAAGGCTTTGGTAATGCAGGCAGCTTCCTAGCTAAGTTCCTTCACGATGCTGGAGCGGTTGTTGTCGGTATTTCTGATGCTTATGGAGCCTTATATGATGCAGATGGCTTAGATATTGATTACTTACTTGATCGCCGAGATAGTTTCGGAACGATTACGAAGCTATTTGATGAAACGATTTCTAATAAAGAACTGTTAGAAATGGACTGTGATATTTTAATTCCAGCTGCTGTCGAAAATCAAATAACAGTTGAGAATGCGGATAAGATTAAAGCAAGTATTGTTGTTGAAGCAGCAAATGGACCAACTACAATGGAAGCGACGAAGATTTTGACGAAAAGAGATATACTACTTGTACCTGATGTTTTAGCATCTGCTGGTGGTGTAACGGTGTCATATTTCGAATGGGTTCAAAATAATCAAGGATATTATTGGCCTGAACAAGAAATTAATGAAAAGCTTCATAATGTCATGATTAAAGCATTCGAAAATGTATATCATATTGCTGAAACAAGACAAGTAGATATGAGATTGGCTGCATATATGGTCGGTGTAAGAAAAATGTCTGAAGCTTCTCGTTTTCGCGGTTGGGTTTAAGCCATTAAAAGATGTAACAAAAACTCTTGTCGTGTCATACTGATAGGAGTTTTTTGTGTTGTGAATGAAAAAGGGAAGTGAATCATGTGATAAAAGAAAAAGCTATTATTGTTGGAGCAGGACCTTGTGGTTTATCCTGTGCGATTGAATTACAAAACGTAGGTATTGATCCACTCATTATTGAAAAAGCATCCATCGTAAATACAATTTATGAATTCCCAACGCATCAAACATTTTTCAGTACGAGTGAAAAACTAGAAATTGGAGATATCGCATTTATCACAGCAAAACAAAAGCCTCAAAGACTAGATGCTTTGGCATATTATCGTTCAGTTGCTGAAAGACAAAACTTACGTATTCAATCTTTTACGGAAGTTATGGGTGTACAGAAAAATGGCTCTACGTTTGAAGTGAAAACAAATTATAAAAATGATGAGGTTTTCTATGAAGCTGATTATGTCATAATGGCAACAGGTTATTATGACCAGCCGAATAAGTTAAACATTCCGGGTGAAACGTTACCAATTGTAGCACATTATTTTAAAGAAGGTCATCCATATCAGGGACAACATGTTGTTGTCATTGGTGGAAAGAACTCTGCGATTGATGCAAGTCTCGAATTGCACAAAGCAGGCGCACATGTAACCGTGCTATATCGTGGGTCTACATACTCAAAAAGTGTTAAACCATGGATATTACCGTTATTTGATAGTCTTGTCCAAAAAGGCGAGATTACGATGAAGTTTAATGCGAACGTTACGGAAATTACATCGAAGCAAGTTCATTTTCAAGTAGATGAAAAAGAAGAAATTGTTCAAAGCGATTTTGTTTTTGCAATGATAGGATATAGGCCAGATTTAGCATTATTAAACCATATTGGCGTTGATATTAATTGGGACAATGGTAGACCTCATTATCATCGACAAACATATGAAACCAATATTGATAATTTATATATTGCAGGTGTGATTACAGCTGGTTTTAATAATAATAAAATTTTTATAGAAAATGGAAAATTTCATGGGAAGGCAATTGCTAAAGATATTCAATCTAAACAAAGTTAAAGAAACACTCTCAATGCAAATATTGAGAGTGTTTTGTATTAATGTGACATAAAGGACTTTAAATCCTCATGATTCTCAAAGTAAGATAAACCAATTAACAATTTTAAACGTGCTTTTGGTCCTGGTAAATCATCTACAAGCCAAACCCCTAAGTGTTGGAGTGAACGTCCACCGCCATCATAGTCATACGTTGGCTGGACCATTCCATGATGACATCTAGATGTTAACACAACAGGTATGCCTTGTTTAATATATTTTTGAATCACAGGAGTTAGTGTATTGGGTAAGTTCCCCTGACCAAATCCCTCTATAATCAGTCCTTTTGGTTGTAGATGTTGTATCGCTTCTAGTAAATCCGGTTCTATTCCACTATAAGCTTTAAGTACATATACTTTTTGTTCAGTAATTTCTGTTGGACAAATCATATGTTGTTTAACATTTCTTTTAAAAACAACACCTTGTTTAGTAATCCATCCAATCGGTCCGAATGGGCTCGTAAAAGCGTGTATCGCGGTACTAGATGTTTTGATAACTTCAGTTGCTGTATGGATTTCCTGATTCATGACGACAAGTACCCCTTGTTGTATCGCCTGTTCAGAGGAAGCAACTTGTATCGCACTTACTAAGTTCAGGATTGCATCTGAACCGATTTCGTTACTTGATCTCATCGCTCCAGTTACAACGACGGGTATGTTTGTTTCAACAACAAGTTGTAAAAAATATGCCGTTTCCTCCATTGTATCAGTTCCATGTGTCACGACTACGCCATCATAAGTCTCTTTGTTTTCTTCAATTGTCCTCGCAATAATATTCATGTCTTTCAATGTTATATAAGGTGAAGGGATATTTAATAAATTGATTTCATCTATTTCGAGATTCATATGCTGTAATTCCGCAATGCCTGATAAAGGATGTTTATGACTTGTCCCGACAGCGCCCGTTTCTTTATTTTCTTGCATGGAAATTGTTCCACCTGTATGAATAATTAATATTTTTTTCATAAGTCACCATCAATTCTTTATGTAAAATTTTGAGCAATTCATGTATAGATTTTAAATTAAGTTAGAAGATAATAGCAAAAATATTTTGGAGGAGAGTATATGAATTTCAAAAGATTTTTATGCGTATTTATTATTATATATGGCATTGGGATCGGTTTTCAAGTAACGACACCGACACATAAAGTAGAAGCATTTAGTAATCAAGTGATTCAACATGGCGCAGTTGGTGAAGATGTCATTGAATTGCAAACAAGACTTAAACATTTAGGCTTTTTCACCGGAAAAGTAGATGGTGTGTTTGGTTGGCGTACATATTGGGCCTTACGGAATTTTCAATATGAATTTGGGATGAAAATTGACGGGATTGCTGGTACATCAACAAAACAGAAATTAAGTAAGGCAAGTAAATACGATAAACCAGCACAAAAACCTAATACAAATAATCAAAATACAACACCGGCTTCAACGAATACACCCGCTGGCTATTCAGAAAATGATATTAAATTATTAGCAAATGCGGTTTACGGGGAGTCAAGAGGAGAACCGTATATTGGTCAAGTTGCTGTTGCTTCAGTGATTTTAAATAGAGTCGAAAATCCTGCATTTCCGAACTCTATTTCGGGTGTGATTTTTGAACCGCTTGCGTTTACGGCTGTTGCAGATGGACAAATTTGGCTAACACCTAATGATCAAGCTAAAAAAGCTGTAATTGATGCAATCAATGGCTGGGATCCAACAGGTGAAGCGATTTATTATTTTAATCCAGAAACAGCAACTTCAAAATGGATTTGGTCACGTCCACAAATTAAAACGATAGGAAAGCACATCTTTTGTAAATAGGAGGATTGGATAAACATGTATAAAACAATTGCAATATCATTACTTTCAATAGCTCTTATTGGTGTTTCCATTTGGGGTTATGAAGAGCATCAAAATAAACGTGCTTTATTTGTTAAATCAGAAAATCATTATCAGAAAGCGTTTCATGAACTATCCGATCATATGTCATCGTTGCATGAAACCATCGGTACGACTTTAGCGACGAGCTCTGATGATCAATTATCACCACAAATGATTGATATTTGGCGATTAACGTCACAAGCACAAGGTAGTGTTGGAAGTTTACCACTTGGATTGTTACCTTTTAATGAAACAGAAGAGTTTTTAAATAGAATTGGGGAATTTACGTATCAGACAGCGGCAAGAGATCTTGAAAAAAAACCACTTACAAAAAAGGAAGAAAAAACGTTAAAAAGTTTATTTAAACAATCAAAAGAATTAAATCAAGAACTTAATGATGTGCAACATACTGTATTAACCGAAAATTTAAAGTGGGTGGATGTGGACCAAGCATTAGCTGATGGAAATGAGCCAAAAGATAATACAATAATGGACGGATTTCAAACCGTTGAGGACAAGGTTACTGAATATCAGGAAACCAATACCGAAAATTCACTAGGAAAAGATGTCGAAACACATAAGTTTAAAAATGTAAAAGGTAAGCCTGTTTCTGAAAATACTGCACTAAAAAAGGCTCAAAATATATTGCAAGAACGGACAGAGAAAGGATTTGAAATTCAGAAGAGTGGTAAAGGTTCTGATGTAGATGCTTATAATATAACGTATGGTTCAAAACAGAAAAATGCACATATCGACATTTCTGTTAAAGGTGGTCATCCATTATCAATCTTAATAGATCGACCTATTCATGAACAAAAAATTAGTCTGAATAAAGGCGAGGAAATTGCAAAGCAATTTTTGAAAAATGAAGCGTTTAAAAATATGGAAGTATTTCAAACAGCACAGCATGACAATGTAGGGGTATATTCATTTTTATACAATGAAGATGGGGTTCGCGTTTATTCTGATGCAGTGGATTTAAAAGTTGCTTTAGATAATGGAGAAGTGTTGGGATTATCCGCTCGTCAATACTATATGAATCATCACGATAGAAAGATTAAAAAACCAAAAATAAGCGAAAAAGAAGCGAAGAAAAAAGTGAACGAAGATGTAAAAATTGAGGAATCTCATAAGGCAATTATTGATGATTCTAAAGGGAAAGAAGTTTTAACATATGAATTTGTTGGAACAATGCATAATAATACGTATAGAATTTTTATTAATGCAAACAACGGTAAGGAAGAAAAATTAGAGAAATTAACCGATTCGATTTAATGATATAAAAGAGCCATGTAAAGAACTTCTTGAATGAATCTGTACGTTAGGTCAATTATCAAGGAGAATCTTTTGAACATGGCTCTTTTTAATTTTTTAATAAAACTATTAAACCTTTTATGATACGGTATGTTATAGTTTAAAGTGTTATAAAACTTTTGAAAGTAGGTATGTAATATGGAAACAAATAAGATCTCCATTGCTATTGATGGACCAGCTGCTGCGGGCAAAAGTACAGTGGCTAAAATTGTCGCACGTGAGCTTTCATACATATATATAGATACAGGTGCGATGTATCGAGCGATTACATTTAAAGCATTAGAACAAGCCATACCATTAAATAATGAAGCTGAAATCCTTAACATATTAGAACATACAGAAATCAACTTATCACAAGGAACGGAAGGACAACGTGTTGTCATAGACGGAATCGATCGAACGGATGAAATTCGTTCTCAAGAAGTTACGAATAACGTATCTACCGTTGCAGGATATCGCCTCATACGTGAAGAGTTAGTAAAACGTCAACAAGCATTTGGTAAAGAGCGAGGCGTTGTGATGGATGGTCGTGATATTGGAACACATGTGATTCCAGATGCAGAAGTGAAAATCTTCCTTATTGCTTCTGTTACGGAGCGAGCTGAGCGTCGTTTTAAGGAAAATAAAGAAAAAGGCTTCCGAGTTGAGCTTGAACAGTTAAAACAGGAAATAGAAGCGCGCGATGAACAAGATCGTCAACGTGAATTTTCTCCACTTATTAAAGCTGAAGATGCCATAGAAATTGATACAACGAGTTTATCTATTCAACAGGTGGCTGAAGAGATTTTACATATTGCAAAACAACGTTTGGGCAAAAATGAATAAAGGGGTATGCACATGAGTATATATAATATCGGTAAAGGGATCTGTATGATTATTTATCATGTGTTATTTAGAATAAAAGTAAGTGGAAAAGAGCATGTACCTCAAAATGGGCCAGTCATTATTTGTACAAATCATATTTCAAATTTTGACCCACCTTTAGTTGGTATCACTTCAAAAAGACCTGTATCATTTATGGCGAAGGCCGAATTGTTTGAAAAACCAATTTTAGGGAAATTGATGTTTAAGATACGTGCATTTCCAGTAAAACGTGGCTTGAGTGACCGAAAGGCTTTAAAATCTGGCTTGAAACTTTTAAAAGATGACCAAGTGATGGGATTGTTTCCTGAAGGCAGACGAAGTAAAGACGGAGAGATTGGCAAAGCGTTAGCGGGAGCCGGTTTTTTCGCATTGCGTTCTGATGCAACTGTAATTCCTTGTCGTATCATTGGGCCATATAAACTATTTGGAAAAATTCACGTGATTTATGGAAAGCCTGTCAATATGGATGAGTTAAAAAATCAAAAAGCTTCACCACAAGAGGCAGCAGATCTAATTATGGATGATATTCGAAATTTAAGTATAGATAAGGCAGTATGAAGGATATCACTTGACAATTGATTTCGAGTATTTCACATTAAAAGAAGTATTGTTTTATGGTTATGTAGAGGAGGAAAAGTAAATGACAGAATTCAATTATGATTTAGAAAATTTACAAGTTGGTGACGCCGTAACTGGTAAAATTGCAAAAATAGAGGATAAGGAAGTACTGCTTGACTTTGGTTATAAAACTGAAGGTATTATTCCAATTGGTGAATTAGCCAATACTCATATCGAAAATATTACCGAGTCCTTTTCAGTCGGAGATGAATTAGCTGCTGAGGTTACCAAATTAGAAGATGAAGAGGTTATTCTGTCTAAAAAGAAATTAGATTCAAAAAAAGCTTGGGACAGTTTAAATGAAAAATACGAAAGCAATCAATCTTTTGATGTAGAAGTATCTGAGATTGTTAAAGGTGGCTTAGTCGCTGATATTGGATTGCGTGGCTTTATTCCAGCATCTCAAGTGGAAACACACTTTGTTGAAGATTTCTCAGATTATAAAGGAAAATCACTTACCGTTAAAATTATTGAACTTGATGAGGCGAAAAATCGAGTTATCCTATCACATCGAGCGGTAACGGAAGCAGAAGAAGTTAAACAAAAACAAGCGTTAGTTGATTCATTGGAATCTGGTCAAGTATTAACAGGAACCGTACAACGTTTGACTGATTTTGGAGCATTTGTCAATTTAGGTGGGATTGATGGTTTAGTGCATATTTCAGAATTATCGCATGAACATGTCGCTAAAGCTTCAGATGTGGTTAAAGAAGGAGATTCGATTGAAGTTGAGGTTCTTTCAGTAGATCGCGATAATGAACGTATTTCATTATCACGTAAAAAAGTATTACCAGGACCTTGGGATGAAGTTGCCAATCAAATTAAGCAAGGTCAAACATTAGAAGGTACAGTAAAACGATTAGTAGACTTTGGTGCATTTGTAGAAGTGTTACCGAGCATTGAAGGTCTTGTTCATATTTCAGAAATATCAACACGTCATATTGCCAAACCTAGTGAAGCACTGACTGTTGGCGAAACAGTAGAAGTGAAGGTCCTTGATGTTAACCCAGATGAGCATAGAATTTCTTTAAGTATAAAAGAAGTAGAAAAAGCGGCGACTAAAGCTGAATTTGAGAAGTATCAAAAAGATGAAGATCAAAGCGGATTTTCGCTTGGTGATATGATTGGAGATCAACTTAATAAATATAAATAAAAGGTTGTAGAAGAATTTTCTTCTACAACTTTTTTTGTTTAATTTGTAGTTAAAAATCAAATACTTACATAGAAGCCGTTTACATAATTTTCGTTGTGAATATACTTAAGCTTTGCTAAAATGGATAAAGCTAGATAGCTTTGAACATAAATATAATATATTACCGTTTTAATATTGTGTAGTAAGAGAGAGGATGTTCCTTAATGAGGAAACCTATAGTTGCAATTGTCGGCAGACCAAATGTTGGGAAATCGACTATTTTTAATCGTTTAGTTGGCGAACGTATTTCAATTGTTGAAGATAAACCTGGGGTAACGAGAGATCGAATTTATGCTGAAGCAGAGTGGCTCAATCATAAATTTGATGTCATTGATACAGGTGGGATTGAAATCGGTGATGAGCCTTTATTACAGCAGATGCGTTATCAAGCTGAAATTGCAATTGATGAAGCGGATGTTATTATTTTCTTATTAAATGCAAAAGAAAATATTACTGCAGCTGACGAAGAAGTAGCCAAATTACTTTTTAAATCAAATAAACCAGTCGTTCTTGGGGTTAATAAGATGGACAACCCAAAAATGCGTGAGGAAATTTATGAATATTATGCCATTGGCTTTGGAGAACCGTATCCGATTTCTGGTTCTCATGGATTAGGACTCGGTGATCTGTTAGATAAAGTAGTGGAACACTTTCCAGTTAAAGATATGAATGAAGCTGAAGAAGATATTATTCATTTTAGTTTAATTGGTCGCCCTAATGTTGGTAAATCATCTTTAGTCAACGCTATTTTAAATGAAGAGCGGGTTATTGTAAGTGATATAGAAGGTACAACAAGAGATGCGATTGATACATCTTTAAAGCGTGATGGAGAAGAATTTATCATCATTGATACAGCGGGTATGAGAAAACGAGGTAAGGTGTACGAAACAACTGAGAAATATAGTGTACTTCGAGCCTTAAAGGCGATTGAACGTTCAGATGTTGTGTTGGTATTATTAGATGCTGAAACAGGCATTCGTGAGCAGGATAAAAAAATTGCCGGTTATGCTCATGAGGCTGGAAAAGGTGTTATCATCGTGGTGAATAAATGGGATACTGTCGATAAGGACGATAAAACGTATCAAGAATTCGAGCAAAAAGTTCGCAGTCATTTTCAATTTTTAGATTACGCACCTATCGTGTTTTTATCGGCAAAAACGAAAAAGCGCCTGCATACTTTAATTCCAGTAATTAAAACAGTTAGTGAAAATCATTCAAAACGTATCCAAACAAGTGTGTTAAATGATGTTATTATGGATGCATTGGCAGTTAATCCAACTCCGACCGTAAAAGGACAACGTTTGAAAGTGTTGTATGCTGCACAAGTTTCAGTTCAACCACCTTCATTTGCTATTTTTGTAAATGATCCTGAACTCATGCACTTTTCATATAAGCGATTTTTAGAAAATCAAATTCGTAATGCATTTGGATTTATCGGAACACCGATTAAAATATTTGCACGTAAAAGACAGTAGGAGGAATTTATATGAAACGTATAGCAGTGCTAGGTGCAGGAAGCTGGGGGACAGCTCTTGCTATCGTTTTAGCAGATAATCAACATGAAGTACGATTGTGGACACATAGACAAGAACAAGCTGATGAAATCAATCAGCAGCATACAAATAAAAAGTATTTAAATACAGATATTCCTGAAGGGATTACGGCGTATTCGAATATTGGAAAAGCTGTTCAAGATGTTGATGCCATTATCGTAGTCGTTCCGACGAAGGCGATTCGGGAAGTTTG
>DVIO01000004.1 GCA_018711205.1 Candidatus Avamphibacillus intestinigallinarum | reverse complement strand
CCTCCAGGATGCCTTTATATTTCGAATTCCTAAATAAATTGCCGCGGGCCTTTAATAAAATCAAACAATGTAAGCCCTTCCTACTCATACATCCTTGCAACCCCTTAGTTGCGCCAGTGTGGATAACATTAAAAAATAATTTATTACTTATTCGAACTATCACTAGTATAACATAGTTTCTTATTTTAGGGTAAAAGGCTTTATTCATTGTCTGCTTCTGCCTCTTCTTGTGGACTTTCTTCTGGTTCTTGTTCTTTATCCCCTGACTTATGCTCTGAACCAGCTTCTTCTTCCGGTACTTTAATACTTTTCAATTCAATCTTGCTATAAATATTTGATCCGATTTTAATAAATTAGTTTGTTTCGTCAGTAAGTTCTGTTAATTTTTTATTCGTATCATATTCCTCATCTTCAAATGTATCGTTATCTTCTGAATGTGTTCTCACTTGGATTTTCATAATGTCCCTCCTAAATGAGATTGAATGAATACTCTTAAAATCAAATCGGCTTCTATTCGGGCTAGTCCATCTGGTAATATTTCAACAATATGTCTACTACGTGTAATCTTACCGTTCGAATCTTTGCTCATATACTTCGCTAAATCTAATCATCTACACTTGTAGCGTCATTAGGCACTTCATTACATTGGTCTTAAACATAGTAAAAGCAACTACGAAGTATATGGGGATTCCTTTGAAAGACTAAAAGAATCAGGGGAGATTATTATTAAAACCTTAGAAGGCGTGTTGTCACGCCATGTCTAGGGTTTTATTTTTATTGTATCGTAATCAAACTTCATTCATAATTCTACTAATTTTATTCAGTTCATTAATTAAACAAATTGTTCATTACAAGCTATGCTAATTAATCTCAATTTCAACCGCTTTATGATTATCATATCTAGTAACGGGGTCAAATATTATTTTTACTGGATCATCAGTATTTTTTAACGCATAGGTTAGCTTGATTTTCCAACTAGCGTTATTTCCCGTCACAAAACGAACATCACCATTCGGATCGTCCCAAGCGTTACTCACCTCATCCAGTAATTCATCGTCTTGTTCAACATCGACTTGCGTTACTTTTGGTAATGTTGCCTTCATACCAATACGATTTAACCAATTAAATGATATATCGATATAATCCCTTCCGTCTTTTTGATACACCATTGCGTTTTGCATATGAATATTAAATTCTTTAAATGTTAATTCATCAGCCACTTTTATATGTCTCTCTTCATCACTATTACAGGCGACCATAAGCATTATAATACATATGAATACAAATAACTTCTTCATGATAATGTCTCCCTTTAATCTCCCTGCATATTAGTCCTATATAGAGAATACAAAAAGAAAAACATTAAAGAAAGTGCTATCCAGACATTCATCATCATTCAACGCAGCATGCTATTTCTTCACGCTCTACTTGACTTGTGTTATTTAACATACTTCACGACAAAATATCAATTTTTAAAAGATTTTCAAAGCTGATTACCGTTCGTTCAGCATCCTGTAGATGCAATGTTTGTTGCTGTATATTGATCTGTTTAATTTTTCCGATTGCTTGTTCAATCCAACCATCCTTAAAGTAATCAATTTGGATGGTTAGCTGATGTGTATTTGCCAAATGTAATTTGTCATTTAATATTTCTTTTTCTTGTTCGTCTAAAATGGTTTTATTAAGCTTTTTTTGTTGTTGATGCATTTGATTCAATGCCGCCTTATGTTCTGGAATCATCATTCTGCTGGACTCCCACATCATATTGCTGCCTTTACTTAATTTATTCATCATCATGCTCCCATCCGACTTCTAATGAAATCTACTGATAAAATATTATCGCGTTTAAATGTACGTATGTGACGCTTTGTATAACAATATCCCTTTATATATGCATCATTGTAGCGAAGCACACGTATCATTCTTTGAGTGATGATTCCATGTTTATTTATATAAATGACTTCAATGGGTAGCCTTTCTTGCATTGACTTTACATATATATTTTCCATACTTAAACCTCCGTATTTGAAATAGGAACGTTTGTTCCTATTTTAGCATATGAAGATAAAATGTAAATATGCAATATATGGTTTTAAAATAAAATATATTTTTTTCAGCCAAATAAAAACCCTCGAAATGTTATAAAATTAACATTCCAAGGGTAGGATGCTTCTTAAAATAAATAGGACCCATTTATGATGAGCACAATGACTCCTAGTATAAGTAAAATGATTGGCATCATCATATTTTTCACAGTATCTTTCATCTTAATATGCGTTAAAATAGCACCTATCATCGTGACAACAATCATGATACCACCAACTGCTGCGAAAGGTTTAACCCAAATGCCGACAATCACAATGACGGCTGAAAGGATTTCAAAGAAACCAGTGAATAAACGGAAACCATCACCATATCCGAAATACTTAAATCCTTGCTTCATATCTTCAGATACGAATTTTTGATAACCGAACATAATAAATCCAATTCCTAATAATATTTGTAAAATAATAGAAAACACCATTAATTCTCTCTCCTCACTACCTTAAAAATCATATTTTTCATCTTGCTTCATACGAATTGTGTCAAAGGCTTCTACTGTTAAAACAGTATCTTCAACCAATCGTTCTAAACGGAATAAAATATCATCATTCACAATTTCCTTGCGTAGAAAATCTTTTTCTTCAATAAACACATAAGTCGGTACGATATGGGCTTTCATATATGCCAAGATTGGTTTTAATTGTTGTTCCACGATTAAAAAGTGTTTTGCGGATCCCGCTGTTACAACCGTACCCACCACTTTGTCACGAAACGCATTAACAGGTAGTAAATCAAAGATATTTTTTAAAGTTGCTGGAATAGAAGCCTGGAATATCGGCGTTCCGATTATAAGCGCATCAGCTGCCATAATCGTTTCTGTTACATATTTTGTATCTCCCTCATATTCCATATAATTGCGTCCATCACTAAATTCTAGCGTATACTCTGCTAGATCGAGAAGTACCGCCTCATGTTCAGGATAAGCTCTTGAAAACATCTCCATTGCTTTAAGCATGGCCGTCTTTGTTTTTGAACCTACAATCGACCCTGATAGCATCACAATTTTCATGTTATTTTCCTCCTTCTAAAATTTGAATGATATTTTCTCATCTCAACGTACCTTTTTACTACACTCTGATGACCAGTAGCATAGATTATTTCGCTGTATATTTTTTAATCGCTGGAATAATTTCTTCACCAATGATTTCAATATTTTTCATAATTTTATCAAATGGTACACCACCAAAATCAAGTTGTGCCATAAAGCGTTGCATACCGTACAGCTCATATTGATATAGTAGTTTTTCAATAATTTGTTGTGTACTTCCGACCATTAAAGCATCACGTGTGTCTGGGGCTTGCGCAAATTGCTGTTTCGGATAGCCTCCTCCTCTGATCGCTTCAAAACCACTATTAATATGTGGGTACATGCCTTTCAATGCTTCTTTGGTTGTATCGGCGACATAGAATAAGCTCGTTGTCCCAATTGGTAATGTACTTGAATCATGACCGTTTTCTTCTGCTGTTTCTCGATAAGCATCTACAGAATGTTTAAAATTAATAGCTGGGCCGCCCAATGTTGTTAACATCATCGGTATGCCCATATAACCTGCTTTAATCGCACTTGCAGGGGGTCCACCTACTGCACGCCAAATAGGCAATGAACCATGTTTAGGCTGTGGTAAAATTTGTGCGTTTTTTAGTGGCGCCCGAAATGCTCCTTGCCACGTAATATAATCTTCCTCGTTTATTTGTTTAAGTAACTCTAGTTTTTCTTCAAAAATTTCCTCATAATCTTGTAAATCGACACCAAGTAAATGATATGCACCTACTCGTGAGCCTCTACCCGCTACAATTTCCGCTCGACCGTCTGAAATTAAGTCAAGCGTTGCAAAGTCTTCATACACACGTACAGGATCGGAAACACTCAAAACAGTTGAAGAGCTCGTCACTTTAATTTTACTTGTTGCTTGTGCAATCGCACCTAGTAAAACCGTATGGGCTTGTGTTGTGAAATGAGTTTGATGACTTTCTCCAACTCCAAATACATCGATACCTGCTTGCTCTGCCAACTGACTCATTTCAATTAACTCTTGGATTCTTTGCTGGGCCGAAATACGTTCTCCTGTTAGCGGATTAACTGTATGATCGCCTAAAGAATATAGTCCAAATTCCATACCTTTAGATGGGTTTATTCGGTATTTTTCCATCATTCATTCTCCTCTATTGGTTTTAGTCTTCTTTCAATTTCAGCACGACGTTTTTCCAAAAACGGTGGTAGCTCTAATCTTTCACCTAAGTCCTCAGGTTTACGATTTACTGTAAAACCTGGACCGTCTGTGGCAATTTCAAATAAAATGCCATTTGATTCACGAAAATATAAACTTTTAAAATAAAACCGATCAATGATACCAGAGGAGGATAAGCCACGTTCCCGTACTCGTTCTTCCCAATATTGAAGTGCCTCTT
Source organism: Candidatus Avamphibacillus intestinigallinarum (assembly GCA_018711205.1). GTDB lineage: Bacteria > Bacillota > Bacilli > Bacillales > Amphibacillaceae > Avamphibacillus > Avamphibacillus intestinigallinarum. Next base: position 903 of record DVIO01000004.1, on the reverse strand, counting down.
CATTTTGTACACGAATGGCTAAGTGATGAATGCTGCCACGCCCCGGTTTTTCAGTCGCTCCTTCTAGATGTTTTACGACAATTTCTCCACATACTTGACCTTGAGTTGATTGAAAAGCGACTGCCTCTGTGGTTCTTAACACTTCTTGATATCCAAGCAATTCCTGCAATGTTTTCGCTAGTTTTTCAGGTTTACGTACGGTCATCTCCACAGATCCCATGCCTTGTATTTGATGTGCTACTGGAACATCTGACTCATCCCATGGTTCCCAATTCTCTAGTCTGTCCTCACCAGATACTAATAACACCATCCGTAAGCCTTCAGAATCCTCAAAAGATAAGGCTCTTTTATTCATATACTTTGTAATTGTTCCATGTTCTACATCATATTCTTCAAAACGTGCTTTCCAATATAGTAAGCTTTCCTCTGATGATACAAGTAATCCAATTTTCGTAATCGCATTTGTACCACGATGAGTACGTCCCGCTAATGGCATTTCAAAAAATGATAATTCTGTGCCCGGATGCCCTAATCTATCTCCGTAAAACACATGATACATAGAAGGTTTATCTTGATTCACAGTGATGTTTACCCGTCGTAAACCAAGCACATCATGATAAAAATAATGATTCTCTTTGATATCTTTAGTCAGCATTGAAATATGATGATATCCCAGAATATTGTGCATCATACACCCTCCTCTATTATCAATTGACTAGTCAATTGATATTGTAAAAAAATTTATTTGCGTATCATTTTCTGTTCACTGTTTTTTTGGACCTTAGACATTAATGTATACAATGTCTTTTGTTCTTCTTTCGATAGACTTTCATCAAAAAAAGAAGATTGAAAGGAAAGTTGTGCGTCAAATGCATGATGTAGTTTTTCCTGTCCTTTATGTGT
>DVIO01000060.1 GCA_018711205.1 Candidatus Avamphibacillus intestinigallinarum | reverse complement strand
ATGCTTTCATTTATAACGACAGACCTTAACATCGATGCTACATACTTACAACAAGCTTTAAACGAAACAGTGAACAAAACATTTAATTGCGTAACAGTTGATGGGGACACATCAACAAACGATACAGTTATCGTCATGGCAAATGGTTGTGCCAATAATGCACCACTCACCCCACAAAGTGAAGATTGGCCGATTTTCATCGAATTATTGCAACAAGTTTCAGAAGATTTAGCCAAAATGATTGCCAAAGACGGTGAAGGCGCAACGAAATTGATTGAGGTTGTGGTCAATCATGCCAGCTCAACAAATGACGCGGTCAAAATTGCGAAATCTGTTGTCGGCTCTTCTCTTGTTAAAACAGCCATGTACGGCGCCGATGCCAATTGGGGGAGAATTTTAGCGGCGATTGGATATAGCGGAGTCCCAATCAATCCAAATGTCATTGACGTCGCGATTGGGGACATTCAAATGTTAGAAGCTGGCTCACCTGTCACTTTTGATGAAGAAACTGCAACACATTATTTAGAACAAGATACGATTCAAATATATATCGATGTAAAACTTGGAGACAAAAGCGGTAAAGCTTGGGGTTGTGACCTAACATATGATTATGTCAAAATCAACGCCAGCTACCGATCTTAAAAAGGAGGGATCACTGTGAGCGATATCATTGTTTTAAAATGTGGTGGAAGTACTGTCGATGAATTATCAAGTTGCTTTTTTGAAAATATTGCAACGTTAAAAAAAGCTGGACTTAAACCAGTGATCGTTCACGGTGGTGGCCCTGCGATTAAAGAAATGCTCACAAAGCTAGAAATTGAAACAGAATTCATCGACGGACTTCGAAAGACAACTGAAGATGTGATGGATGTTGTTGAAATGATTTTAACAGGAACCATTAACAATTCACTAACAAAACGACTAAATGACGCTGAAATTAAGTCTGTCGGAATTTCTGGAGCAGATGCAAATTTGTTAACAGCTGAAGCGATTCATTATGAACGTTATGGGCTGGTTGGTGACATTACCAAAGTGAATGAAGCATTCATTCATCAATTGCTGGAACTTGATATTGTTCCAGTTATTGCACCTATCGCATTAGGTGAAGATGGGTCAAGATTCAATGTGAATGCTGATACTGCAGCTGGCGCTGTTGCTCGTGCCTTAAATGCGAAACAGCTGATTTTTGTAACCGATGTTCCAGGCATTATGCATCAAGAAGAATTACTTGAATTTGTTACAGAACAAGAAGTAGAGGAATTGATTCAATCAGGTATCATCTACGGAGGGATGATTCCGAAAGTTCAAGCGGCAATAGCTAGCTTAAATACAGACCTCCACGAAGTCGCCATTGTAAACGGAAAGGATTCTTCCTTACGTTCTAATACATCATTTGTCGGCACCATTATCCGAAAAACAGTTGAGGTGAATCAATCATGACACATTTATTTCCAACATACGCACGCTTAGATTTATCAGTTAAAGAAGCTACTGGTGTAACCGTAACAGATATCGATGGAAAACAATATTTAGATTGTGCAGCAGGTATTGGCGTTTTAAACTTAGGACATCGTCATCCTAATGTACAAAAAGCAGTCGAATCACAATTAAATCAATACTGGCATATGTCGAATTTATATCATATGCCGATACAAGAGACAGTCGCCACCAAACTAGCTCATCATAGTGTTGGCGATTATGTCTTTTTTGCTAACAGTGGAGCTGAGGCAAACGAAGCTGCCATTAAGTTAGCGCGTAAAGCTACTGGCAAGTCAAAGATTATTACATTTGATCAATCATTCCATGGCCGAACTTTTGCAACAATGGCCGCAACGGGTCAAGAAAAAATTCAAAAAGGTTTTGGCCCTTTGCTCGAAACTTTCGTATATACCAATTATAATGATAGTGAAGCGTTAGAAACTATCGCAGATGATCAAACAGCTGCCATTATGTTAGAGATGATCCAAGGTGAAGGTGGTGTCATCCCTGCAGAACAAGCGTTTATAGATACAATTAAACATGTTGCCCAAAAACACAACATCCTGATTATCGTAGATGAGATTCAAACTGGCATCGGCAGAACGGGGAAACGTTTTGCGTATGAACATTACGGCTTACAACCTGATATTATTACATTAGCAAAAGGTCTCGGTAACGGTTTACCCATCGGCGCAATGGTCGCAAAACAAGCACTAGGCGAAGAATTTGGACCTGGTAGTCACGGATCTACTTTTGGTGGGAATCCTCTCTCTCTTGCTGCTGCAAACGAAGTCATCGACACCATTTTCGCAGATGACTTTCTTAAAGAAGTTGAAGAAAAAAGCACGTATTTATGTAACGCACTCAAACATAAACTAGAGCATAATCCAGCTATTAAAGACATTCGTGGCGCTGGTCTAATGGTTGGAATTGAGCATGAAGAGGCAGCTTCACCTTTTGTGCAAGCATTATTAAAAGAAGGTTTACTCGTCTTAAGTGCAGGCACAAACGTAATCAGACTTTTACCCCCTTTAACCATTCAATATAAAGAAATCGACAAGGCCGTAGAACTGATTACCACAGTTTTAAATAAGTCATAACATTTTTGCTAGAAAAGGACGTGAAAGCATGACAGACATGGATTATCAACAATTAGCGAAAACTAAAATTAAAAACAAGCATTTCTTAACATTAGATGATTACACACAAGAAGAAATACAATTTTTAATTGATTATGCGATTCATTTAAAACAATTAAAAAAAGCAGGGACACCTCATCAATATTTAGAAGGTAAAACACTTGCTATGATTTTTGAAAAATCATCTATGCGTACTCGCGTCTCTTTTGAAGCAGCTATGTACCACTTAGGCGGACACGCTATGTTTATTAGTAAGGATGAAATTCAAGTCGGAAAACGTGAAACCATTCCAGATACAGCGAAAGTATTATCAAGGTTCGTTGATGGGATTATGATTCGCACATTTGGCCATGAGATTGTAGAAGGATTAAGTGAATCCGCTTCAATTCCCGTAATCAATGGCCTTACAGACCAATACCATCCTTGCCAAGTACTGGCTGACTTGATTACACTTCAGGAGAAAAAAGGCTCACTTGCCGGACATAAGCTCGTATATGTTGGTGATGGAAACAATATGGCCCACTCCTTATTATACGGTTGTGCAACAATGGGCATTGATTGCACCATTGCAGTTCCTAAAGGGTATGAGGTTGATCCAGCCATCTTAGAAAAAGCTGAAGAAAAAGCAAAACTGACTGGTGCAACGATTGTACAAACGAACGATCCTGTCTCGGGTATTACAAATGCTGATGTCGTTTATACCGATGTTTGGGCAAGCATGGGCTTTGAAGATAGTGCGGAAGAACGAAAAGAAGCCTTTGCTCAGTTCCAAGTAAATGAAACATTACTAGCAAATGCGAATGAAGATGTCCTCTTCTTCCATTGTCTACCTGCACATCGAGATGAAGAAGTGAGTGCTGGCGTTATTGATGGAAAGCATTCCGTAGTCTTTGATCAAGCAGAAAATCGTTTGCACGCACATAAAGCGATTCTAGCTACGTTACTTGCTGAGTAGATAAAGCTACTTCCGAATTGACATGAATCAGCGTTCAATTCGGAAGTGCTATCTTAAGCAAACTTGCGTCCTTTCGAAATACTCGCTATAATATGGTCGTAATCATATACGGGGCATTAGCTCAGCTGGGAGAGCGCTTCGCTGGCAGTGAAGAGGTCATCGGTTCGAGCCCGATATGCTCCATTTCAAAAGACTCTAATGACGAATGATAATTGTCATTAGAGTCTTTTTGGTTAAATGATGATTCGATTGATTAAGCTTCCATCTAAATCATTACTTTCTTACGAAGCAGATTGGTGTTGCTTACCATCATATTTATGTCCGTTTTGGTAATCCTGTCCCTTATGATTTTGCTGACCTTGGTTGTTATGATGTTGACCACCATTATGTTGGTTGCCACCCTGGCCATTTTGGTTTTGGCCACCATTATGCTGATTGCCACCTTGCCCATTTTGATTGCCATTATGTTGACCGTATTTAGAGAGTCGGACATGCATTGTGCCATTACGTTGTTCTTTCATATCATATGTCTGTTCATGCTCATCACTTTTCACGATTAATGTAACTTCTTTTTCCTTTAACAATTTCACTTGGTCATACATAAGCAATAAAGCGTTTTGCTTATTATTTTTTAAGTCGATCGTAAGTGTACTACCTTTTGTTAAATCATTTAATTCTTCAGTCTTAATTTTAGCTGGACCATATTGTTGTGTTGGCGTAATCGTTTTTTCAGATTCGTCTCCTGTATCAGGATTTTCCGGTTCTTCGGGATCTGTTCCATCATTACCATCTGTTAGTGTATAGCCTGCATCAAGACCTTCTTCTTTATTCCAGAAGAAAATTCGTTTTTCTACAGGAACTGTTTCCCAATCATCTGGTTCAACCAATTCTTTAGTATCCGAATTTCCAATGTATTTATTAAATGATTTTCCATCATCTTTTACTCGCCATTCAAAAGGTTGTTCGATTAATGGATTATCGGGATTCCAAATGCCAAGTCCTTGGTCTTTTGCCTCTTTTACAGCCGCTTGATATTTCGGATAAGCTGTTTCATCAATTGGTGCGATAAAATATGTCGTCGCATGGCCTTTTTTCACCATCTCTAAGTTAATGTTCATACCATCTTTTCGAACGACTTCAGCTAACAAACGACCGTACGCATCTGTCGCTTCTTCTCCTACCTCAAGATCTACTTCATCGCCTACTGAAATTAATTCTTGAATATAGTCTGTTGCTGCATCGCCATGTTGTTTTTGATTGTCATTAATCTCTTTACGACGGTAATCTGTATTATTGGGAGGATATGTTTCTGCAGAGTCCATATTTAATAAACGTACACGTGTTGTACCGATGACTGGATGCTCTAACTCAATGGTATCTCCATCCGTCACACTGCCAACCTTCGCTGTATAGGTTCCTGCTGGACTCGGTAGCTCAGGTTGCGTCTCGCTTAATTTAATATCTGAGGCCTCTGTTGGGATAAGCTGATAACTATCATAGCGACCAACAATCGCAGTGACCTCATACCATTTCCCTTCTTCAATCTTAGAAATATCAAGTGCATTTTCCATCACACGTAATGTTGTCCCATTGTACGCTTCATCTACAAACGAAACATTATAACCACCGCCTGCTGCACTACTAGGAACCTGTCTCGCATTCCCTTTTACCTTAACCAATTGTCCTTCATATTTTTTCGCTGTCTCCTCAGACTGCAAATCTTCTAAGGTAATCTCTTTTGGTTCTGGTAAAGCCTCATTTGATGAGATCACTTCTATTTCTGTTGGAACAAGTTCCTTTAAGCCTTTATATGTTTTAAGTGAACCTGTAGTTGTCACTTTATCGCCTTTTTTCAAATCTGGAAAATCAGATCTATCATAAGCGAAAATGTTAATACCACCTGTTTCATCTTGGATGTATGTAGATAATTGCTTTCCATTACTAATCGACTTCGCATCTGCGGTAACGATTCCAGATGTCGTTACAGTTGTTTCATCTGGAAGATCACGAATGGCTGCAATCGTTTTTGTCTCTGTATCTTGTTCTGTCACAGCAGAATCAGCAAAGACAGTGACTGGCGTCGTCATCATACCAAATGTTAGGATGATTGCCATTGCAAACAGCAAATGCTTCATCATTGATTTAGTTTTGTATGGAATCATGTTATACCTCCTCAAATTTTTGTACTTAGATTTCATACTATTTTAATATGCCACAAATTGAAAGCGTTTACAATATTATATTTAAAAAAGCTTACCAACCTCGTAGGATTGATAAGCTTACATCATCATTTATTCAGCTTGGGTCGCATCATGATCTTCAATCGGCTCAGCACGATGAACAAATAATGTTAACACAAAGGCAACAAGTGCAATAATGAATCCAATCGTATACACGAGTTGCACACCCGAAATCATTGCATCCGATATCACTTGGGGATTTGTCGGATTTGCTTGATTACTTAAGTAGCGCGTTTGTTCAGCATTCATAATACTAATAAACACCGACACACCAATCGCCCCTGCTACAGGTTGAATCGTAGACATCACAGCTGTTCCATGTGGATATAAACGTTTTGGCAATTGGTTTAATCCATTCGTCTGACTCGGCATCATAATCGCTGAAACGGATAACATTAATAACATATAACAACCAATGATGAACGGTAAACTCGTATGTTCTGTTAAAAAGCTTCTGAATAAAAACATAATCGTACTCAGGACAATGGTTGCTGGAATCATTAATACCCTTGGTCCAAATTTATCGAATAGTTTTCCAGTAATAGGTGACATCAAACCATTCAATAAACTTCCTGGGAGTAAAACAAGCCCGGCTGTTGCAGCCGTTAATAATAATGGGCCTTGCATATATAGCGGTAAAATCAGCTCTGAACTGAACATGATCATAATAATTAACACAAACATTAATACACCAATCGTAAACATTGGAAAACGGAATACCCGTAAATCCATTAAGGGTTCTTCCACTTTTAGCTGACGAATCACAAAGCAAATAATCGAAAGACCCCCAACAATAATCGATGTTAAGACGATTGGGGCAAGAAATCCTTCATCATATCCACCAGCTGCACTAAACCCATACACAATTCCACCAAAACCAATTGTTGAAAATAGCATTGAAATAAAATCAATTTTTGGTTTTGTCACTTCTGACACATTTACCAAATACTTATAAGCAAAGATAATTGAAAATAGTGCAAAGGGAATCACTGTAATAAACAAAAAGCGCCAGCCTAAATGTTCTACAATAATACCAGATAACGTCGGGCCAATAGCAGGAGCGAACATAATGACAAGACCGACCACTCCCATTACCGCCCCTCTTCTATGGGGTGGATAAATTAGTAGAAATGTATTAAAGATAATCGGCATTAACAGACCTGTTCCTACTGCCTGTAACATTCTACCAGCAATCAGAACCGGGAATACGGGCGCCGCTGCACAAATAATCGTTCCAATTGTAAACACTGACATTGTTCCAAGAAACATTTGTCTTGTCGTAAACCATTGTAATAATAAAGCCGATATCGGGATTACGATACCCATTACGAGCATAAAGCCTGTTGCCATCCACTGAACAGATGTTAATGAGACATCAAACTCTTTCATTAATGTAGTCAACGCAATATTTAATAGCGTTTCATTTAAAATTGCAAAAAAGGCTCCGATTATAATTGATATAACAATGGGTCGAACATTAACTTTCGGATCTTCTGCAATGAATTCATATGTTTCTTTTGTTTCCATAAAAGGTCTCCTTTATTCTAACGTACATGTACTCAGCTTTTCTATATTAATCGATTACAATACATATGTCTATATATTTTTTATAATGCATTAAGCTGATAATTATTCATTAAAAAACACTAAGATCTAAACAGACCCTAGTGTTGTTTTCTGCTGGCATTATTTACGCTTTAGCAACTTCTGCTTTAATCGCATCCGCTGTAATCTTGTCGTGTGAAGCATTCCATACAACTGATTTATCTTTAATCAATAGGAATTGTGGTGATTGATGTTGTAATGCTGTAACGTCAGCCACATGGTTTGAAACATCACGACTCTCACGTACTTTCAAGAAATATCCTGAACCATCTTGACCATCTTCTTTAAGATAGTTTTGATATTCTTCAAATGCCGCCGCACTAATTGGGCAAGTTGTACTTTGTTTAAATACGAGTACAGGTTCTTTTGTTGATTGTTCCCAAACTTTATCAAAATCTTCTGTTGAAGTAAGTTCCACTAATGTAGACATTGATTATTCCTCCTTAACATACATCCTTATTTTCATTGTAAATTGTACACTTTTTAAATACAACTAATTGAATCCGCTTACCCTTATTGATATTCTTTGCGGTTTAAACGAGCCTCTTTTCGCATTGGAGCTGTTTTATATAATCTAATTTCTTCATCCGTCTGTGGAATAACTTTTGGAACCGGGACTGGTCGTCCCTCTTCATTCACAGCGACCATCGTTACAAATGACTTCGCTGTTAAATGGGCTTCCCCTGAAAGGATGTTGTGCGCAGTCACCTGCACATATACTTCCATAGAGGTACGGCCAGTGTAAGTAACAACTCCTTCGATATGTAACATATCACCTGATTTAGCTGGTGAAACAAAGTCCACTGAGTCAAATGACGCTGTGACTACTGTTTGATTAGAATGCTTCATCGCCGCAAGTGCCGCTACCTCATCCACATAAGCAAGTACATTTCCTCCAAAAACTGTACCGATGTGATTTGTATCTCCTGGTTGTACAAGTCGGTCCTGGATTGTGACCGACTCACTTGCTAACTTCTCTTTCATGTTTAAACCCCTATCTACTCGTTCATGATTTCATCAACAGTTTCTTTTACTTCGTCGCGCGTAATTTTCTCTTCGCCTCGTTTTAATGCTTTTAATGTACGTTTTGCTAGCGCTAGTGGTATCTTACAAAACAGTGTAATATTTCGAGTCTTAATATCTTCCATATATAAATCCGCCTTAGCCAAATTACGTTCAGCATAAGCGAACATATCCTGACGTGACCAATCTACTGGGAAGAATCCGACCCCACGCTCCGCTAGGTCTTCTTTTTCATTACGTAATATATTAACAGCTTGTAATCCTCTTCCGTAGCCAATCGCTAATTCGCGGTCTGTTACGGTTCCGTCATACCATTCCCATATATCTGATAACATAACCCCAACAAGTCCTGCTACATAATACGTGTAATCATCAAGATCTTCTTCAGTTTGCACATCCCAATTCTTCTCAGCCCAATTCGCCATACCAATTGCCATCGTGCCAGTTGCTTTTTGCACCTTGTTCACGACACCATCTGGGCAAAAATGAATCCAATCTGCTAATCTTAAGGTTACTTCAGGTAATTCTTCCTTATAGGGTAAAGTAAGTTCTTTATATGCCGTTTCATCAAATGATTCATTTAATAAAATACTTGTTTTACGTAATAAATGTGTTTTCACATCTGTTTCTAATGTTTCGTGATCTTCTATTTCATCAATTGCACGCATACATAAATATGCTGAGGCAACCGTATTTCGCAACGGCTGTTTTAATAGTTTAATCGGAATATAAAATGTCCGACTCGTATCTTTCAATATTTGCATCGCTTCTTTTTCTAACATTTTTTGGTTTGTCACCAATATCCTCCTCGTATACTCGTATATAGATGAAGTGTCTGTGTAAATTATAGCAAAATTAAACTAAAAATGCTCTTTAATAGAATTGTCTCCTGATTCCTTTCATTCTTTCACTATTTCTACTAAGAAATACGAATATTTCCACTTCATTGTGTATCTACGAGCAATCTTGTAAAATAAAGCTTATTGTACCATTTCTGTTCGTTACACTTTTTTGAGAAAGGAGGCCTCACATTGGATAAACGTGTGTATCTTTTAACGATTGTTTCCTTTGTTGTTGGGATGGCTGAGCTTATTATCGGGGGCATTCTCGATTTAGTTGCCAACGATTTAAATGTAACCATCGGACGAGCAGGGCTGTTGATTACAATATTTTCATTAACCTTTGCAATCGCAGCTCCCATTCTATTAATCTTCACTGAAAAAGTTGATCGCAAAAAACTTATGCTCATATCTTTATGTGTCTTTTTCCTAAGTAATGTACTTGCGATTTCAAGCATCAACTTCTTCATGTTATTTACATCACGTATTTTAAGCGCTTTAAGTGGTTCACTACTCGCCGTTTTATGTATGACGATTGCCCCAACAATTGTGACTAGAAACCATACTGGTAAAGCGATTGGACTTGTCATTATGGGGACGAGCGCTTCTATTGTATTGGGACTTCCTATTGGTCTATTTCTTGGAAATTTACTTGGATGGCGTGCACCTTTTGTATTGATTGCCCTATTAACGATATTATCTATGTTCGGCGTGCAAAAATTCCTTGGTCATATTCAGGCACAGCCAGCTGTATCCATCATGACGCAAATCCGTACTTTAAAAAATCGCAAAATCCTATTCGCACAATTAACGATGTTCTTCTATTTAACAGGACATCTAACTGTGTATGCGTTTTTAACGCCTTTTGTTAAAGATATACTCGGATTAAGCAGTACGTGGACGATGATTGTTTATTTCATATTCGGTATTGCCGCTGTTACCGGTGGTGGGCTTGGCGGAAATTTATCTGATAAATTCGGAGCAAAACATATTATGATTAGTGTGATTTCAATCTTCGCCATTACACTATTCATTTTACCTTTATCACCGAAATGGTTACCGCTATTCTTTGCACTTCTCGTTATTTGGGGGATGATGAGCTGGTCTATCACACCCGCTCTTCAAACATATTTAATCAATATAGCACCGGAGACGAGTGCCATTCAGCAAAGTATTAATAATTCTGCATTACATTTTGGGATTGCTTTTGGTTCATTCGTCGGTTCAATGATTGTCGAACGTTCTGGTGTTATATATACACCGGTTGCAGGCGGGATTTTCTTGTTAATTGCACTGTTAGCCGCAACCATTTCCATTAAATCTAAGATACAAACCGCTCGACAAATACATTCTTCATAAAACAATATCCAGCTATGCGTATAGCTGGATATTTTAATCATAACTGCTGTTCACGTTTAATTTTTTCGAGCAGTGCTTGTGTCCCTTTTGTTACCAAATCGTATGTCTGATCAAAGTCACCTGTAAAAAATGGATCTGGCACATCTTTGTCGTCTGTATCCTCGATTAAATCTAGTAGTAAGATCACCTTATCTTGATCCCCTTGCTTATGGATTGCTTGCATATTTTCAATATTCGAACGGTCCATCGCAATGATATAATCAAATTCATCTAAATCTTCACTACGAAACTGTCTCGCCTTCATGCCATCTACCGGAATTTGATATTCATTTAGAATCTTTCGCGTTCCTTCATGTGGTATACTATCAATATGCCAATCAGAAGTTCCGGCTGAATCTACCTCTATTTGGTCTGCTAATCCTTCATCCTTTACAAGCTGACGGAATATCGCCTCAGCCATTGGAGAACGGCATATATTCCCCAAACAAACAAATACAACTTTCACCATTTCATGTCATCCTTTCACATTTTACTATCCCCATTTTAGCAGTTCAAAATAGAATAAGCACGGAGTCGAATCGGCAAATTATTTGACTACTCAAAAACTATTGAATTTTTTATCAATACAAGGTTATAATGGCTATTAAGCTTAAGCATTTATAGATATATATAATGAGAGAATGAGGTGGGAACATGAGAGAAAATATTTCAATCGGTTTATTAGGTTTAGGTGTTGTCGGTTCCGGTGTGATTAAACTAATTCATGATCACCAAGAAGAACTTGTACACCAAATTGGATGTGGCGTAAGCGTTGACCGTGTTTTGGTCCGTAATATCGAAAAAGCCCGTAATGCCGATGTCAATCCAGAATTTCTCACTACAAATGTTGAAGATGTACTAAATGACCCAACGATTGATGTAATCGTAGAAGTCATGGGTGGTATCGAACAAACGCGTAAATTACTCTTACAAGCTTTCGAACAAGGAAAGCATGTAATTACTGCAAATAAAGATTTAATTGCTTTACATGGACCTGAGCTTGAGGAAGCTGCACGTCAAAATAATTGCGATCTATACTATGAAGCAAGTGTTGGTGGCGGTATCCCTCTATTACGTGGTCTATCAGACGGACTTGTGTCAGACCGTATCCAAAATGTGATGGGTATCGTTAATGGTACAACGAACTACATATTAACAAAAATGGATAAAGAAGGCATGTCTTACGATGTTGCTTTATCACAGGCACAAGAGCTTGGGTTTGCAGAAGCAGATCCTACTTCAGATGTTGAAGGTCTAGATGCTGCACGTAAAATGGCTATTTTAGCTCGTCTTGCCTTTTTAACAGATTTCGATTTAGAAGATGTTGAAGTACGTGGTATTTCAGGTATTTCTTTAACGGACTTGAAATACGCTAAAAAATTAGGATATTCAATGAAACTAATCGGTTTTGCAAGCTTCTATAACAAACAAGTAGAAGTAAGTGTAGAACCAACATTACTTGCTAAAAGTCACCCTCTAGCAGGAGTTGAAAATGAATTTAACGCTGTATACGTAAATGCAGAAGCTGTTGGCGAAACAATGTTTTACGGCCCTGGGGCAGGTAGCCTACCTACAGCAACAGCAGTAATGTCAGACGTCGTAGCGGTGATTAAAAATATGCGTCTTGGTGTGAATGGAAAGCGTTTTGTAAAACCGCGCTTTAGAAAACAATTAACACCACCACAAGAAAGCTTCACACAACATTATGTACGTTTACACGTAAAAGACGAACTGGGTGCATTCGCTAATATTTCACAACTATTTAATGATACTGGTATTAGCTTCGAACGTATTTTACAAGCACCAAGAGGAAATGACGAGCTTGCAGAAATCATTTTAATTACACA
>DVIO01000059.1 GCA_018711205.1 Candidatus Avamphibacillus intestinigallinarum | reverse complement strand
GTGTTGTTTATGGACCGCTTGCCCCAGGTGTTTATGATGTTGCGGCTGAATTCAAAGGGAAATATGGCGAAACGAGTAAGGATGAAGCCATTGAACTAGTAGATGCTTCAGGTGACGAAACGTTAATGGATATGGTTGTCCCTGTAGGGGAAGTCGTATTTTCGATTGATAACGTTGCCGAGATTGATACGAAAGACGCCTATATTCAATTGAATAAAGAGAAAATCAAGCTTAATGAAGATGGTGAGACAAAAGCGGTTGGTCCGATGATGTTGGATAAATCGCAGAAGGTCCAAACGGTTGTGAAGATGCCGTGGGGCGAAGTGAAATCGGCTGAAATCCCAGTGGATTCTACGGAAATGGATATTCATGCAGACTTGCTTTCAAAAGAACAATATACAGATATGAAGAAATTGCTGAAAGATTACGGGAATCAATATGCTGAAGCTTTGGCGAAAAAAGATGATAAAGTCTTAACACATATTTCTAAAGATGCGATTAAGTCGAATTTACCTGTGCTCGCTGATGATGAATTTTTCACAGGTGAATTTATTAAAGCTCGCATTAACCGAAATGATATGGATGTTGAGTTAGATGGCGAAGAATTGATTGTAGGGATTGATGTGGGGTTCGTGTATGAGTCAGATCATCATTCGAAGGACGAGAAACCTCGTTTACATAAAACGGAGATTGGTAAGCATATGAGTCTATCGTATGATACGAAGCAGAAACAGTGGAAGATTGAAGAAATGGAGTCGATTATTTCGTACGGAGATGACGACTATACAGGTGAAGTAAAAGGTGATGGCAAGACATTTAAGCCGAGCAAAGAAACGATGGAAAAAGCAGCGGCAGCTTCTGTGAAGGAAGAGATTGAGACATTTATCGATGATTATACAGAAGCGAGTGTTGATGCGATCAATGAGCATGATTTTAGTGAAGTGAGCTCGTATATCGATCCAACAGGTCCGCGATATAAGGAAGCAAAGGAATACATCGATTATTTATATGAAAAAGATATAACCGAGAGCTGGGTTAATAGTAAAGTTGAAAAAATAGAAGCAGACGGTGATAAAAAATGGAACGTAACCGTTAAGGAGACATTCAAGCTACATAAACCAGATAAGGATGAGACGCAAACCTATCGTACGAAGCTCGTTGTGAAGGAAAGCGCGGGTTCTTATAAAGTGTATGAATTGATTGAAACCAATCCAATTTAGGAAAGATTGTCTTCTAGATTTCTGGTGAGGTCATGGTTCAAGCTTCGATTGTTTAAGTCATCAAGTGAATTGTTCAAGAGTTGTTAAGGCTGTTCATCTTTTAAAAGAGTTTGTTTAACAATGTTTGTGGCTCGTTCAAGACCGAAGCTTACATGTTCAACAATTTGAGCATGTTGTTTAACAATCGCAAATCATGTTCAACTTCTCAATAAATTGTTCAACTACTGAAAACGAATTTCACTTTTCATCAAGCTGTGAGAAAAGCTGCTACATTGTGTGTGGGCAGCTTTTTTTCTTATACTAGACGTATCAAGTTATGAGTGAATTTTTTCATAAAGGGTATACTATACAAAATTGGAGGTTCTGGCATGAAAATTGGCAAACGGCTACGACATACAATGCGCTATCGAGAGATTTTAAATGCGTTCTTTAAAAATGGTTTTAGTCACGTACTGTATCGCCTCGGTTTGACGGAACAGCGTAAAAAGAGAGATGAAGAAATCGAGATGCAAGGCAATACAAATTTACACGACGTTGGAGTCAAGCTTCGCCGTGCGCTGCAGGAACTTGGACCTACGTTCATTAAGCTCGGACAAATGATTAGTTCTCGGCGGGATCAAGTGCCAAAGGAAGTTGCGCTTGAGCTGGCTAAACTACAGGATGATGTAGAATCCATTCCTTATGCGGAAGTAGAGCGTATTCTCGAATTTGAACTTGGCAATTCGTTAGATGAGTTGTACCAGTCATTTGAAGAAGAACCGATTGCATCTGCTTCAATTGGCCAAGTGCATATGGCAACTCTCCATTCAGGGATTGAAGTTGCCGTCAAAGTCCAACGACCAGATATTGAGTCACGTGTGGAAACCGATCTTGAGATCATTCGTGATCTTGCTGGTTTAATGGAAAGCCGGATTAAATGGGCACGGACGTATCAAGTAGCTGACCGATTTGAAGAATTTTCGACCTCGTTAAAAGAAGAGCTCGATTATGAAAATGAAGGTCGTAATGCGGAGCGGATTCGTAAACAGTTTGTTGATCAGCCGGAGATTTATGTTCCAAAGATTTATTGGACTCATACGACGGATAAGGTGCTCACGATGGAGGCGATTCACGGTATCAAAATTACCAATGTCGCTGAGCTCGATGCCAAAGGCTATAATCGTCAAGAAATTGCTTCACGGCTAGCAGATTCAATTTTTCATCAAGTGTTGACACATGGCTTTTTCCATGGAGATCCTCATCCGGGGAATTTGCTCGTATTACCGAATAATTGCATCTCTTATATTGATTTTGGTATGGTGGGCAAGCTTGGTAAACAGATGCGTTTTCATTTCACGTCATTATTATTATATGTTGAACGTGGCAATGCCAAGGGGATTATCAAGACTTTTCGAAAAATGGGCATATTGTCAACGGCACAAGACGCTGATTTATTAGAAAGTGATTTGGAGGATTTAATTGAGCAATATTATGATGCGACGTTAACGACGATTAGTCTCGGTCAAGTCATTGTAGAGATTTTCCAAATTGCGTATAAGCATGAAGTGACAATTCCTAAAGATATTACGATTTTGGCAAAAGTGATTTTAACGTTGGAGGATGTGATTGACCGCTTAGATCCAGATTTTAGTATTATGAAAGCGGTTGAGCCTTTTGGTAAAAAATTAATTCGCCAGCGGTATAATCCAAAAAGTATGGCAAAAGATACGTGGGAAATGGTTAGCGAAAATGCGGAGCATCTTGCAGAATTACCGCAAGATATTAACGATATCGCTAAAACATTAAAACGTGGTAAATTACAATTTGACATTAATATTCGAGATTTAACTGCTTCTCTCACACGTTTGGATAGAATTAGCAATCGTTTATCGTTTAGTATTATTTTACTCGCATTTAGTATTTTGATGGCAGGTCTTGTCATTGGCTCAGCGATTGCTGGTCAGACAACAATTTTAATGAAGCTACCTGTCATTGAATTTGGCTTTGTGATTGCGACATTGATGTTTTTACTGATGGTATACACGATTATTCGCTCAGGTAGGATGTAAGGTTGAGTAATCCTCGTTATGGCAAGGATTACTCGACTTTTGTACTAAGGAAAGACCGCTTGAATTATCACAAAATTCAGTTACTATTTACCTAAGAGATAAGCACTTTGATTTGTGTGATTTCGAATTTTGTTGTAAACTAATAACCATTGTGAAAAATAAACTTCACATAACGGATTTGATGAAGTCTATTGAATTCGTTATAGAAGGGAACTGAATAGGGGTGAGAAATTGGTTAAATTAAGAGTTAATAAATTAACCAAAATCTTTGGAAAACATCCCAATCATGCTTTGAAACTGCTTGAAGAAAAAAAGTCGAAAGATGAAATTCTTGCAGAAACTGGTATGACTGTTGGGGTGAACCAAGCAACATTTGATATTCACGCTGGAGAGGTTTTTGTAATTATGGGACTTTCTGGTAGTGGTAAATCGACAATTATTCGTATGTTGAACCGTCTAATCGAGCCGACTGGAGGCAGTATTGAAATTGACGGAGAAGACATCGTAAAAATGAACAAAGAACAATTACGTGAAGTAAGACGTAAAAAAATTAGTATGGTTTTCCAGCAATTTGCGCTTTTTCCTCACAAAACACTTCTCCAAAACACAGAGTATGGTTTAGAAATCCAAGGTGTTGACAAAGAAACGCGTGCTAAAAAAGCTAAGGAATCCCTAGAACTTGTTGGTTTAGGTGGATATACTGACAAATATCCTGACGAGTTATCTGGTGGGATGAAGCAACGCGTTGGTTTGGCGCGGGCACTTACGAATGATCCGGACATTCTTTTAATGGACGAAGCATTTAGTGCACTGGATCCACTAATCCGTAAAGATATGCAAGACGAATTGATGGACTTGCAAGAAAAAATGCAGAAAACAATTGTCTTTATTACGCATGATTTAAACGAGGCATTACGTCTTGGGGACAGAATTGCGTTAATGAAAGATGGTAGTGTCGTTCAAGTAGGTACACCGGAAGATATTCTAATGGATCCTGCCAACGATTATGTTGAACGCTTCGTTGAAGATGTTGACCTATCAAGAGTGTTAACTGCAGAACAAATTATGACACGCCCAGTTAGTATGAATGTTGAAAAAGGGGCACGTGTCGCACTTGAAGTCATGAAGAGTGAAGGTGTTTCTTCGATTTACATCACAGGTAAAAACCGTCAAATTCTCGGATTTGTAACTGCTGATGATGCTGATAAAGCCGTTAAAGAAGAAAAATCAATTGAAGATGTGATTCAAAAAGATGTCGTAACTGTTCAACTAGACACATTGTTAACAGATTTATTCGACAAAACATCTTATGCAACGATGCCACCTGCTGTCATCGATGAAGAAAATCGCTTAAGAGGTATCGTCGTAAAAGGTGCCGTAATGGGTGCGTTAGCAGGGAATAATGAAATGATCCACTCTACTCAAACGGAGGTGACATCATCATGAATGAGTTTCAAATATTTCCAAAACTTCCTTTGTCAGATTGGATAGAAACGTTTGTAGAATTTTTAGATGATACATTTGCAGGGTTATTTGAAGCAATATCTGTAGCAATTCAAACAATTGCTGATGGCATTATTAATATAATGTCAATGGGTTCACCATATATTTTAATTGTAGTGATATCACTACTTGCATGGTGGGCAGCAAGTTGGAAAGTTGGACTATTCTCCATTATTGGACTTGAATTGATTCATAACTTGGGCTACTGGCCAGAAACAATTCAAACATTAACATTGATTATTATTTCGGTCCTCATTTGTGTTGTGATCGGGATTCCAATTGGGGTTTGGATGTCACAATCGAACCGTGCCCAATGGATTATTACACCAATTTTGGACTTCATGCAGACAATGCCTGCGTTCGTTTATTTAATACCGGCTATTCTGTTCTTTAGTCTTGGTATCGTTCCGGGTGTTGTGGCAACGATTATTTTCTCAATGCCACCGACTGTACGTTTTACCAACTTAGGTATTAGACAAGTGGACGGAGACTTGATTGAAGCTGCGAACTCATTCGGTTCATCTGTATGGCAAAGATTATTCAAAGTACAATTACCACTTGCTAAACAAACATTAATGGCTGGTGTGAACCAAACGATTATGCTTTCTCTATCTATGGTTGTTATTGCTTCACTTGTTGGGGCACCAGGGCTTGGAGAAATCGTTTACCGTGCGGTTACACAAGTTAGAATTGGTCTCGGTTTCGAAGGTGGACTTGCACTTGTCATCATTGCGATGATCCTTGACCGTATGACACAAGGTTCGAAAAAGAAAAAACGCGGATAAACTCAACTCATCTTGAACACTTGAGTTTACACATAAAAACATAACACAAAAAGGGAGAGTATTGATAACATGTCGAAAAAACTAAGATATGTCGGCTTGGCACTTATTTTGCTTGTTTCTACATTTTTAGCAGCATGCGGCTCAAGCGATGACAAAAAAGATGTCGATTTACAAGTTGAAAAAGGGAAAGATAAGCTTACAATTCCATATGTAAACTGGGCTCGTGAAACACCAGTAACTTATTTATTAGCTGAGGTACTTGAAGATGTCGGCTATGACGTTGATGTAAAACAAGTAGAAGCAGGACCTATGTATTCTAGTGTGGCGGATGGATCAGCAGATTTCCACGCTTCTGGTTGGTTACCAACTACACATAAAGACTACTGGGACAAATACAAAGATGATCTAGTGAAAGTAAACGAAACACTAGATAAAGCACCACTTGCTTTAGCAGTACCTGAGTATGTAAAAGATGTTAACTCAATTGAAGACTTAAAAGACAACAAAAAATTCGCAAAATCAGTAAACAATGAAATCATTGGGATTGATGCGGGTGCTGGAATTATGGAAAGTACAAAAACAGCACTAAAAGAATATGATTTAGATGACTGGAAATTAACATCTAGCTCAGAGTCAGCAATGATTACTGAACTTAGAAAAGCATACAAGAAAAAAGAACCAATTGTTGTACCACTTTGGAAACCACACTGGGTATTCGGTGTATATGACATGAAAATGTTAGACGATCCGAAAGAAGTATACGGTGGTGACGGTGACCAAATCTATATCATCGCAAACAAAGATCTAGAAAAAGATGCACCAGCTGCATACAAAATTCTAGAACAATATACAGAAGACTATGATATGGTTGAAGAATTAATGCCACAAGTATTTGATGAAGATAAAGATCCAAAAGATGTTGCTCGCAAATTCATTGATGACAATCCAGATTTAGTTAAAAAATGGACTAAAGGTGTTGTTAAATAAACGTTTGCTTGAAGAGCACATCGTTTGATAAGAAAGGCCATGTGAAACGATATTTCGTTTCATATGGCTTTTTTGTGTGGAATGTTCGATATGTCTGCTTGAGATGATTGTTTTGGGAGGAGTTGAACGGCGTGAGTTTGAAGTTGAACAAACGCTACGAAAAGCTGAACCATGGGGCCTGAGAGTTGAACAGTGGTAGTTTGGGGTTGAACGAGCACCGTGAAAAGTTGAACCACACATCCAAAAAGTTGAACGAATGCCACAATTGAATTAGTCATAAAACATGTAAATCAAGACTCAGGCACGTGCCTATTTATAGTATAATAGAAATCAGTTTATGGAATAGAGAGAATAGGTGTACGTTATGGAACAATATTTACATAGCAGAATGGATAAACATCGTGAAGGAAGAAAATATGCCGTCTGGGCGCTCGCGTTTTTCGTAATCTTGTTATTTAATGTGTTTGAGCGGCTATCGTTCGAGTCGATGAAAGTAGCAGCACACTTCACAATCGAGCTAACCTTTTATGCTGCAGGTGTTTTATTTATTTACCTTTTATTGAAAAAACGTTATGAACTGGATATGTATGCTTTTCTATTTGTTGGAGTTGGTGGTTATCTAGCAACGACAGTCGTGACACAACTGATTAATGGAAATATGCATCATGGAGAAGGACTTTTATATCTATGTCTATATCTTGCTTTTTTCTGTGTTGTCGCGCTATTTGATTGGGTGGAAGATACACTTGTTTGGTTTGCGTATATTGCCAATGGTTGTTTATATCTTTTCTTCCTTGATTGGCTCATACTTGGACGACCACTCGAACGATTCACGAGTTATTTTACCAATCCGAATATCTCTGGAGTTTTCTTCTTATGTTTATTCGTGCTTGTGTTACTTGGATTTCATAGAGCCGGATTTGTGAGCAAACTTTTCTTTAGTGTCGGCTTAATCTTCGGACTAATGATGATATATGCAGCAACATCACGAGCAATTTATCTTGTTCTTCTCATTATGCTCGTGTCTCGTATCGTCTTTAGCATATCACGAAAATGGTTTAGTCGATTATTTTATGTAGTGATGGGTTTTAATCTTTTCTTCTTATTCTTTTATAGCTATCTGGCTCATACGAAGATAGCTCAATCGTTAGATGCTTGGTCGATGAAATATTTGCATAAAAGCTTTTTCTCTGGCAGGGAAGATATTTGGACGCCTGCACTTGAATACGGTAAAGAATCCCCGTTAACAGGCTATTATGTCGATATTCGTCCTATTGACTATATGCCGAATACACATTATATTCATTCACATAACCAATATATTCAAGTATTTCTAGAAAGTGGCTTACTCGGCTTGCTTGCGTTTATTGGTTTGTTATTTGTAATATGGCGTATTTTGCAAAGGGGATTACATATTCCAGCAGTTCGTGTCGTCGCTTGTTTTATGCTTGGGCTGTTATTTTATCAGTCAGTAGAGATTTCCTTATTCTTTAATATGAAGTCAATTGGGTTTATCCAATGGTTCATTTTGGGAATCGGAATTCATCTAGCGATCCAAGCACGAAATGACGAAAGTCTAGGAAATAAACAGGTCTTTAGCAAAAATAGATGGGAGTGAATGCTGTATGGATGATTTTGAAGTAGAATTTAAGCAGTTTGTTAACACCTTACCAAAATCTACGAGTGCTGCGTTTGAAGCACAGCTTACCAATTATGTACTGAATCAAACGGCATTTCATTTTAAAGACTGGTTGCACAGGGTCGTTAAAGGTGCGGCAGAAGATGAAGAACTTGCATATATTGCTTTTTTAGGGTTGATTATTTTATATCGTCACAATGAAGAGATTGCCAGATTAAATCTCTTATTTGAAGAGCATGGGAAAGCATTTGAATCTCATATTACATATCCGTATTATGAAGGGCTCATGTATAAATCAAATGGCGCGTATTTAAATGCGATTGCATCATTCGAGCAAGCACTTCGTAGTGATTTGTTAAAGGATAATGTTCATGTGTTATATGAGTATGCTGAAGCGATTGCGACAGTATTAGAGCAGGATACGCTCCCGAAAGACGTCAAGCAACTCGCTGTAAAAGGGAAAAAAGCGCTTGATTCTGCTATTGAGCTACGTCCGAAATATGCTTTATATTATGCTACAGAAGCTCGTTATTTTATTTTTGAGGAGAAATTTAACGAAGCAGGCTATGCGGTAAATGAAGCGATTCGTCTTGAAGAACGAGGTCATGATTATCAGCTACGTGTCGCTAAATACCATCAGCTGGCAAGTATTATTCAAGTAAAAGAAGAAATTAATTTATACCGAATGCAACAAAAGAAATTCAACGAACAATTAAACAATCGCTTGATTTCTGCCAATGAAGAGCTCACTGAAAACGTTCATACGTATAAACAAGAATATGAAAAACAAATGCGTGGTACACAAGAAATGCTTGAGGATATGAAACAGCAAAACTTGCAAATGCTTGGATTTTTCACAGCGATTATTACGTTTACTGTTGGTTCGATCCAAATTATTCGTGAGCAGAGCTTTATTGGAGCGGCATTGTTATTGCTTGTTTTAGCGGGTGTGTTACTGATTGCATATGCTGGATTTGGTTTCCTCATGTTCTCGATTCAAAAAAGAGCAGGGTATGTGAAGGAAATCATTGTGCTCGTAATTGGTCTTGCATTAATTGTGTTATCACTCCTTGCCTATAATCAACAATGGTTTGGTTAGGTTTTTTCAAGTATATATTTGCCGTGAATGAGTTTATGTTATACTATTTTTAGGAATATGGTCTATATATTGACTGTATCAATACAATCAGGAGGTGTTGTTATGTTAAAATGTTCAAATTGTGGACACGAACAAGCAAGTGGTAAATTCTGTGGAAAATGTGGTCAACCGCTTAGTCAGCCTACAAATCAAAACACTGAAGAAACAGCGGCGACAACGGCTTCAGCTGCACAGCCAAATCAAGTAAACGTTGCAGAGCAGAATGCGCAACAACCACAGCAGCCACAACAACCGCAACAACAAGCGCAACAGCAACAAGTCAATCCAACCGTTGAAAAAATGAAAGCGACGTCGCGCTCATATTGGGCTTATTTCTTACGCTACATTAAGCGTCCGAGTCAGGCTTTCGAGACAGGTGCAACAGAATTTGTAAGTGCCGTCATTAGTTGTGTACTATATGTAGTATTACTGGCATTATCTGTTTACTTATTAATTAGTCAAAATACATATGGTATGTTTGAAGTACCGTTCTTTAGAGTGTTCTTCGGAATGGGCTTATTCCTAGTTGTCTTTATGGCTGTAACGTTACTTGTGATGTTTCTTACGAATAAATTATTCGGTCCAGGTGCATCATTTAAAGATGTCGTTGCACAATATGGTGGACATTTAACACCAGCTTTATTGATAGCGGCATTGACACTTATTCTCGTAATTTTAAACTCTTATACGTTTGCGGCTCTACTATTCTTCGTATCGATTGCATTTATGCTATCGGTGATTCCGATTTATGTAGTGAGTAGTTTCCTAACTAGAAGTTCTCATACAATCGATCCATTTTACGGATATGTTTTATATCTAGTAGTCATTGGTATTGCCTTTGTGATTATTCTTTCGATCTTTGGCGATTCGATGATGTACGACTTAATGGATTTTGATTTTGACATGGGCCCAAGTATGTACAATGGCTTTTAATCCGTTTTAATACGACATATGATTTCCCATCAATCCTTGATTGATGGGATTTTTTGATTGTGATGAGTAGGCCTTATTCGTGTAGAACGAAAGAGAAGAGTCAAAATGTATATATAATTGTAGAAGTTTGATTTTTTTCTAAAAAGACATGCTAAATTTATCGAATTTTGTTATACTTGTGCGAATTGATAGATTTTGCTGTCGTTATGTAGCAGGTTAAAAAACCTGTTGAAATAGATGAGTTTATGATATAAAGGAGGATGTCACTTGAGTAGAAGTGAAAGACATGCACGAAAAGGCCGCAAGAAATGGTTTGTCATTATACCACTTGCGATCATTATTGTGCTCGCATTAGGGATTGGTACATATGCTTTCTCAATTTATGGGAATTTGAAATCAACCGTAAATAAAAAAATGCACGAACCGGTTGATTCCATCGACACAAAAGTCGGTAAAAAGAAATTAAAATCGAAAAAACCATTGAATATTTTGCTCATTGGTAGTGATGCTAGACCAGGAGAAAAAGGGCGCTCTGACGCATTAATGGTGCTATCATTAGATCCAAAACATGACAAAATGCAAATCGTCAGTATTCCGCGTGATACGCGCACAGAAATTGTTGGGCATGGCACAACAGATAAGATTAATCATGCCTATGCATTCGGTGGCTCGAATATGAGTGTAGCGACTGTAGAGAACTTGCTAGATGTCGAAATGGATTATTATGTCCGAATTAATATGGACGGGTTTAAAGAACTCGTGAATGAATTAGGCACGATTCAAGTTGATAATGAAATTGAATGGGATGATGGGAAATATCATTTCACAAAAGGCCCGACTGAGATGGATGGGGACAAGACGATGCATTTCGTTCAAATGCGTAAACAAGATCCAGAAGGTGACTTCGGTCGAACGAAACGACAACGAAAGGTATTAGAAGGTATTGTAGATCAAGGTGCAACAGTTGGTTCCGTTCCAAAAATCAGTTCGTTGGTTGATATTTTAGGTGATAATATGGCGACGAATTTGGACTTTGAAGATATGAAAAAATTATTCCAAGATTACCGAAATACGCGTAATCAGATGACTGATTATCAATTAAAAGGTCAAGGGACAACGATCAATGGTGTGTACTATTTGGAAGTAGCAGATGATGAAATTCAAAAAGTACATGACATGATTACTGAAATACGCGATTAATGTAGTGAGAAACGGAGTGAACAGGATTTGTTTGTTCACTCCGTTTGTTTGTTAAAAATATGACGATGCAGGCACATAAAAAGACGTGTAAACGGAGTAATGTTATCTCGTTTCACGTCTTATATATTAATCTGATTTGAATTTACTTTCCTTAGACATTTTTCGTAATTGTTCTTGTATCCCTTCAGCTTTTGCTTTCATCTCTTCGGTCTTTTTTATATCAATGATGAAGCTCGGATACATTTGATACGAATCTTTTGAAATAATGATCCACGTGCCTTCTTCGGCTCCTTTTGGAAGTTGTTCACGTGCAACAATCATTTCTTCATGATCCGCTTCCAGTAAGATGACCGCATCATCTTTTTCGAACCGGTCAATGACTCCTTTTTTATACATCTCGTTGCCTCCTTTTAAAACTTGGTGCTATCGTTAACTTGCGCAAGCTAAACCTTGTTCTTTAATATCTTCAATTCGTGCGGGTCCAATACCATTTATTTTTGTTAAATCATCTACAGATGAATAGGGACGTTGCTTGATTAAATCTTCAGCTCGTTCTGGTCCGATATGTTTGATTTGTTGTACGTCATCTTTTGTTGCTTGATTAATATTGATGCAATTGTCATTCGTTGTAGCTGTATCCTTCTGAGCTGTAGATGTTTCCTTTTGTTTTTTCGATTGTTGCTTCGGTTGTGTTTTGGATTGTGAAGATTTTGTACTCTTCGGACTCACGGTACCCTCTTTATTTGTCTTAATAGTATAAGATACCCCATCTGAAGAGACGACAATCGTACCATTTACATCTGTTCCGTATAATGTAATGTCGTGATTTTTCACACGTTGAATCACATCTTCATTAGGATGCCCATACGAATTGTCCTTGCCCGCACTATAAATCGCAACTTTAGGATCGAGTTGATTTAGAAACTCGTTGCTTGTTGACGTACTTGAACCATGGTGTCCGAGCTGTAAAATATCCGCTTTTAGTGATGGATGGCGGTTTAGCATAGCGGATTCAGCTGCTTGATCTGCATCCCCCGTGAACATGAATTTAATATCTCCATAAGTAAATAGAACGGATAGTGATTCTTCATTCAATTGGTTTGTAACGGTTTTAGGATGGGTCACAGCAAGCTTCATATCACCGACCTTGAACGTCTCACCTGTCCGCGGTTCTACATAATTGGCTTTGCTATCCAGTACAGCTTGTAGTGCATTTTCAGTCACGTTTGATGTATGCTCATGTCCAGTCATCCAAACCTCATCAATATCAAAAGTCTGCATCATTTCAGCTAGTTGACCAATATGATCTGCATGTGGATGACTAATGATGACAAGGTCGAGCTTCGTAATGTTTTTAGCCTTTAAATATTGTACTGTATCATTTCGTTTCCAGTCTCCCGTGTCGTACAAAATCGCCTTGTCTCCAAAGGTGAATAAGGTCGCATCGGCTTGACCGACATCAATATAATGTACTTCGAGATTGTCTAGTTTTTTTCGGGATGTTGTTTGTTGCTTCTTTGTTGGTTTCTTTTGTGTTGCCTGCTTGTTAGGCTGTTCCTTTGTTGTATCCGAGTCTTTATCTGATGTTGTTTGTTTTTTCGATGCAGTCGACGTGTCCTTTTTGGTGTCACTGGATTGTTGATCGACTTCTTTCGTGCTGTCAGATTGAGCAGACTCATTCTCTGTTGCGTTATGTGTAGCTGATGTATCGGCTTCGTCACAAGCAACACATAATAAAAAAATCATCAATATGGGAATGAGTGCTTTAGCTAGTTTTTTCATGTTTTATGCTCCTGTTTCAATGCTATCTTAAGATTATCAAATAATGGTCAAAAGCACTACACAAATTTAATGAAAAAGAATAGATTTTGTCTTTTTGTTTAGTCTTGCTCTGATGAATTGTGAGAATCCCCGTGAAACCCTTCATTTTATCGAATGGGTTAGGCGATTTTTCGCTATTTTCACAAGATGAGTAAATGGTTGGAATTTGTAATACTAGAGGAAATGATGAAAAAAATGAGGTGTCCACATGGCAGGGTTTCGAGTGTTAGTAGCAAGTCTTGGAATGCTGGCAATAGGCGTATTTGGGATACATGTCACAGCAGAGCAAGCTGAGTTGGCTAAGGAACCAGTGGTGATGTATGCTGTGTTAGACCGGATTGTCGAGGAGAAACATGCGGTGTTTTTAGCTGAAAATCTTCAGAAAGAATGGGTTGTGCCTATGACGTACATCCCCAATTCTAGAGGTGCTGGTGATTGGTTTCGTTTATATCTTATAAAAGATGAAGTAGAATCTATTGAATATGACGAACAAAAGACGAAAGAAGCACGAAAACTGGCGAGAAAACGTCAAAAATTATTGCAAACCAAATAATGAAAAGCTCCAAGGCATGTATAACCTTTTTTCGACTAAAAAATGTTATAATAGACGAGTTATGATTTAAGCAATATAGAGGGAGATCTTATTTATGCAATTTATTCGAATCGCGGTACATATCGGTATATTGTACATGTTTTACGCAATTGGTACATGGATTCAACATACGTTTGGCCTGTTCATTCCTGGTAGTGTGCTTGGAATGATTTTATTTTTAATTTTACTCTTAACGGGCGTCTTTGACCCACGCTGGGTGGAAGCAGGTGCTGGTGTTTTAATTAAGCATTTACCATTATTATTCCTACCGATTACCGTCGGTGTAATCAATTATTTGGACTTATTTAAAGGGTATGGGATTTGGATTATCATCATTGCTTTAGTGAGTACAGCACTCGTCATGTTTAGTGGCGGATTTGTCAGCCAGTTGTTATATCGTAAAGAAAAAAGAGGTGAGGCTTCGTGAATTATGTCATTGGCGCAGCATCACTGATTGCTACATTACTTATTTATATCGTTTGTCGTAAAATCAATCAACGGTATCCAAGTCCATTTACCATTCCGGTATTGGTTGGCACGGTGATTATTGTGATTGGTTTATTGGTGTTCGATATCCCATATGAAACGTACAACATTGGTGCGAAATGGATTAATGAATTACTTGGACCTGCTGTAGTGGCGCTCGCTTATCCATTATATAAACAATGGGATATGTTAACGAAAAATATTATACCCATTTTAACAAGTGTCGTCGTTGCGGCAATCGTCGGTGTTGGAAGTGGGGTATTATTAGCAAAATGGTTCGGCTTCGGACATGATATTATATATTCTATTTCACCAAAATCGGTTACCACGCCTGTCGCTATGGATATCGCCCATTCCATTGGTGGTGTGCCATCTCTAGCCGCTGTGTTTGTCATGCTTGCTGGAATCGGTGGAGCGGTGATGAGCTCTTATGTCTATAAATTTACAAAGATTGATGGCTTTTTAGGTAAAGGTCTAGGTATGGGCTGTGCTTCACATGCGATTGGTATTGCGATGGCGATGGAAAATAGTGAGGAAGAGGGTGCAGCAGCGACCATTGGTATGGGGATGTCATCGATTGTCGTTTCGATCATTACCCAGCCGCTTATTTGGCTACTCGTTTAGATTAGGAGTAGAACTCTTTTGATCCGCACCAATGTTGAACAAACGCTAGTAAAAATCTATTGAGTGGTTTAATGGTTAAATAGTCGTTACCCAAACTGCATACATGACGCATAAAGTTAAACAGACATATATAGAGGTCAGATGGCTCTCTCAAGCTTCTGACACCATAAAAAATAAAAACACCTTTATCTTGGGAAAATTTCAAGATAAAGGTGTTTTGCATAGCTTAGCTTAATTTGAATGCGCGAATGGCTTCTTGAAGCTCATCGGAAATTTGTGCTAAGTTGGCTGCAGATGATTCGATTTCTTCCATCGATGCCAATTGTTCTTCTGTTCCAGCAGATACCGTTTGGCTACTAGAAGCAGCGGTTTCAGCAATATCTTTCACACTATTTAATGAACTTGCTACATGTTCCGTATCTGTTGTTACATTGCGAATGCCTGTTGCCACATCGCTAATTTGTGTGGAGACATGTGAAATAGCTTGTTCAATTTTTTCAAATGACTGTCCAGCTGTTTCAGCAACCGTAATACCTGTTGCTACTCCATCTACAGTTGTTTCCATAGATGTCAGGGTTTCATCTGTATCTTTTTGAATCGTTTCAATCAGATTCGCAATTTGATCAGCAGATTGAACGGATTGTTCAGCCAATTTACGAACTTCATCAGCTACAACGGCGAATCCTTTACCATGCTCACCAGCACGAGCGGCTTCAATTGCAGCGTTTAAAGCAAGGAGATTCGTTTGATCGGCAATCGCTGTAATCGCGTCGTTAATTGTGCCGATTTCAGCAGAACGCTCGCCAAGTGCACGAACAGCCGTGCCAAGTCCAGATACATTTTCGTTAATTTCATTCATTTGATCAATCATTTGTTCAAGAGCACTTCGCCCTTCAACAGAGATTTGTGCGCTTTCTTCTGCGCTTTCTGTTGCAGCTTGTGCGTTTTCGTTCATTTCCCCAGCATAATTGGTAATCTTGCTCATTGCTTCTGTGCTGTCTTCTACACTTCGCAGTTGTTGTTCTGATCCGGAAGCTAAATCTTGAATCGTTGAAGAAATATGTGAGCTTGCTTGCGTGCTTTGTTCAGCGCTTGCACTTAATTGTGTCGAAGCGGCTACGACAGCTTCAGCGTTTTCCTCAACAGTGAGCATCGTTTGTTTCACACTATCAATCATATGATTAAATGATTGTGATAATTGTCCCACTTCGTCTTTTGCTGCATATTCTGATTGAACGGTGAAATCTCCATTCTCAGCGCGAGACATTAACTCTTGAATATGTTGAATAGGTGCTTTGATACTTCTTGTAATGATGATACCTATGAATACTAAAATAGCTAAACCTACTAAAATGATACCAGCGAAAACAATCGTTGTCATCGTTACCTTTTTATCATTTGCTTTAATCGTTTGTTGTGCATCTTTTTCGTAAAAGCTATAAAGATTATCGATTAAATCATTATATTCATTTTCGATTTCAGCAACATCTGAAACGAAATAATCATACGCTTCATCTTGCTTTCCTTGCAGCGCTAGATCAAGTGCATGTTCTCTTTTTTCAGAGAAACGACCAACTTTTTCACCGTAAACATCCATGTCGATTGCCTTTTCGTTAAATAGTTTTGGCGTTTCTCTTTCGATATTCTCATCAATTAATTCATGAATCGTATCAATGCTCTCTTGTACTACAGCTTTGTCGTCTGAAAGCATCGCTTCTAGCATAAGAATATCCATACGTTTATTGTTTTCTTTCATTTTTGCGAGTGTGTCAATCGGTGTTAAATTATCATGATACATACTATCCGTATCATGTGACATATCTCTCATGTAATAAAATCCTGTTAAACCAATGGCGACGAGTAATAACCCCGCGATCGTAATTAAAACAATTAATTTCCTTCCAATGTTCAGATTCCGAATCAAATTCATATGTATGTATCCTCCTTATATGTAATCACGACGTATTACTGTTTTTATCGGATTGGTTTTGGAAATATTAAGGTAAAATAGACAAAAAGTCTCATTTTATATTGGGAATATATTGAAATATATTTGAAGCCTTTGGACAGGATGAAATATAAAAAGACATATTGAACGGGGTATGTATGCAAGTCACATATTTTCTTAACCAACCGTAACAATATGTCTTTATGATTAATCTAGTTCTTTTTCATCAGTTAATTTAAATAGATGTGTTTGTTTATCTAATGTTTCTGCCATATTCGCCAATTGATCCATTAACGAATTGATTTCTTCAATGGCTGCTGCTTGATCTTCTGATTCTGTTAGGACAAGCTCTGTGTTTTGTTTGTTTTCACTAGAGACCGATTCAATATGTTCCATAGAATCGATAATGGTTTGTACCTCGCCTGTAATTGATGTGATATCTTGGTACATACTATTGATTTCGCTCGTCACATTCACAACAGATTCTCGAATTGTTCCGAAGGCATCGCCGGCATTTTGAATCGATACCGTGCCAACTTTGACGGCTTCAACACTTTCGGTCGTTTCAGATACGGCTTCCTCAGTTTGTGCTTGAATTTCATAAATAATGTCACTAATTTGCTTCGTTGCATTGGATGATTGTTCAGCGAGTTTACGAATTTCATCTGCGACAACGGCAAATCCTTTACCTTCTTCGCCAGCACGAGACGCCTCAATAGCAGCATTTAATGCCAGTAAATTCGTTTGTTCGGAAATGTTTGTAATCATCGTAATGATGTGACTGATCTCTTCTGAACGTTCGCTTAAATTCTGCATCGACTCTGTCATATGACTTGATCTTGTGTTAATGGTATTCATTTGTTCAATCGATTCTAGAATAGCTTTATTCCCATCTTCAGCTTGATTTGTCGTATCATTTGATGCGTTAGAGAGACCTTTAGCTTTGTTACTAATCGCCTCTGTTTTTTCTGAAATGGCATTTAAAATCGTTCGCGTATCATGAACGATGTCTACTTGTTTCGTTGAGCCATCCATAATATGTTGTGTATTGGCTAAGTTTTGCTCAGCTGACACAGAAACCTCTTCAGCACTTGATGATAGTTCTTCGGCTGTATGGGCGACTGATGTTGAGCTGGAAGTGACCTCTCCAATAATATGTTTTAAATTATGAACCATTGTATTTAAATCGCCAGATAATTGGCCGATCTCATCATTTCTTTTTACAGGTAAGGGTTCGACTGTTAAATCTCCGTCAGCGACACGACCAGCATATTGGATAATCGTGTTTAAGGGTTCTGTCGTTTTCTTAATTAAGAAGATTGTCGCAATCCCCGCGAATAAAATAGGTAAGATCGCAAAGAAAAAGCTTCCTTTAATCATATCCCAAGTTCTTGAATGAACGATGCTTGATTCAAAGTCAATGGCACTAATCGCAACAACTTCTTTAGAGGCATCATGATCTTTAAAAATAGGCGCGTATCCGGTAAGTCGCTTCATCCCACCGAATTCATACACATCTGAGTAGACAGGTGCTTTTGTTTCAATCACTTGTTGTAAGTCTTCGTCCGTAATCGCAAAGTCATCACCAGGCGCGAATCCTTGATCAAGTAAATTCTCATCAACTGCTAAGAGTTCTTTATCAAGGTCCATAATATACTGACCCGCAAAGATATTTTTATGTTGGATTGTCCAACTGATTTCATCGCCGACTTTTTTAGCTAATTCTGTATCTCCATCTTTAATTTTTTCTAAATCAGCTGGGTCGACTAAAGCTGTTGTGATATTCGCACATCCATATGCTTCTACACCAGCTGCTTTTTTAATTTCGTTATAGTTTGCTCGGTACATTGAAACAAAGATGATAATCAAAGAAAAAAGTAAAATACCGGTAATGATGAATCCTAGTTTTCTAGTGATCATATTCTTTGGTTTACGGCTCATATTGGCAACTCTCCTACTGTATATAATTCTTCATAACTACTGTATCGGCTGAAAAATGAATTTTTAAATGTTTAATGAGCCTTATTCTTAGGGTATGGACAATATTAAATATCCAAACCAGTTTAGAATTAAATCGAGTATATGCCAATATACCTATTTAGTCAATGTAATTCTTTTTATGTAGTGGTCATAAAGTAATGTGTAGTAAAATGACATTATTTTTTGCAATCTTTTAAAAATTAAAGAAAGAGGGTTTTGAAATGTTTAAAAAACATATAGGGAAAAGTGTTTTAATAGGGATCGCCCTAGTATTATTATTGGCAGCATGTGGGAAGGACGATAAAAAGGATGGCGCTGTAGATAAATCAAAATTAAAAGATACATATACGGTCGCAACAGACTCCTCATTTGTCCCGTTTGAATTTAAAGAAGACGGTAAATTAACTGGTTTTGATATTGACTTGATGAATGCGATTGCTGATGAAGTTGGTTTTAAGGTGAAATATGAGACGACGAACTTCGATGGTGTCATTCCAGGATTACAGACGAATTCTTTTGATATGGCGATTGCGGGGATTGGTATAACAGAAGAACGTAAGAAAGCCATTGATTATAGTGAACCATACTATGAATCTGGTTTAGGAATCGCTGTAAAAGAGTCAGATGATCAGATTAAAGGCTTAAAAGATCTTGAAGGTAAAAAAATCGCTACTCGGTTAGGTTCAACTAGCTCTAAATTTATTAAAGACAATATCGATAATGCAGATGCTAAAGAATATGAGCAGCTGGATCAAGCGTATTTAGCTGTTGAAAATGGTAGTGTAGATGCCGTTTTATATGACTGGCCAAACGTTGCCTATTATATTGAAACAAAAGGCGATAGCTTGAAGATGGTTGGCGACAAATATGAAGCAGAGAATTATGGGATTGCCTTTGCAAAAGGGCAGGAAGATCTAGTTAACGCAGTTGATGAAGCACTTGAAACATTAAAAGACAATGGCAAATATGATGAGATTTATGAAGAATGGTTTGGAAAACAAGATGATGAAGATGACGACAAATAAATGAGCAATTAACGAGAAGGATGTAATTGCATGGTTACATCCTTTTCAATTTCTAAAGAGGTGAGTATATGTTTGATTGGGCAGGGATCATAGATTTTATGCCACAACTCGGTAAAGGGTTGTATTATACATTATTAATTTCTGTAGTTGGGATTGGAATCGGTTTCGGGTTAGGTGCCGTTTTAGGTCTCGGAAGAATTGCGAAAAATAAATTTTTATATGGACTTTCTTCAGTGTTTATTGAACTGATCCGCGGGACACCAGTGTTGGTGCAGGCAATTTGGATTTATTTTGCGTTACCACTCATTTTGAATCATTTTCTAGTAGATATTTTTGGGCAAATTAAGATTGGTTCGGTAACCGCCGGGATTATTGTGATTGCGATTAATTCTGGTGCATATATTGGTGAAATTGTTCGTGGAGCGATTCAAGGTGTTGACCCTGGACAAGTAGAAGCGGGTCGTTCACTTGGATTAACAGGTAAGCAGACCATGCGTTACATTGTTTGGCCACAAGCATTTAAACGCATGATTCCACCACTTGGAAATCAATTTATCATTAGTATAAAAGATACATCACTCTTATCTGTTATTCTCGTACCTGAGTTGATCTTCCAGGGACGTACAATTGCGGCGAATCATTTTAACGCAGTAGAAATCTATACGACAGTCGCTGTGTTCTATCTCGTGATTACGTTAAGTCTATCGATGGTGCTACGTCTATTAGAAAGAAGGTTGAACGTATGATGATTGAAGTAAATGATTTGCACAAATACTTTGGTGAATTAGAAGTGTTGAAGGGGATTGATTTCAACGTAGAAGAAAGTGAAGTTGTCTGTGTGATTGGTCCAAGTGGTTCAGGGAAAAGTACCTTGTTACGCTGTTTAAATAGCTTAGAAGAAAAGACGAGTGGTGAATTGATTATTGATGGGGACCGAATTGGAGATAAACGTGTCAATATTAACGACATCCGCGCAGAAGTCGGTATGGTGTTCCAGCAATTTAATTTATTCCCACATAAAACTGTACTAGAAAATATTATGCTTGCCCCGATGAAGGTACGTAAAACGTCAAGAAAACAAGCAAAAGCCAAAGCGATGGAATTGCTTGAGAAAGTGGGCTTACAGGATAAAGCAAAAGCCTATCCACGTCAGCTTTCCGGTGGTCAACAGCAACGTGTTGCGATTGCTAGAGCACTCGCAATGGAACCGAAAGTGATGTTATTTGATGAACCAACCTCAGCTCTTGACCCAGAGCTTGTTGGAGAAGTGCTAGAAGTGATGAAGCAATTGGCCGTAGAAGGGATGACGATGGTTGTTGTGACGCATGAGATGACATTTGCTCGTGAAGTCGCGGATCGGGTGATTTTTATGGATGAGGGGATTGTTATGGAAGAAGGTCCGCCTGAAGAGGTATTTGTAAACCCACAAAATGAACGCGCACAATCATTCTTAAAACAAATTTTAGAAACACAATAATGAAAAGGGAGGTGCATAAGTGCACACTCCCTTTTTTAAGCGCCTGCTTGATTTTCTTCTTGTTTGTTTGCTTGTTTACGTTGTGTCGCTTTAAAGATTTGTTCCAATGTAATACAAATGATGACACCGACGACTAGCCCATTACTAATCAGTGACGTAAGGGCGTCTGGTAAATGTTTCAGTGCTGCATACGGTACGGCCATAAGACCGAAGCCAGCCATTAAAGATAAACTAATGATCGACGGACTATGAACATCATCTAGCGTATTGCGTAAAGCATTGATTCCGATGCCAGCTAAACTCGAAATCGATAAGAATAATGTCGCATACCCAACTGGTACAGGAAGTGACGCGAGAAATGTCATAATGACAGGGAAGAAACTCATGACTAGAATTGCTGCACTCCCAATAATATAAGGTAGTTTTTCTTTAACCTTTGTTGTCGAGATGAATCCAGCTACAGCCGCAATGGGTACAGACCCTACGACAGAGAAGCAAGCTGCAATTATATGATTAATCCCCATGACAAATCCTGAGCGGTTGTAATCGACTTTTTCTTTCTGACCGACGACTTTAGAGACGACATCTGCACTCGCGACTAAGTTTGTTAATAATAGAAACGTCGTGAAAATTGAGACGATCACGATTCCGAGATCAAATGTCGGTGAGCCCCAAGCAAATGGCATGGGAACAGATATCCAAGAAGTTGTTCCGACATCAAGTGGTTTGGTAACGCCGAATATCGCGAATAGAATCCATCCAAAGGCAAGACTGAATAAGACAGAATAGCTACTAAAGATAGCAGAGCGACTTTTCGCGAGGACGACTGCAAAGATTAAAATCACGAGCGAGAGCACAGCTACTTTTCCGTCAAACCCTTCTGTTAAATAACCAATCCCTAAAATACCTTCAGTAAAGGGTCCGGCCAGTTGACTCACAAGTAAAATCATATATGTCCCGGTAACAAGTGGTGTAAATAGTTTTTTGATTGGTTCCATGAGTCGGAACACACTTAATAAAATAATTAAAATACCAGCAATTAAAATACCCATTTCTAAACTGCGCAGGACAGTGCTCGCTTCAGCATCACCAGCTCCGACAACGCCAGCGTAAATTAAGAATAAACTCCACCATAACCCTGCTGGGCTTTCATTCAGTGGCAATTTATGTCCGAATAATCCTTGTAAAAGGGATGTCACCCCAATGACGAAGAATGTACGCTGAAGTAGCGTTGCAATTTCAGGTAGTGACAATCCAAATGCGTACCCGACTGATACGGGGATGACGACAATATTGGCTAAAATGAAAAAAGCCCATTGCATCGAACCAAAGAAATTTCTCATAGACGATAACTCCTTACCTAAAAATAAATGTATACCTTATTTTTATGTGTTGAAAGCGTTTACCTATTTTATGTAAATTATCATTAGTATATCATAATTTTTCAACAGGCTTGGATGTTCTTTTCGTCAAAAGATGATAAAAAAACATGCTTAGCTAAATGCCAAGCATGTGTCATATTAATCAAGTGTGATGGTCCAGTTGAAGATATCTTCTTCTGTACCATATTGAATGCCAGTTAAGGTGTTGTAAACTTTTTGTGTTAAATCGCCAATTTCATAGTTGTTGACAACCATATCTTGGCCTTTCCATGTTAATTGTCCGATCGGTGAAATCACCGCAGCCGTTCCAGCACTGAAGATTTCTTCGACTTTGCCTTCTTTGTGTAAATCATATAATTCATCAATCGAAATACGTCGTTCTGTGACAGGTACACCCCAATGTTTCAGTAATTGAATGACAGAATCACGGGTAACTCCATGTAAAATACTTCCTGATAATGCTGGTGTTACGACTTCACCATCGATTTTGAAGAAGACGTTCATTGCTCCAGCTTCTTCGATATATTTACGTTCAATGCCATCTAACCAAAGCACTTGTGAGAAGCCGTCTTTAGCAACAAGCTCTTGTGCTTTAAAGCTACCCGCATAGTTTCCACCTGTTTTTGCTTCTCCTGTACCGCCAAGCACCGCACGTACATAATCTGTTTCCACTGCGATTTTCACAGGGTTAATACCCTCAGGATAATATGCTCCAACTGGTGAGAGAATGATCATTAATTTATATTCCTTAGAAGGGACAACGTTAATATTCGGCTCCGTTCCAAATACATACGGACGAATATATAATGCTGTGCCTGGTGCAGAAGGAATCCAAGATTTATCAAGTGAAACGATTTCTTTAATGGCTTTTAATAGAAATTCTGGATCGATTTCTGGAATAGATAGTCGATCATTCGAACGATTGAGACGTTCGATATTTTTCTCTGGGCGAAATAGCTTTGCCTTGCCATCATTTGTCACATATGCTTTTAAACCTTCAAAAATTGTTTGTCCATAATGCAATATACTTGCAGCGGGGTCGAGTTCAATCGGCCCATAAGGCTCAATTCTACCATTATGCCATCCTTTTTCTTCGGTGTAATCTACCGTAAACATATGGTCTGAGAAGTACTTTCCAAATGGTAGACCTTCTGTTGACGGCTTGTCCTTAAATGTTGTTGTCTTTGTGATTTGAATGGTTTGATCTTTCATGATTATGTTCGACTCCTTACTTATATAAAACTATGTTTATTCTCTATTATACGCATAAATCTAAAATCTAGCAGTGGAAATGTTTGAAAAAGTAAAAGATTTTTATAAATAGGAGATTAAATGGATTTAGACATTTTTAAGCATAGTAAGCTATACTATTGAGAAATGAAACATTTTACATATGAATTTCTAAAATATAGAAGGGATGAATGATATGAAATTACCCTTATATGCGTTACTCGCCTTTTTAGGCGGAGTTAGTTTCGGTATTTTATCGACATTTGTCAAAATTGCTTATGGTCATGGCTTTGAACCAGGTCAAGTGATTGGTGTGCAATTTTTCGTCGGAACGGTCATGTTTTGGCTGATTTATTTATTTCGTAAAAAAGAATCGATACAAACGAGTATGATTGTGAAATTAATTGCCTCAGGTATTCCGATGGCGTTATCTGGTTTGTTTTATTATAAATCATTGGAATATTTAGATGCTTCCATTGCCATTATCATGTTATTCCAATTTTCTTGGATGGGCTTATTCGCTGAATGGCTATTAGATCGGCGTTTGCCAACTGTGGAGAAGTGGATTTCCGCAGTTATCTTATTCGTAGGTTCGTTGCTTGGGGCAGATGTGTTAGGAGCTTCACTTGATGGTCTTTCTGCAACGGGTGTGTTTTGGGGTCTACTCGCAGCGGTTAGTTTTACAGCCTTTATTAATGTAAGTGGCCGAGTGGGCATTACCGTGCCAGCGATTACGAAAAGTATGCTTATGGCGACAGGGTCGTTATTAACGGCATGGCTTGTGTTTCCACCGGTCTTTTTAACCGATGGCTCGTTTTTCGGAGATGGGCTCGTTTATTACGGGTTAATGCTTGGCTTCTTCGGTGTCGTCCTACCACCATTATTATTTAGTATTGCGATGCCCAAAGTCGGTAGTGGCCTTGGAACGATTCTTAGTTCGTCTGAGTTACCGACAGCCGTGTTCATGTCAATGGTTGTATTAGGAGAGCACGTAGCGGCACTACAATGGATCGGTGTACTCGTTGTATTATTTGGGATTTCTCTACCGAATTTTAAATATATTCGATTTAACAAGAAACGAAAAGCAAGCAATTGATTCATGTTAAACAGGCATGAATAGAATAGAAAATGAAGCATGCTATACTACAAGATAGAGCGTTATGCGTGAAAATAAACTAGAAAGGGTGCACGTCATGGATTTATTACAAGCGAATACACAAGAAGAGCGAATTGCCATGTTACGAGACATTGTGAAACCATTTGATGAAGTTGCGGCAAAGCATGAGGCTGCGGGAACATTTCCGTTTGAGAATTTTAATGCATTAAAAGAAGCGAAATATCCGGCGTTAACGATTCCGAAAGAATATGGGGGAGCTGGTATCTCTTTAGTTGAATTATTAGAGCTTCAGGTTATTATCGCAGCAGCGGATGGCTCGACTGGACTTGGCATTGGCTGGCATATGGGCGTATGTGCGAATATCGGGATCAGTAAAGCATGGGATGAAGCGGTTTATCAAAAATTTGCACGTGACGTACTCGAAAATGGTGCTCTGATTAATAATTCAGCTTCGGAACCAAAATCGGGTAGTCCTTCATGGGGAAATCGACCGTTAACAATTGCGACAAAAACGGAAGAGGGTTGGATCATTGATGGTCGGA
>DVIO01000058.1 GCA_018711205.1 Candidatus Avamphibacillus intestinigallinarum | reverse complement strand
GGCAAATAAAATTGTTTCGATAAAAATGGGACTACTCGTATAACGTAATGCAAAGCCAATCGCAATGAATAATCCGGAAAATATAATTGAATTATAAGATTTGAATTTAGATTTATTGTTTTTAGTCTGTTGTTTGCTTGATTTTAAATGTGCTTCATAGCCAAGGTTTTGGATTTCTTTAATGATTGCTTCTGATTTACCTGTATGCTTTGCCGTTAAGACACCTGTTGAAA
Source organism: Candidatus Avamphibacillus intestinigallinarum (assembly GCA_018711205.1). GTDB lineage: Bacteria > Bacillota > Bacilli > Bacillales > Amphibacillaceae > Avamphibacillus > Avamphibacillus intestinigallinarum. Next base: position 40,980 of record DVIO01000058.1, on the reverse strand, counting down.
AATGGATACTTGCAGTTTCAACTTGAGGGAAGTTTTGGATATGTTTTTCAATTGAAGCCGCGCAACTCGAACAATCCATGCCTATGACTTCATATATTTGTTCATTTGTATCTTTAACCTCTGGTTGAATGTCGTAGCCAAGTTTCCGAACAATTGATTCTACGGACTGAAAGGCATTTTCTTCTTGAGCACCGACTGAGAGTTTTCCTGTACTAAAATGAACAATGGCTTCGTCTATTTTTTCTTCTTTTAATAAAGTTTTTTCAATTGAAGCAGCACAAGATGTACAATCAATTCCATTAACGACATAACATTTGTGAAGAGGTGAATTGTCCAGTTGTTTGTTTACTCGTAATTGATCATCTGTGTGAGTATGTTGATGATTGTTGTTATGATTGTGATCAATCGTTATGTGACAACAATCACTCTCATCATCGCCTCCTCCAGAATCTGATGTCTCTTTTTTCTTTGTTGTTGATTCTTTTGTTTGGACTGCTGTCTCAGCAACTTGGTCACATTTGATATCGTGCTTTTGAAAACCACTTTGTGTTGGGTTGTGTTTATGGTTACAACATGAATGATTCATCATAAGTCTCCTTCTTTAATTTATTTGATGAAGACATGAGCGTACACTATCTTCAACATCATCAAGTACAAAATCAAACATATCAAGCAAATCGTGGATCTTTTGATTCCGCAGCCGATAATACACATACTTGCCATCTTGTCTTGCTGATACAAGTCCACAATCTTTCAAACAAGCTAAATGCTGCGAGATGCTTGATTGGCTTCCATCAACATTTGCCATTAGCTCGGAAACCGTTTTTTCTCTATCATGAAGTTCATCAAGAATTTGAACACGTATTTTATTAGCAAATCCATGTAGAAATTTAACTTTTGTATCTAAATAATCGGTTGTCATATGAAATCTCCTTTAATAGTCATATTAAAATAAATTAATATATTGTATCTCTTCATATTAGTAATAATTAATATGAAAGTCAATAGGCGTTCAACTTTGAAATGAAAAGCATTTCATTCGTATATTTATCTATAAAATGGTTTCATTTCTATGGAATAAGGTAAGAATAACTTTAACATGCTGATTACAAATAGACTTAGTTGAAAAAGGGGCTTAAAATGATGCAAACCACCTTAAATGTACAAGGAATGACGTGTAGCCATTGTGAACAATCAGTAAAAAGTACATTACAAAATTTGAATGGTGTTAATGCTGTTGATGTTCAATTAGAAAGTGGCAAAGTAGACATTGCTTTTGATGATTCGAATATTACGATGATTGATATTCGAAATGCTATTGAAGAACAAGGCTATGATGTTATTTTTTAAAAGTGGAATAGTGAAAAGCTTTAAAGTAGTCACTTCTCTTAAATTCTCTTAAAAAATTAAGCTTTTTTGATTTTTTGTCGAATTTTCTGTATGCTACTTAATTGTGATGATTTTCACTTAGGTCGCATTATAAAAATCAATTTAGAAAGGATTTGACTATGAAACATGTAACGAAAGTATTCTGGATATCGATAGCCATTGTAGCAATAGCTGTTTTTGCTGGTATTGTTGCTCCGGAAGGTTTAGAACGAGTAACAACTAATTTACAAGACCTCATAACGACTAATTTTGGTTGGTATTATTTAATTTTAGTAACATTTGTCGTACTCTTTTGTTTATTCTTTATTGTTAGTCCAATGGGGGCAATAAAATTAGGTAAACCTGATGATGAGCCTGAGTATTCAACGGTTACTTGGTTCGCAATGTTGTTTAGTGCTGGTATGGGGATTGGTTTAGTGTTCTTCGGTGCAGCTGAACCTTTATCTCACTTTGTAACCCCAGCTACAGCAGAAGGCGAAACGGCAGAAGCCTTTAAAGAAGCCATGCGTTATACATTCTTCCATTGGGGAATCCATGCTTGGGCGGTATATGGTGTTGTTGCACTAGGACTTGCCTATTTCAAATTTAGAAAAGGTGCGCCTGGTTTAATTTCTGCAACATTAACACCACTTTTTGGTAAAAAAGCCATGAAAGGTATTTGGGGAACAATCATTGATGTGCTTAGTGTATTTGCAACAGTCATTGGTGTTGCGACAACACTTGGACTAGGCGCTGCACAAATCAATGGTGGGTTATCGTACTTATTTGATATTCCAACGAATTTCACAGTTCAAGTAATTATTGTGATTATCGTAACCATTCTATTTATTATTTCAGCTTGGTCTGGTATTGGTAAAGGGATTAAATATTTAAGTAATACAAATATTTATTTAGCTGTTATTTTATTAATTTTAATGTTTATTGTTGGTCCAACTGTTTTAACATTAAACATGTTTACAGATTCAATTGGTGGTTACATTCAAGACCTGATTCATATGAGTTTTAGAAGTGCGCCACTAAATGGAGATAATCGTACTTGGATTAATGATTGGACAATCTTCTATTGGGCATGGTGGATTTCTTGGTCACCATTTGTAGGGATGTTTATTGCCCGCGTATCTAAAGGTCGAACAATTAGAGAGTTCTTAATGGGTGTGCTATTCCTGCCTGCAGTTATTAGCTTTGTTTGGTTCGCTGCATTTGGTACAGCGGCAATAAAAGTACAAAACATGGGTATTTTTGATTTATCGAAATATGCTGACGAACAAGTTCTGTTCGCAGTATTCCATCAATTCCCTTGGACGATGGTCTTATCCATGGTCGCATTGATCCTAATTATAACGTTCTTTATTACATCTGCGGATTCAGCGACATTCGTACTTGGTATGCAAACGACAAATGGTTCACTCACTCCACCGAACTCGGTTAAAATTACATGGGGTATTGCACAAGCTGCTGTTGCGTTAATTCTATTATACAGTGGTGGATTGATAGCGTTACAAAATACGCTCGTCGCCAGTGCCTTACCGTTCTCGTTTATTATTATATTTATGATGATTTCACTATATAAATCATTGTCAAAAGAACAACGAGAACTTGGTTTATACATTAAACCTAATAATGAAAAATAGTGGTTTAAAACATGACATTTCTATTAAAAGAAATGTCATGTTTTTTTGTGATATAAAGTACAAAAAAGCATAAATACACCGATAATATAATTAACCAAGTGAAATAAAAAAAGAAAATAGGAGACGAAAATTATGAAAAATGCTTTTCAATTCAAATCGGTACGTATGAAAATTTTAACAGGATTTATAATTATAATGATACTCGTATTAGGTATGGGAGTATTAACGTATTTAGGTATAAAAGATAATAATGCAAAAACAGCAGAAATCACAGAAACACAACTACCATTATTAAATGCGGATACGGATTTGAACCAAAATATATCAGCTATTTCATCTTTAATTCGTGGCTATGTGCTTGAGGATGATGAGGCAATAAAGGAAGAATTGCAAGATACCATTAAAGAAGGAGATAAAATAGAAGAACATATTCAGAAGCTATCACAAAACTCCAAAATTGATCATATTTTGGAAAAGAAACAAGAATGGGAAGATTTGATTGAGCAAACAATCGATGCCAATGAGAAAGGCGATAAAAAAGCAGCTAGAGAATACTTGGAAGAAGCACGACCAATCTCTTTAGACGTTATTAATGATATGGATGAATTAACTGTTGAAAAAAAGGAAAATGTGGACAGGATTGGAAAAGAGGCATTATCTAAAGCAAATGCTACTGTTATATTTAACCTTGTAATTGTTGCTGTAGTTATTGTAGCAAGTGTTTTCATTGCTTTATTTACAGCACGATCTATTGTAAACCCGATTCAACTTGTTATGACTAGAATGAAAGCTTTATCTGAAGGGGATTTAACAAATGAATCATTAGAAACGAATTTACAAGATGAGGTCGGCGAGCTGATTAAAACGACGAATTATATGAGCGATACGTTACGAAACTTATTAACCAATATTCAAAAGGTTTCTGGATATTTAACGAACCAAAGTGAAGCATTAAGTCAAAGTGCTGAAGAAGTTAATTCAGGAACAGAGCAAATTGCGACGACGATGGAAGAGCTTGCCTCTGGCGCTGAAACACAGGCGAATAGTGCAACGGATTTAACACAAAACATGTCTAGCTTTACAACACTTATTGCTGAAGCGAATTCCAATGGTGAGCAAATTGAAACACAGTCCAATCATGTGCTCACGATGACTGGAGAAGGTAGTCAGTTAATGGGTTCTTCTTCTAAACAAATGGAAATCATCAATCAAATTGTTAAAGAATCTGTTGATAAAATGGCTGCCCTTAATAAGCAATCAGAAGAGATTTCTAATCTCGTTCAAGTTATTCAGTCGATATCTGATCAAACCAACCTACTAGCTTTAAATGCAGCAATTGAAGCTGCTAGAGCTGGAGAACATGGCAAAGGATTTGCAGTGGTAGCTGATGAAGTACGTAAGCTTGCTGAACAAGTTTCGTTCTCTGTTAATGACATTACGGGTATTGTAGAAAATATTCAATCTGAAACGTCGATGGTGTCAGATTCATTGGAGAAAGGTTTCCAAGAAGTAACATCAGGAACTGAACAAATCAATACAACCGAAGCGACATTTAACGAAATATACGAAGATGTCACTCAAATGGTGACGAGTATTCAAACCATCTCGCGTAATTTAGCAGAGATTGTTGCTGGAAGTGAAGAGATGGGCCAATCTATTGAGGACATAGCTGCAATATCAGAAGAAGCGGCAGCAGGTGTTGAACAAACAGCTGCGTCTGCACAACAGGCAAGCAGTTCCGTTGAAGAAGTAGCTGATAGCTCTAAACAATTACGTGAACAAGCTGAACAATTAAATCAATTAGTTGATACATTTAAACTATAGTATGTTGCTCCTCTTTTAATTAAGAGGGGCTTTTTTATGATAGAATGAGAGGTTGGATGTCATTGTATATTAAGATTGAGTAGTTCAGAAGGGTGATTGAAGCAAATGGCGATGGAAATTGTTGGTGTCGATGGGTGTAAAGCAGGTTGGATTTCATTTACAATGAATGAAGCAGGTCTCACGTTAAAATGTTTCCCAACTTTTATAGAGGTAATTAAGGCTTACTCTTCTCAATCGAACTTTTTAGTAGACATACCGATTGGTTTGCCTTTTTCAATCATGGAAAGTGAACAACGACCGGAAGCTATGGCAAGACAATATTTAAAGAAAAAAGCCTCTAGCATATTCAATGTACCATGTGCGCAAGCAGCGGAACAAAAGACATATGACGCAACCAATCGTATGAATAAACTTGTGTTACATAAAGGGCTTAGTAAGCAATCCTTTTATTTAATTAAGAAAATACAAGAAGTGAATACATTTTTACTAGAAAATAAATCATATATACACAAAGTTTTCGAATGTCATCCAGAATTAGCGTTTACTAGACTAACTTTGGATAAAGTAGCGTTAGCTAGCTCTAAAAAAACATTAGCAGGTCAATTAGAACGATTGGACTTACTTGCTGAAGTGAGCGATAGATTTAGGCAATACCGAGAGAAAATAGAAGCGACTGAACTGTTTCAGAAATATCCAGATGACTGTATAGATGCTTGTTGCATTGCGATTGTTGGAATGCTAGGACAAGCGAAAGGATTGATGACAATTCCTAAAGAACCACGTCAAAACCGTGATGGACTTGTCATGCAAATGGTGTTTTTTGATAGATCATAGGTGTCATGTTTATTTGAGAGATGAAGAAGGGAGGAGACGTATAAATGATAGATGAAGCACAATTTTTCAGTCGGACAGAAACAGATATTGGAGTTGTGTTAAATGCTGTTCAAAAAGAAGCGGTATTGAAAACAGAAGGTCCGTTACTACTATTAGCTTCACCAGGTTCGGGCAAAACAACGACGATGATTATGAGAATCGGTTATTTAATAAAAGTAAAACAAGTCCCGTCTCACAAAATCAAAGCGGTTACATTCAGTAAGGCTTCAGCGCGGGATATGACTGCAAGGTTTCAACATTTCTTTCCGGATTTAACGGTTGTCGATTTTTCAACAATCCATAGCTTAGCTTTTGAAATTGTCCGCAATTATTTAAGTCAACATCAGATTGCTTATCAGCTCATTGAAGGGTATGTAGAGCCACGTTTTTTACATAAGAAACAGATTTTACGTAGATTGTATCAAACATATAATGATGAAGTGATCACTGATGATCAGTTAGAGGAGCTTATTTCAACGATTAGTTTTATTAAAAATAAATTATATCAAGAGGCTGATTGGGAACAAGTTGACTGTACAGTTCGCCATTATGTGGAAATCATTAGAGATTATGAAAAGTTTAAAGAACGAGGGACTTCGACGTTGTTATTAGATTATGATGATATGTTAACGAAGGCTTATGATATTTTAGGAAATGATGCGGCTGTTTTATCAAACTATCAACAGCGTTATGAGTATGTATTAACCGATGAAAGTCAAGATACATCATTAGTTCAACATAAAATTATTGAGTTGCTCGTTAAAAAACATCGTAACCTTTGTGTAGTAGCAGATGATGATCAATCCATTTATACATGGAGAGCAGCAGAGCCCCAATATTTATTAGATTTTAAAAAAGTATATCCTGAAGCTGACATCATGATGATGGAGCAGAATTATCGTTCCAAGCGTGAGATCGTATCGGTCAGTAATCAATTTATTAAACGAAATAAAAATCGTTATGATAAAAATATGTTTACGGAAAACAAAGCTGAAGGTGAAATTCATATACGGCTTCTCCCAGATCATACATCACAAACCAATTATGTGATACAGGCAATCAAAGGGGCAGAGGCTTATCAAGATGTAGCGATTTTATATCGTAATAATCATTCCGCCATTATATTATATGATGCACTTGAGAGAGAAGGCATTCCGTTTTATACAAAAGATACAGATAGTCATTTCTTTTCGCATTGGGTTGTGCAGGATATATTGAACTTCATGCGTTTAATTCACAGTCCACACCGCGCCGATATATTAGAACGTATACATACGAAATTTAACGGGTATGTATCAAAACAACAATTATCTAATTTATCAGGCTGTCCAAAAGACTCAACAGTATTTCAAGAATTGCAACGTATCTCGGATTTAAAACCTTATCAGGTTCGTAATTTTAAAAAATGTGACCGACTCTTTAAAGAAATGAGGTCGATGCGTCCCGAACAGATTATTAAAACAATTCGTTATGATTTAGATTATCAAAAGCGCTTGTCTGAGATGAGTAAGCAGCTCGGTTTTAATTTTGATTACTTATTAACCGTACTGCAAACGTTAGAAGATATCGCAGAACGTGAGGCAACGATGGAGGATTTTGCGCGTCGCATTCATAGGTTACAAGATGTGTTGAAGCAAGCCAACCAAGCTAAAAATGCGGTAACTTTTTCAACCTTTCATAGTGCAAAAGGTCTTGAATTCGAAAAAGTATATATGATTGATTTAATTGAAGGCGTTATCCCAGCTTCTACGGATGAATCACAAAGTCAGCTGGAAGAAGCGGTTCGCTTATTTTATGTCGGTATGACAAGGGCAAAATCTCATCTGGAATTGTTGACGTATAAAGCAAAGCATCGTAAAGATGTTAAAACCTCACGTTTCTTACAAGATATTTATCAAATTATGAATCCTGATGAAACGTTAGAGGACTCATCAAAGAAATCTGCTTATAAAAAGGTTAAAAACCGTGAAACATTAAACCCTAATGCGATTACTGATGCGAATGAATTAAAAGCAGGTATAGATATAAAGCATCGTGTATTCGGAAGAGGGACGATTACAGCGATTTCTAATCATGATATAAAAATTCAATTTACTAAACAAGAAAAATTATTGTCTATGACAACTTGTCTAGAAATGGGATTACTAGAACATGTGTAGTGAATATAATGAAAAGAAGGTGAGAAGATGAGGAATAATTGGTTATTTGCTTTATATGCTTGTTTATTAGCGGTTGTTTCGATTATTACGGGTGAAATCATTACCTACATCATGCTTGGCTTTATTTTAATCAGTCTTACGAATATCCATAAAACGTTAAAAGCATTACTAGTTGAAACAAAGCGAAAACAAGCCGATACAGATCATAGAACGATATCAAATGAAAAAGCGTAATATGCATAACATACGCTTTTTCATTTATGTTTTAAAAAGGGGTGGTTCGTCATTGAAGAAATATAGTTTATTGCTATTTTGTATGTTATTGATTCTCGCTGGATGTGTAAAGGAATCGGATGATCAAACGTCTAAACAGGCAATCAAAGAACAAGAACCTAAAACAGAAAAAGAAGAAAAAAGTCATATGACGTTAACTGCAGTTGGGGATATATTGATTCATGATCGTGTATACAATGTCGCGAAAACAGGTAAGCGGTATGATTTTGAACCAATGTTAAAAGAAATGGAACCTTATTTACAAGCTGGAACAGTTACATTTGCTAACCAGGAATCAGTCATGGGAGGAAGTAAGCTTGGTGTTTCGACCTATCCTTCTTTTAATAGTCCAAAAGAAATTGGTGAGCAGTTAAAAGAATATGGGGTCGATGTTGTCAATTTAGCGAATAACCATACATTGGATCGTGGTGAAGATGCCATTTTATCTTCTATTAAGCATTGGAAAGACTTAGATATGATGTATTTTGGTGCCTATGAATCAAAAGAGGATCAAGAAACATTGCGTGTTTATGATACAGAGGAAGGCATTTCCTTAGGGTTTGTTGGATATACATATGGCACAAATGGCATTGAAGTGCCGGCCGGAAAAGAATACTTAGTGAATTATATTGACCGAGAACAGATGAAAAAGGATATTCAAGAAGCAAATCAAAAAGCAGATGTCACAGTGGTTAGTTTACATTTTGGAATTGAATATGAAACAAATCCTAACCAGGAGCAAAAAGAACTTGTGCAACTCGCAGCAGATGAAGGAGCAGATATTGTATTAGGTCATCATCCGCATGTATTGCAACCAGTTGAGTGGCTTGAAGGTAAGGATGGTCATCAAACATTTGTGGCGTATTCATTAGGGAATTTCTTCACAGGACAAGAGGAATTAGCGAATCGAATTGGTGGTATTTTGAATTTGGAAATTGAAAAAGATAAAGACGGAGAAATTGAGATCCATTCGCCTTCGTTTATGCCGACATATGTGAGTCATGGTGATTGGAAGATGCAGCCACTTTATCGCGTAACAAAGAAAGAATTAAAACAGGCTGATAAAGAATATGAAGAGACGAAGAAACATATGTCAAAATGGGTGAAGGATTTGGAGTTTCCTGAGGAATAATTTATATTTTTAAATGGGTAAAACAAAAAATCCTCCTACTGAATGTACATAACTCAGTAGGGGGATTTTATTTATGATTCATTTAATTTTTGCTTTAAAATACGTGTAACAGATTCATCAATTCTTTCTTCTGTAACTTTTCCTTTTTTGACACCGTCTACTAATCCTTTATAGGTTTCGACTTGGCTATCATAATCATGGCAAACGAGTAAAAGATCGGCACCAGCATTTACAGCTTCAACGCCCATATCTTTAAAACTATAATATTTTCGTACAGCATCCATTTCTAAATCATCTGTTGCGACAATCCCATCAAAATCTAGCTCATCACGCAATAAGTCTGTAATGATTTTTGAGGATAAACTTGCCGGCATTTTTTGATCATAGCTTGGATATTTAATGTGTGTGACCATTACGAAAAAGTTTTCATGATTTTCTTTTTGAATCATTTGCTTAAATGGATAAATATCTGATTTCAATAAGGCTTCCTGGTTTTCCTTAATTGACGACGTTTCATGGTGAGGGTCGATGTTACTTCTACCATGACCAGGGAAATGCTTGAGTGCACCAGTTACGTGTTCCTCATGGAATCCATCGATTACCGCTTTACCATATTGAAATGTTTTTTCTGGATCGACGCCAAAGGAACGCGTGTCTGAATTAGATAAATCTAACACCGGAGCAAAATTCACATTAAAACCAGTTTCTTTTAATTCTTTTGCTGTTCTCGCTGCGATGTCTTGTACTTCTTTTTTATTTTTTGTTTTAGCGAGCTCCTGTTGTGACGGGATTTTTGTATATTGATCTTGCATTCTGGAAACTTCTCCACCTTCTTGATCTAAAGAGGTGAAAAGCGGGAGGCCATTTGTTTTTTGAGCTACTTTTTTCATATTTTCATTCAACTGTGTGACTTGTTGCTTTGTTTTCATATTACGGTCAAATAAGATGACACCGCCAGCATATTTATTTTCTAACATATCTATCATATCGTCATTGGGTTGCTCAGTCGGATGATCGGTTTGGAAACCAACGACGAACATTTGACCAATTTTTTCTTCGAGAGACATCTCATTTAATAGTTTGTTGATTTTTTGATCTTTAGATATGTCTGATTCTATAATCGCTGACATCTTTTCTTGATGGCTTTTCTCATTTTTTGATGGTTGTTGTTTCTTGCCAGGCTGTGGTTTACTTTGTTTTTGGGTATCCTGTTCTTTCTTTTCAGTAGTGGTATTTTCTAACTGTTGTTTATCTGTCGCAGTACCGAATTTCATAAATAATAAAATACCACTACCTATTAAGATGACAGCTACAAAAAAGATCAACACAGCTGTTTTAAATGTTTTAATATAATCACTCCTCTTTTAATGAAGTGCTATCGAGCTTCCAATTGCCATTTTCTTTTACAACATCCCAAGTACCAGTAAAGGTTTGTTCTAATTCAGTACCATCATCATCTTCTGATTCAGAGTACAGTGTTATGTCAGCAATGGCATGTGTGTCATCTTTAAAAATAACATTGTGAACAGTCGCTTCATTTACATAAACAGTAGGGAACTCTTTAGCCCAATTATCTTTACTCATAGCTGAACGCTTTTTGTTAGAAAAGGCATCATATGCTTCTTGGAAGTCACCATTTTCAATGTCTTTGTAGTGAGCTTCGATGACTTCTGTTACTTCGTCTTCCTCATCATCTTCATCAAAATCAGTAGACGTTTCATATTCTTCATCTGAATCATCTACATCTTCATCGAAATACAATTCAATATATTCGTCTGAATCACTTGCTTGGAGTGTCACATTGTTGGATTTTTCCTTTTTGCCATTTTTACCTTTTCTTTCTAAATGAATACGCATTGTACCATCTGTATTAATGGGGCCAAAGACAGAATCATCGCCAACTTTTTCATTTGTGTTTTTCCCATTTACAAAAATCGTCGCATCTTCATCATCAGTAGAAATATAGACAACATTTCCTTGTACAGAAAAATCATAGTGTAGATACTTACCTTCAAGATCTGTTAACGGATCACCAATTGCTTCATCTTCAGTTGTAGAGAAGTCTGTTTTGTAGGTTGCTTTTGCTGTCTGTTCATATGGTAAGAAAGGTCCTGCTGTATATGTCTTTTCTGCTTTTTTAAGCTTTGTTTCCGACTCAGCGCCAATATGAACGACTGTGTTGTCCATATCTGAAGTAAGTTTAACATAGATTTCTTTCGGTTTGATGACATAATGATTAAATAATAGCCACTTTTTCCCGTTTGTTGCAAGGGTCAGTAATGATGCATCATCTTGGTCAGCAGAGTCCATTTGGTCTTTTTCGTTTTGGGTTGCTGTTTCATTTAATTCCTGTTTTAATGTATTCCAATAATCAGGCTGCTCTTCTAAATATGTAAGAAATGTTTTTACATTTTGTTCATTCAATTTAATATCTGTGCCACTATCCTCTAAGGCAGCTTGGACTGCTTTGTAGTTTTGGTCTTCCACATCTTCAATAAAGGTTTGGACCAATTGTGTAGGTCTATTGATATATTCGATTATTTTGTAACCAACAAATAATAGTACGATAAGTGCAATTAGAGAAATGAAAATCATTTTTGTTTTTGTGGACATCTTTTTACGCTTTTCTGGGGGATGATTTTCCGGTTTACTTTCTAGTGATGGGGTATGCTGTGCCTCTTGTTTTGTACCACAATTTGTACAAAATTGCTCATTGTTTTCAAGTTCATTCCCACAGTTTATACAATGTTTCATGATCGTTTCTCCCTTCTTTATAAGACTATAGTACTTAATTATGTAAAAATATACAATAGTTATTAAATAAATTGAACTAGTTATAAACAATAGAAGACAACTGTTCATTTAGAAAGAGAATTGTTATAATAAAAAGTATATTTTGAACAATTTACAAAAGGAGTGGATAGACTTGAGTATTCAAACGACAGATTTATGTGATGAATATATCGATGAATTAAAAATTTCAAAACAAGCCTTTCAATCTTTTGGTGGACGACGTGCTTTTTCAGGTATTATTTCTACTGTAAAAGTATTTGAAGATAATGTTCTTGTAAAAGATGCATTAGAAACGATTCCAGAAGGACATGTACTTGTTGTAGATGGTGGTGGATCTCGTAATCGTGCTTTAATGGGAGATAGGCTAGCTGACATTGCTGTGAAGCGTAATTTGGCAGGTGTGATTATTTATGGCTGTGTTAGAGATACGAAAGATCTAAAAGAAATGGATCTTGGAGTGATGGCTTTAGGAAGCTTTCCACAAAAAAGTCGTAAAGAAGGCAAAGGCGAAAAAGAAATACCAGTTACGTTCGGTGAAGTAGAATGGAAGCCTGGTCATTATGTTTATGCAGATGAAGATGGCATTGTCATCGCAGAGCGTAATTTAATTAAATCGTGATACGCTGGAGATGCTAATACATTAGCATCTCTTTTTACATTTACCACACGTGCATGAAGTATTTATAAGAAGGGAGAAATCGATGGAAGTAAAAGCTGCGACATTAGATGATGTGAAAGATTTACATGAAACGATGATATTAGCTTATCAAGAATACATACATATCCCGGCTTCAACAAGCGCTTTGGATGAAACGATTGAATCGATTACTGAAAAACTTAAAAACGGTGAAGAAGCATTAGTCGTCTATGATCATGAAAAGGCGATTGCTAGTGTGCGGTATATCATCGAAAACGACGCATTGTTTTTTGAAAGATTATCGGTCATTCCTGAATATCGAGGACAAGGTGTTGCCCGTTTATTATTAAACGCTTTGGAAGAGATTACGCGTTCAAAAGGTTATCACACAATACGCTGTAAAGTACGTATGAGTTTAACGAAGAATATGAACATGTACCGGGCATTTGGCTATACTCAATATGGTCAAACGATTTTTCCGCTCCGTGGTATTCAGATTGATGTCGCTAAAATGGAAAAGCGATTATAAAGAGAATTTAGTTCACAATACTACGGATTCATAACAATAAATGCTATACTAAAATTAAAGATGACTCATAAAGTAAGCCTCTAGACAAAAAAGTCAGGGGCTTTATTTAGATAGAGAGTAAGGGGAGAATCGTTATGGATGATCTTCATTATATGCAACTTGCTATTGGTCTTGCACAATCAGTGAAAGGACAAACCAGCCCAAATCCACCTGTTGGAGCAGTTGTCGTTAAAAATGGTGAGATTCTTGGAATGGGGGCACATTTAAAAGCGGGAGGCCCCCATGCAGAAGTACATGCGTTAAATATGGCCGGAGATGAGGCACGGGGGGCAACCATCTATGTTACGTTGGAGCCTTGTTCTCATCAAGGGAAAACACCACCGTGTGCGGAAAAAATTATCGAATCAGGTATTAAAAGAGCGGTTGTTGCAACGCTGGATGATCATGCGGTCGTTTCCGGACGTGGGATTAAACGATTACAAGAAGCTGGTGTCCAAACAGTTGTCGGAATGATGGAACAAGAAGCCCGTGCGTTAAATGATACATTTTTCCACTATATAAAGAAGGCTCGCCCATATGTTACGTTAAAAACGGCAACAAGCTTAGACGGAAAAATTGCAACACATACTGGAGAAAGTAAATGGATAACCGGAAGTGAGTCGAGAGCAGATGTTCACAAAGATCGCCACAAGCATGATGCGATTTTAGTTGGAATAGGTACAGTTTTAGCTGATAACCCTCATCTTACGACAAGACTTCCCAACGGAGGGAAGAATCCGGTTAGAATTATATTAGATTCACAGTTACAAACACCAATAGATGCGAATGTGATAACAGATCAACAAGCGGAAACGTGGATCTTCGTTGGACAGGGCGTAACAGAGGCGCAACAAAAACGCTATGAAGCATTTGAGCAAGTTAAGATATTTCAACAAGCGGATGTTGAACAAGTTTCGCTATCGCAAATGCTTGATACGTTAGGACAAGCGGAGATTACAACTTTATATGTTGAAGGTGGGGCAACAATTAATGATGCGTTTGTAAGAGCGGGCCTCATCGATCAATTTATTTTTTATATTGCGCCAAAATTAATTGGAGGTCGTCACGCACCAACAGCTATTAGTGGTGTAGGATTTAGTCGCATGCAGGAAACGATAGACTTAGACATTCAATCGATGACAGAAGTTGGACATGACATAAAAATTATTGCAACACCAAAAAAGTAAATTTCTACGAGTGACTCATGAGGAGTGTGTGTACAATGTTAGCTACAATTCAAGAAGCTATACAAGCATTAAAAGAAAACAAACCAATTATCGTGATCAATCATGAAGAGACAGACTCAGGTGTGATGCTTTCTTTAGCGGAGGGAACGTCTACTGAAAGCATTCAATTTATGGCAGAGCACGCTAAAGGTCTAATGAAAGTCGCATTAACAAAAGAAAAAATTGCTGAACTTGGATTAGATTATTATGGGGTTCAAGTGATTGAAAGTATTGATTTAAAAACAAATGAAAACGGTGGTAGTGCTAAAGAGCGTGCTCACACAATCCAAGCATTGACGAAAAATGAAGTAACGAAGGATGCCTTTCGTCACCCAGGGCACGTATTTCCAATAGAAGCAAAGGGAAACGGGGTCTTAGATAAGGTTGATTTTACAGAAGCAGCAGTTGACATGGCTACTTTGGCAGATGCTTATGTTGCAGGTGTCTTTTGTGAAATATTGAATGAGTCAGGTATGCTGGCAAATCAAGAGGAATTGGTAGCTTTAGCGAATAAATTAGACCTTACCTTAATCTCTATTCAAGACATTGTGAAATATAGAAAAGCGAATGAGCAACATATTAAACGGGAAATTGAAGCACAATTACCGAGTTCACATGGTGAATTTAAAATTGTCGGCTATTCGAATGATTTAGACGATAAAGAACATATCGCAATTGTAAAAGGTGATGTAAATACTGATAAACCTGTGATGGTACGAATTCATTCGGAATGTTTCACAGG
This sequence comes from Candidatus Avamphibacillus intestinigallinarum, assembly GCA_018711205.1. Taxonomy (GTDB): domain Bacteria; phylum Bacillota; class Bacilli; order Bacillales; family Amphibacillaceae; genus Avamphibacillus; species Avamphibacillus intestinigallinarum. Next base: position 25,733 of record DVIO01000058.1, on the reverse strand, counting down.
GGATATTTTCGGTTCGTATCGCTGCGATTGTGGACCACAGTTACATGCTGCATTAAATATGATCGAAGAAGAAGGCCAAGGAGTCATCGTCTATATGCGACAAGAAGGGCGCGGCATCGGTTTGTTAAATAAACTACGTGCTTATAAACTGCAGGAAGAAGGCCGTGATACACATGAGGCAAACCTTGAACTTGGGTTTAAAGCAGATGCACGAGAATATCATTTAGCGGCACAAATTCTAGAAGATTTAGGTATTAAACATATACGCCTTTTAACAAATAATCCAGATAAAGTCTCTAGTATTGAAGAATGTGGTATTAAGGTTGATTCACGTTTACCTTTACAACCAGATTATCGTGCAGAAAACGCAGCATATATGCAAACGAAAAAAGATAAATTTGGTCATTTTTTAGACTTACATTTTTAAAATATAAATCATTGTGCAATGTTGAATTAATAAGGAGCGAAAAAATTCATGAAATTTTTATTATATCAATTGCTCGCAGTTGGTATCATTTGGACAGGAATGGCATTTTTCTATAAAGATATGGACGAAGCGAGTAAAGTAATTTTCTATGTCGTAACGTCTTGGATGTTATTCATTATTGTATTAACAGGTAAGAAATGGATACGTGACCTGAAGACGAAAAATATCGGTAAATCAGAACGTGGTTAGGAGCATGTGGACGAATGCTAACAGTGGAGCAACTTTCAAAATCATACGGTGAAAAAGTTTTATTTAATCAAATACGTTGTACGATTGCAGATATGGATAGAATCGGTGTGATTGGTGTAAATGGCACAGGGAAGTCCAGTTTACTTGAAATCATTGCTGGGAGAGATACTCCAGATGCTGGATTGATTCAGCATGCCCAACAATATCGTATTGAATATCTAGCTCAAGAACCGGAACTTGATCTAACAGCAACCGTTATCGAACAGATTTATTATGGAGAGTCAGATATTATGCGTGCCATGCGTTCGTATGAGGAAGCATTAAAAGCGCTGGAATATGAACCGACAAACGAAGCGCATCAAAATCGCTTACTTAAAGCGCAAATGAAAATGGATGAATTAGATGCATGGGATGCAAACGCGGAAGCAAAAACGGTTTTAACGAAACTCGGGATTACTGAATTTGACAAAAAAGTAGCTGATCTTTCAGGTGGCCAGAAGAAGCGCGTGGCGATTGCACGTGCTCTTATTCAACCAGCTGATTTGTTAATATTAGATGAACCGACAAACCATTTAGACAATGTTTCAGTAGAATGGCTTGAACAATATTTATCAAATTATCCAGGTGCTTTATTACTAGTAACACATGACCGTTATTTTTTAAATCGAGTGACGAATAAAATTTTTGAATTAGAACGTGGCGAGTTGTATGTATATGAAGGTAATTATGAATTGTTTTTAGAGAAAAAAGCAGAAAGAGAAATGTTAGATAGAGCTCATGAACAGAAGCATGCGAATACATTGCGACGGGAACTTGCTTGGCTAAAGCGTGGAGCAAGGGCTCGCTCTACAAAACAAAAAGCGCGAATTAATCGTATCGATGATATGAAAGAGGCGCAATTCCATACGACAAAAGAAGAAATTGCATTTCAAGTAGGATCCAAGCGATTGGGTAAGAAAGTGATTGAATTACAAGCGATTGATAAACAGTTTAAAGGTAAAACATTAATTGACTCATTTGATTTGCTATTAAAACCTGGTGATCGAATTGGTATCATTGGGCCGAATGGTATCGGAAAATCTACGTTATTAAATATAATGGCAGGTAGAATCCAAGCTGATGCTGGTGAAATCGATATTGGCGAAACTGTAAAAATTGGTTATTACACTCAAGGCGAAGAAGAATTAGATGGCGATCAGCGAATTATTGAATATATTAAAGAAGTGGCTGAAGTCATTCATACGAAAGACGGAGAGCTCATTACAGCTGAACAAATGCTTGAGCGATTTTTATTTTCACGTGCTGAGCAGTGGACATATATCCGTAAACTCTCAGGTGGTGAAAAACGTAGACTTTACTTATTAAAAGTATTGATGACTGAACCGAACGTACTGTTTCTTGATGAGCCAACGAATGATTTAGATATTCAGACGTTGGGAATTTTGGAAGAATATTTACAAGCATTTCCTGGCGTAGTCGTTACGGTTTCACATGATCGATATTTCTTAGATAGAGTCGTGGACCAATTACTCGTCTTCCGAGGGGGAGCAGTCATTGACCCATTTTTTGGAAATTACAGTGAGTTTTTAGACAAAGAATCTATCCAAGAAGAACAACGGACAAAAGCTCAAAAAGATGTGAAAGTTTCACCTCCAAATTCTAAATCTGCTAAAAAGAAGAAACTATCATACAACGAACAAAAAGAATGGGAAACGATTGAAGACGAAATTGAGGCGTTGGAAGAACAAGTTATGTCGTTAGAGGAACAAATTGCAGAAGCAGGTAGTGACTCGATTAAAGTTAGTGAACTATTTGAACAACAAAATGACGTAAAAAATCAAGTAGAGGCTAAAATGAATCGTTGGGAAGAACTATCTATGCTTCTTGAAGAAATTGAAGCCAATAAAGGGCAAGCGTAATGAATGAATAATCTGCCCTCATGCTAAGTTGTCTAGAAACGTCTTACGTGTAATACAAGTTTGACAGAAGTATATGTTTGGCTTATGTTATAGATAATCAGTGAACAGTTTCATATACAAACCACTAGGGGTGTCCGTTTTGGACTGAGACAAGGTTACTTGATCCCTTTGAACCTGATCTAGTTAGGACTAGCGTAGGAAAGTGGAGACAGGCAAATGTTGCATATGTTAGCTATATATGTAAAACCTACTCCATTTTGGGGTAGGTTTTTTTAATGAAAAATATTATCTGGGGGCGATATGATGAGATTCTCTGTACCTTCTGTTTGTACGATTGCTGGAACTGACCCTAGTGGGGGAGCAGGCATTCAAGCAGACTTAAAGACCTTTCAAGAAAGAGAAGTATATGGCATGAGTGTGATTACATCAGTTGTTGCGCAAAATACTCTTGGTGTTTCAGAAATAGATCATTTATCTGTAGATTTTATTGATGCGCAGTTAAGAAGTGTGTTTTCAGATATTACGCCAGATGTTGTAAAAACAGGTATGATTGCGACAAAAGAAATGATGCAGTTGATCGGGAAACATATAAAAAAAGAACAGCTGCCTTATGTGATGGATCCGGTAATGATTGCTAAAAGCGGGGATGCCTTAATGGATGGTTCGTCTCAAGATATATTACGTGATGAACTCGTTCCACTTGCCACGATTGTAACCCCAAATATACCAGAGGCAGAAATCCTTTTGGATACAAAAATTAAGACGTTACGCGAAATGGAAGCTGCTAGTAAACAAATTGTTTTGGATTTAGGCGCGAAAGCTGCAATTGTGAAAGGTGGACATTCAGAAGCTGCTCCAGTTGATGTGTTATTTGATGGAAAAGACATCCATTATTTTGATGCCAAACGTATCGAGACTGTGCATACGCATGGAACAGGTTGTACATTTTCAGCTTGTATGGCAGCAGAACTAGCCAAAGGAAAAAGTATAGCAGAAGCCGTTGCGATTGCTAAAGAATATATTACTGCAGCAATCTATTATAGTCTTAAGATTGGACAGGGGAATGGACCAACGAATCACTGGGGTATGCGCTTACAGGAAGTCCCGACAAAACAGACTACATCCTTTGGAAAAGAGTGATAGATTTGCAGATACCTGAAAAGACAGTTTATTTTATTATGGGTCAACATAATACAAAACGTAATCCAGTCGTATTATTGGAAAAAGCAATTGCGGCAGGTATTGGGATATTCCAATATCGTGAAAAAGGTGCAAAACATTATACGTATTCAGAACGTTTAGACTTAGCACATCAACTACAGAGTGTTTGTCGTAAGCATGAGATACCTTTTATTGTGAATGATGATATTGCCTTAGCCAAAGAATTACAAGCTGATGGGATTCATTTGGGACAAGATGATATGCCGATAGACGAAGCAAGAAGAGAGGTTGGGCATCACATGATGATTGGTATTTCCACGTCTCAAGTAAAAGAAGCTATTGACGCAGAACAGCTGGGGGCAGATTATATTGGAGTTGGGCCAATCTATGAGACAACAACGAAAAAAGACGCGAAGCAACCTATCGGATTAAATAGACTTCGAGATATACGACGAAATGTTACATTACCAATTGTGGCAATTGGTGGCATAAAAGTGGATAACGCATCATCTGTATTTGAAGCGGGTGCAAATGCGATTGCAGTCATAACAGCCATAACGCATTCAACAAACTTAACAAAAACGGTACAACAATTAAGGTATTCATAATTAGCGGGGGAAAAATTTAGATTGCAAACGATTACATTTGGTATGAAGTAAAGATTCAAGGACTCTCCCCTTGAATCACTCCACCACTACAAACCATTTGCAATGAAGCTAAATAGAAGTTTTAAATGAGTGGATTAATTAGATAACGATTCTCGTGTTGCAATATAGCGTTTGTAGCGTTCTTTATATAATGCTTCACGTGATTTAAATCTGAGTACATTATCTGTTTTAAAGTGACTATAGAAATAATGTTTACGACGTAGGCAGTTGTAAATATCTTTTTTCCAAGGACCTTTGAAGGCAATGGTTTCATCTTGATTCATATTCTCAGTGTAATAACGTTTTTCAACTGTAATGTTCTCGAACACGACAGAAATAGAATATTTGTCAAAATGTCCAATACTTTCTTCTTTTTCAAGAAGTAATTTTGTTTTCGAATTGACTTCGATTTCTTCTTCAATCTTAAAGAGGTTTAAAACATTTCGGAAAAATAATGCGCGACGTCTTCTTTCATACTTACCTAAAGCATAAAACAGACCAAAAACGACCATAATACTTAAAATAACGTACAAATGACCATCTCCTTATATAATGTTCTATAAATGAAATAAGTTGGAATAAGTTTAGATGAATAACAAATTAGAAAGTTGAGAGTAGAATAAAGTTGAAAGGAACGAAGTAATATTATGAGTCATACTATTTATTCATCTATAATTCATTATACATGATTGTGAAATGTTTAGCAAACTTTTATTTAAAAAACCTTAAACGCCTAAAAATGCGACGTTTAAGGTTTCTGTTCAGGATTATTTACTAGCTTTTTGTAATTTATCGATGATTTTTAATGACTTACCAGTACCAATTGCGACAGATTCTAATGGATTTGGTGCAAGGTGTACAGGAACAAAGATTTCATCAGATAACCAATCTTGAATACCATTTAGTAATGAGCCACCGCCTGTGAGAACAATGCCGTGATCGACAATATCACCACTTAATTCAGGTGGACAATTTTCTAACGTTGAGCGGATGGCTTCTAAGATTTGATCAAGTGACTCTTTTAAAGCGCTATGAATTTCTGAAGAAGTCACGGTAAGTGTTTTTGGTAAACCAGTTACCATATCACGTCCGCGTACTTCTGTTTCTGTTTGCTTATGATCAGGATGGGCATTACCAATTTCGATTTTGATATTTTCTGCTGTTCTATCACCTATTAAAACATTATATTCTTTACGAATATATTGAATGATTTCGTTGTCAAATCTGTCCCCACCGACACGAATTGCATTACAAGAGACAACACCACCAAATGAAATGATCCCAACTTCTGTAGTACCGCCACCAATATCAACGATCACATTGGCAAGTGGTTCATCAACTGGTAGGTCAGCACCAATAGCTGCGGCCACAGGTTCTTCAATTAAATGAACTTGTTTTGCACCATAGCTCGAAACAGCATTATGGATGGCACGACGTTCTACAGATGTACTTCCAGAAGGCGTACAAACAACAACAATTGGTTTACGCATTGATAAACCAACTTTCTTACTAACTTTTTTCATGAATTCCTTGAGCATCTTAGCTGTCACATCGTAATCAGCAATGACCCCTTCTTGTAAAGGGCGGATGGGTACGATGTTTTTTGGTGTCTTACCGACCATTTCTTTTGCCTCTGTACCAACAGCGACAACATTTTTTGTATGTACATCGATAGCTACAACAGACGGTTCATTTAAAACAACACCTTTTTGTTTTGAGTAAATTAATACATTTGCTGTACCTAAATCAATTCCTATTTCAGTATTTGATAGCATGTTTGTTCCTCCAAAAGATGACATTATTCTTCATATAGTACTTCTTAATATATCAGTAATTTATGAGGGTATAAAGTCTAAAAATATTCCAATTTCAATGCATTTTATACACAAACGCCTTGAATAGACAAGGTTCCGGTTGAAATGTAAAAGATACATAACAATTTTGTTACGAATGATAATAATTTGTAATAAATGTTTTGTTTACGAAAGTCGTCAATAGAAAATTGTAAACATATACTGGTAAATCACCTTAATTTTAGCAGTTTGGAAATATGTACTAGGATTAAAAACTTGATTATATCAAGGTTTTTATTTTTGAAACGTTAGATTATAAGTCAATGAGTTGTTTACAAGTTTTTGCCACTAATATTACATAAATTCCATGCTATCATTTTCATGTACCAAAAACAACGAAGGAGAGTGACTTATGTTTAAAAGTAAGAAGTGGGTAATGGTTTCAGGTATTTCGTTAACAGTATTATTTGGTGGTGTTGCCAATGTAGGGGCTTCAGCAACAGATGTGGTTGAGCAGAATAGTACAAATACGAATCATTCATTAGACAACCTGTTAAATATAGATCAACAAGCTTCAGATGTAGAGAACAATGAATCTACGACTGAAGAAACTCAATCATCTGAAACAGGGAAGACTTCATTAAGTGCTTATGAAGAAAAAGTAGTGGAGCTTACCAATCAAGAAAGAGAAAAACAAGGCTTACAAGCTTTGAAAATTGATGAGGAACTTAGTAAAGTCGCTAAAGAAAAATCGACTGATATGAATGTGAAAGGATATTTCTCTCATACGAGTCCTACATATGGTTCACCATTTGATATGATGAAGCAATATGGTATTGACTACAAAACAGCCGGAGAAAATATTGCAAAAGGCCAACCATCACCTGAGGCAGTAGTAGATGCATGGATGCATAGTGAAGGTCACCGTGCCAATATATTAAATGAAAACTTTACACATATTGGTGTAGGTTATGAAGAAGCTGGCAATCACTGGACACAGATGTTTATCGGTAAATAAATTAAAAAAATCCCCCTTATTTCAGAATGCTGAAATAGGGGGGATTTACGTTTAAGAGTTTTTCGCAGCTAATTTTTCAGCCTTTTCTTGAGCCCGCTCTTCTTTAGAAACTTTTACAAATCGTTTTGTCTCATAGGCAATAACACCGGAGAGACCGAGGAGTCCAATCAAGTTAGGGAAGGCCATAAGCGCGTTCATTGTATCTGCAATGTCCCAAACAATATCTAGTTGTTCAACAGCACCGTACATAATCGCAAGTACGAATGCAATTCTGTAGTAAGGAATGGCTTTGTCATTAATTAGATAAGCAAAGCATTTTTCACCGTAGTAAGACCAACCAACAATTGTTGAGAATGCGAAGAAAATGATCCCCAATGTTACAACATATTCACCATAAGGACCAATGAACTTCGAGAATGAAGCGGCAGTTAAAGGTGCACCTTCTAGATTACCATCTTTGTACATACCACCCATAACGATTGTGATACCCGTAATCGAACAAACAATAATCGTATCAATAAATACTTGCGTCATAGATACTAATGCCTGACGACCTGGGTAGTCAGTTTTAGCTGCGGCAGCGGCGATTGGAGCAGAACCTAGACCAGCTTCGTTTGAGAATACACCACGTGCAACCCCGTAACGAATAACGGTACCTAGGACACCCCCACCAAGAGCAGAACCTGTAAATGCATCATTAAAAATTAATCCGATTGTTTGCGGCACAATGTCATAATTCATGATCATGATGATTAGACCACCAATGATATAAAACACCGCCATGATTGGAACGAATAAAGCAGTTACCTTACCAATACTTTTAATACCGCCTAAGATAACAAGTGCAATTAATATAGTTAAAACAAAACCAGTAACCCATGTAGGAACATTAAATGATGACTCAATTGATGTGGAAATAGAGTTGGATTGTACCATGTTACCAATACCAAATGCGGCTATCGCACCGAATAATGCGAATAGAATACCGAGCCATTTAGCTTTTAGCCCATGTTCTAAATAGTACATTGGACCACCTGACATTTCACCTTTTGAATTGGTAACGCGGTATTTAACTGCTAGAATAGCTTCACCGTATTTTGTAGCCATTCCGAACAATGCGGATAGCCACATCCAAAATACAGCACCAGGTCCACCTAATACGACAGCAGTTGCAACACCGACGATATTACCGGTCCCGATGGTTGCTGCCATTGCAGTGGTGAGGGCTTGATAGTGACTAATGTCACCTTTTGATTTAGAGTCTTGCTTTCCGGGTGAAAAGGCTAATCTTAAAGCATAAGGCAACGTTCTAAATTGTAAAAAACCGAGGCGAATTGTTAAGTACAGCCCCGTACCAACGATTAAAATAAGTGTTGGTGTACCCCATACGAAGTCGTTTACAGCACCTATCAAATCTTGAAAACTCATATGTGCAATCCCCCTTTTGTAAGTTCTATGTTTTATCTTAGGTGATCAGTACAGAATTTTAGATTTTATGTACTGAAATATTTTAAAGCAATCTAAAACGTTAAAATGTAGAATATTTAGATGCTTTAAAATTACAAGACAATTACCCTAACGGTACTTCTTAAAACCTAAAAAGAAAAAAATGTCGAAATATGTTTTAATAAGATTGGTTGTTAGGTAATCTAGTCTAAAATGTTAAGGAAAACAAGAAAATGATGGATATTATCAGTTAAAAAGTATTGGATAACAGCTTTGGTAAAATAATGTATAATGGAAATAAATATTAAGGGATAAGGAGCGATACAAATGGCATCAAAAAAATTATGTTTAAGTATGTTAGCGGGAGCTGTAGTAGGTGGGATAGTTGCACTTACAGATAAAGAAGTAAGATATGAATTAAAAAATAAGTGGCAAGACGGGAAGGAATTGATTCAGAATCCATCAACGATTGTTACAAAAGCACGTACAAAAATAGAAGAGGTCAATGGATTTGTTGATCGTCAAACAGATCAGATTTTGAATATTTTTGAGCAAGTAGAGGGAACTTTATCTCGATTTAGTGATGATGACGTTATAGATGTTGGTTCAAACGAGAAAGAATAATTATGCACAAAAGTCGTACGTTTAACCGTATTAAAGATTTGATTTATTATACTAAAAAAGCAGATATTGTGGCGACATCTGCACAAGCTGCTTACTTTATTTTGCTATCTTTATTTCCACTTCTTGTATTTTTAATTACATTAATTGGTTATTTCCCGATTGATGAGGATGGCTTTTATGATGTGTTGGTGTATTATGCACCTCAAGAAGTGACTGATTATATCCATACAACGGTTGTTGATTTAATTGGGACAAGAAATGGTAGTCTACTTTCAATCAGTATTATTGGAACATTATGGTCAGCCTCTAATGGGATTAATGCAATACGTAGATCTTTAAATCATTCCTATGATGTAGAAGAGAGTCGTTCTTATCTATATACGAAGACAATCTCAATTGGACTGACAATTGGTTTTATATTTATTATTATTATTGCATTAATATTACCTGTGTTCGGGAAATTAATCTTCCAATATGCAGCTTCCATTATGGAATTGCCAACAGGTTTTGTATGGATATGGAACTTATTACGTTGGGGTCTTTCTACCTTTGTATTTTTCATGATTTTGACCATTTTATTTAAATTGATTCCGAATACAACGGTATCGTTTAAAAATGTTATGTACGGAGCGTTGTTCTCTACATTGTGTTTACAAATCGTGTCTTATATATTTTCTTATTATGTTGGTACAATCGGAAACTACTCAACGACATATGGCAGTTTAGGAACGATTATTGCTTTAATGGTTTGGCTTTATTTAGCTGCAATGGTTATTTTAATCGGTGGAGTAATTAATGCATTTATGAAAGAGTTAAAAACGAACGACTTGCCTCAATAGGGAAGCCGTTTATTTTAAAATTAAATATCTGATATATCTGACATTTTTAAGTAATTTCAGAGTATTTTGAAATTTTATAGCTAAATGAATTGGAGAATGGCTTGTTAGACGGCTCAGTTGTTGATATAATCAATCAGAAATGAAATAAAAAAGGGGAGGGAAAGTGAGAAATGAAGAAATCATACATATTATTGCTCACGATATTTTTAGTTATCATACTTGCTGCTTGTGGTAGTTCAGAAAATACCAAGACAGCAAAAGAAAAGGATAGTGCAGATAAACAAGATAAGACATGGGAGGATATAAAAGAATCAGGTGAACTTGTTATTGGTACATCAGGTACTTTGATCGCATCTTCATATTATGAGGATGATAATAAAGATGAGTTAACAGGATTCGATGTTGAAGTAACGCGTGAAATTGCGAAACGTTTAGATTTAAAGCCTAAATATGAAATTATGGGAATTGACGGCATGATGCCTGCTGTTAAAAGTGGCCGTATTGATGTGGCAGCTAATGATATTGAAATAACAGATAAACGTAAGAAGCAATTTGCGTTTAGTGATCCATATAAATATTCATATACAACTATGGTTGTTCGTAAGGAAGATAACTCAGGTATTGAGAAATTAGAAGATTTAAAAGGTAAAAAAGCTGGTGGTGGTGCGACGACTGTATATAGTCAAATTGCTGAGCATTTCGGAGCTGAAGTTGTAACATATGGTAATGCCGGAAACGAAGCTTATTTAAGAGATGTCAACAATGGACGTACAGATACAGTGATTAATGATTATTACTTAGCTAAATTTGGCGTGGAAGGATTCCCAGACTTCGATATCCATCTGCACCCAACAATTAAAGTAAATCCAACAGAAACAGCTGTTATTATGCCTAAAGAGGCTACAGTACTTCAAGAAAAAATAAATGAAGCCTTAGACGAAATGCATAAAGATGGTACATTAACAAAATTAGCAAAGAAATTCTATAACGAAGATGCCTCTAAAAAGTCTGATGAAAAAATTGAAGAAATTGAAGGTATCGAGTTTTAAATGGAATTCACATTTCAAGAAATACAGTGGCATCAGATATTTGATTACAAACTAGCTTGGGATAACTTACCATTCATTATAAAAGGGTTATCGATGACGCTATATATTTCCGTTATTGGAATGTTATTAGGATTAATTTTCGGTTTAATGTTAGCCTTGATGAGAAATTCGCGGAAACGGATCTTACGTCTTCCTTCACGTATGTATATATCTTTTATGCGCGGTATACCAATGCTTGTCTTTTTATTTATTTTGTATTTTGGGTTGCCGATGATTGGTATCAAAATGACTGCATTTGTTGCGGCCTGTCTTGGATTTGGTTTAAATAGTGCAGCTTATATTGCAGAAATCAATCGGGCAGCCTTAAATAGCATTGATGTGGGGCAATGGGAATCCGCAAAAGCGTTAAATATGAATGCAACAGCTACCCTGTTCTCAATTATTTTACCACAAACTGTTCGTATAGCAGTTCCACCTTTGACAAATGTGTTTATGGATATGGTTAAAGCAACGTCACTTGCGGCTGTTATTACCGTTCCAGAGCTGTTTCAAAAAGCACAAATTGTGGCTGGAAGAGAATTTGATTCTATGACGTTTTATATTTTAATTGCAATCATTTATTGGATGGTTTGTGTCGTCATTTCGTTTATACAAGACAGATTAGAAATTCACTTTAGTAAATTTCTATAAACGTGATGGCGCATTTCATAGTAAATAAAGCGTTTTCATAGGTAAAAAATTGAAAATACGTTATACTTAGGTAGAAGCACAATTTATAAACAGGGTGGTGGACATATTGATGAAGTTCCGCATGAAAGAGGATGCGATGACTGTTAATCTTACATATGGGGATTTGGATATATCTGGTGATGAAACAAAAGGATTTCGCCCGTTTCAACTTATGATGGCTTCTATTGTCGGCTGTAGTGGTTCTGTTTTTAGAAAAATCTTAGAAAAACAACGTACAGAACTTGAAGACTTACAAATTAGTTCAACCGTCGAACGTAATGCATTACAAGCAAACCGAATTGAAAAAATTACGCTTCATTACATTATTAAAGGGTATCATTTAGATGCTGAAAAGATAAATCGTAACTTAGAACTATCACGCAAAAATTGCTCAATGATTCAATCTGTGCAAGATACCATTCAAATTGAAGAAACGGTTGAATTGATTGAGCTAAGTTCATAATATATCGATGTTTAAAAAGCGGCTTTCCAGTGAGGAAGCTGCTTTTTTAATGGTTTACTTTTTTAATCTTAAAAAAGCTCTTGCATCTCATGCTTTAATCCTTTATCATATTAAAGTAATATCATAAGTATTTACATCATGAGTGAGGAGGAAATAACGTGGAGTGGGTTGTCGTCATATCAGTTTTGGTCATGACTATTTTAAGTTTATTAGGCGTAAACGTCATCTTATCCATTACGCTTGCTGCTCTTTGTGGAGGTCTAATGTCTGGCTTATCGTTGACCGACACGATAGGAATGTTTATTTCAGGAACTGGTGGGATGATGGAAACGGCTTTAAGTTATATTTTCCTTGGAGCATTCGCCGTTGCGATAAGTTACACCGGAATTACCACTTTATTAGTTAATTTTATTATTCGAGTATTAAAAGGTAAGAAAACGATGATGCTATTTGTATTAGCAGGGGTCGCTTGTCTAGCAGAGAATGCGATTCCAGTTCATATTGCATTTATTCCAATTTTAATACCGCCATTATTAAAAGTATTTGATGAAATGAAACTAGATCGTCGTGCTGTTGCAACAGCATTAACATTCGGTTTAAAAACGCCTTATATCGTTATACCAGCAGGTTTTGGTTTAATATATCAAGGCATTGTCTTGGAAGGTTTACAAGATAATGGGTTACCTAACTTTACGAATATTGAAGTCATTCAAGCGATGCTTGTACCTGGTCTCGGAATGGTCATTGGTTTATTGATTGCGATTTTCATTACATATCGTAAAGATAGAGTCCCAACAGGTATAGAAATTGAAACAAGTGCCATGCAAGCTGATGAAAAGACCGTATTAAAGTTTGAGAAAAAGCATTTCTTTACTTTAATTGCGATTGTTGTTGCTTTAGTGATTCAAATTGTGACACAAGATTTAATTGTAGCTGCATTATCAGGACTGATTATTTTATTCATTACTGTTGCTGTGCCGTTCAGAAAAAATGATGCTGTTATGGCAGACGGTATTGGTTTAATGGGTATGATTGCGTTCATTATGTTATCAGCTTCAGGCTTTGGAGAGGTTTTAAAAGAAACAGGTGCGATCAAAGCTTTAGTTGCAGCAACAACAGATTTACCAGGTATGGATAATAAAATCTTTGTGGCATTCATGTTATTGCTTGTTGGACTTGTGATTACGATTGGAATCGGTTCTTCGTTTGGGACTGTACCGATTGTCGCAGCGCTCTATGTTCCAATCTGTATCGCGACTGGATTTTCCCCACTTGCTACAGCGGTTTTAATCGGGACAGCGGGTGCACTTGGAGATGCAGGTTCTCCAGCTTCCGATTCAACACTTGGGCCAACATCCGGTTTAAATGCAGACGGCCGTCACGATCATATATGGGATACATGTGTCCCTACGTTTATACATTTTAATATTCCTTTATTTATCGTCGGTTGGATTGGAGCAGTCTTATTATAATTATTGTATAAGAATCATCGTCTTAGGAAAAAGTAAGGAAAAATATAAGGTGGGATTTTCATGAACGTTCGTAGCGGTATACGCGCCCTCTTGTTTTTTCTTGCTTTTTTCTTATGTATTGAGCCAATAGCTGCAGCTGGTTATGGATGGGGCTATCAAAAAAATGACGATCATAAAGTACCTGATATTGGAGAATATAATGAAGTATTAGAGAAATATAATGCTTTTTATGCCGATCTTTCAGGGGATAAAGATATTTATCTAACTTTTGACAATGGATATGAAGAAGGGCATACGAGTGATGTATTAGATGTGCTAAAGGCTGAGAATGTTCCAGCAACCTTTTTTGTAACAGGTCATTATGTGAAAGATCAGCCGAAATTGATTCAACGTATGGTAAAAGAAGGTCATATTATCGGAAACCATTCTTATCATCATCCTGATTTTACAGTGATTTCAAAAGCATCCATTCAAAAAGAATTAGATTCCTTAGAAAAAGCGGTCGCGTCTTTAACAAACCAAAAAAAATTACAGTATTTACGACCGCCTAGAGGAACTTTTAGTCAGGATACCTTAAGATGGACAAATGAGTTAGGGTATACACATATCTTTTGGTCGCTTGCTTTTCAGGATTGGAAAACAAATGATCAAAAAGGAAAAGATTATGCTTATAAAGAAATTACGAAACAACTTCATCCTGGAGCGATTATCTTACTCCATACGGTGTCCTCAGATAATAAAAAGGCCTTGGCTAGCGTGATACAAGAGGCAAAGCGCCAAGGATATACGTTTAAAAGTTTAGATGATTTAATGATCAAAGAATATATGCCGCAGGGTCTGTTTGGTTTATAAATTAAATAACTTGGCAATTGTTTTAGGAGTGAGATGTGCTCACTCCTTTTTTATTTTCGTCATAAAAACATTGATAAATCAACGTTTATATAAAGGTCAAAAAAAATTAAAAAAATTTGACTAAACCTCTTGAAAGTCAGAGAAGGTCAGAGTATAATATGGTTATAGGTCAAAGATAGTCAAAGTCAAATTGACGATTTGTCCTAGTAACTTCACTTATTGAAGGAGGAATGGCATAATGCTATGTCAAAACTGTAAACAACATGAAGCAAATGTTAATATGATGATGCAATTTAATAATGAAAAAGTTCAAATGCACCTTTGTCAATCGTGCTATAAAGATTTACAAAACAAAATGATGCAAGGAAATGGCTTCTTTGCAGGAAGCGGTTCGTTCCAGGATCAATTCGCGTCTGGAAATGGTCAAACAAAATCAAGAGTCCGTACTAAAGAGGACGAAGCGCAACAAGGATTAATTGAAGAGCTGGCGCGTAATGTTTCTGATGAAGCGAGAGCGGGTGAAATTGATCCAGTTATTGGTCGTAACAATGAAGTAAAACGTGTGATCGAAACATTAAATCGTCGCAATAAAAACAACCCTGTATTAATTGGGGAGCCTGGCGTTGGTAAAACAGCGATTGCGGAAGGGCTAGCACTTAAAATTGTTGAAGGACAAGTTCCTGCGAAATTAATGAATAAAAGTATCTTCGTACTCGATGTCGCTTCACTTGTAGCAGGCACTGGAGTACGTGGCCAATTTGAAGAGAGAATGCAAGAACTGATTAAAGAGGTAGAAGAACGTGATGACGTTATCCTCTTTATTGATGAGATTCACTTGCTGGTTGGTGCAGGTACAGCGGAAAGCTCACAAATGGATGCAGGTAACATCTTGAAACCAGCTCTTGCTCGTGGCAAAATTCAAGTGATTGGTGCAACAACCTTAAATGAATATCGCCAAATTGAAAAAGACGCTGCTTTAGAACGACGTCTACAACCAATTATGGTGAAAGAACCAACATTAGACGAAGCAATTGAGATTCTTAAAGGCATTCAAGATCGTTATGAAGCATTCCATGAAGTACGCTATTCTGATGAAGTCATTGAATCGTTTGTTTCACTATCTAATCGTTATATTCAAGACAGATTCTTACCGGATAAAGCGATTGATTTAATGGATGAAGTTGGCGCACGCTTGAACTTGGAAAATGCTGAAAAAGATTCTAATTCAATCGAACAACGACTTGATGAAATTGTAAAAGAAAAAGAACAAGCGGCAGAACAAGAAGATTACGAACATGCAGCACACTTACGTTATCAAGAAATTCAATTACAAAAACAATTAGCAAAAGTAAAAGATGAACAACAAGTGATTGATGTAGATCTCTCTGATGTTGAGTTGCTTATTGAAGAAAAAACAGGTATTCCTGTAACAAAACTTCAAAAAGACGAACAAACTAAAATGAAACATTTACAAGAACAACTTGCAGAACAAGTTATTGGACAAGACGAAGCTGTATCTAAAATTGCTAAAGCAATCCGTAGAAGCAGAGCAGGTCTAAAATCTTCAGAACGTCCAATTGGTTCATTCTTGTTTGTGGGACCAACAGGTGTTGGTAAGACTGAGCTTACAAAAGTACTCGCAGAAGAAATGTTTGGAACACGGGATGCGATGTTAAGACTAGATATGAGTGAGTATATGGAGAAACACTCAGTGTCTAAACTAATCGGTTCACCTCCAGGATATGTTGGTCATGAAGAGGCAGGACAATTAACTGAACGTGTCCGTCATAACCCGTATTCAATTATTCTTTTAGATGAGATTGAAAAAGCACATCCAGACGTTCAAAATATGTTCCTACAAATCATGGAAGATGGTCATTTGACAGACTCTAAAGGACGTCGAGTGAGCTTCAAGGAAGCGGTTATTATTATGACAAGTAACGCTGGAACAGGTCGTGAAGAGATAAGTGTCGGTTTTAATGCAGAAAATCATGCATCTATTGCTGAATTAGATGTGTTAAGTGACTACTTTAAACCAGAATTCTTAAACCGCTTCGATGCGATTGTAAACTTTAATCAGTTAACCGAGGAACATTTATTACAAATTGTTGATTTAATGCTTGATGAGCTAAAAGGAAACTTAAAAGAACGTAAACTATATATGACTGTTACAGATAATGCTAAAAAAGAATTGGCACGACTAGGCTATAGTCCAAAATTCGGTGCAAGACCGTTAAGACGTGTCATCCAAGATAAAATTGAGGATCAACTGACTGATTTAATTCTAGAAGCAGACGACCCGATTGAAAATGTTTTAGTAGATCTAGTAGACGGTGAAATTACGATGAAAGAAGCATAATATAGAAGTAACGAAACTGTATGAGACAAATGATCTCATACAGTTTTTTTATTATTTAGGTGAGTCATCGCATATACATAAAATAAACGACTGTATGAAGGTGTTTATATTGAAGCTTTTACGTTATGTATGTGTTGTTCTATTACTCTTTGCAATCATTTCGACTCAGACAAATCATGTGTTTAGCCAGCACGAAGATATGAAAGTACACTATATTGATGTTGGTCAAGGTGATAGCATATTGATTGAAACACCAAGAGGAAAGCGGATTTTAATGGACGCCGGAGATCCAAAGCAAGGTAAGCGCATACTCAGTTATTTAAAGAAAAGAAATATAAAGTCATTAGATCTAGTCATTGCAACACATCCAGATATTGATCATATTGGTGGCTTGATAACGGTTTTACATAAAATTAAAGTACATAAAATCATTGATTCAGGAAAAACATATGACACGCACACATATAAGAAATATATCAAGCTTATAAAGGATCAAAAAATTGCTTATGATCGTGTGGAACGTGAAGCAGAGATTAATATTGATGCTCTAGTGCAAATTGATGTGCTAAATGCAACTAAAGAAAAAACTGTAGGTAATAATGAAGCGTCTATCGCGATAAAAATTCAATATAAAGAATTTGTGTTTTTGTTTATGGCAGATGTTGGGATAGAGCAGGAAAAGCAGATGATGAAACAATATGATATGGAAGCTGACATTCTTAAAGTTGGGCATCATGGATCAAGAACAAGTACATCGGAAACTTTTATTGAAGCCGTTCAACCACAAGTCGCGATTTTAACATATGGAAAACAGAATACATATGGTCATCCTGTAAGAGATGTACTCCATCATTTATGGCGGATGAATGTCAATGTATTTTCAACAGCTGTATATGGTGATATTACGATTCAAACGGACGGAAGCGGGTATTATTTATTTACAGAAAAGGATCCATTGGACCATATGATTGAAGAAACGGCGTCAATCATGTATCTTAAACGTAGCAAAGGATTTAGATGATGGGATTGGACTTATACTGGAATAAATTTAATAGAAGAGGAAGATGTTCATGAAACGAACAGTAGAGATTATTTTAACAGTTATTGGTGGATTAATTGGTTTATTTATGACGCTCGTTGGAGGTCTTATATTATGGATGAAAAGTAATCCAGATGAGGTCAGACATATGTTTAGTGATATGCCCGAATTTCAGCAGGCAAGTATAGATGTTGAAGAAGTGATTGCCTCAATTAATCAAGTTGGTGCTTCGATTTTAATATTAGCACTTTTATCTGTCATTGCAGGTATCGTTGCGATTGTACTTTTAAAAGGTAACAAAAATCCGAAGGCTGCAGGCATTATATTAATTGTAACCGCGATTATTGCGATTATTTTCACCCAAGGATTTATGACAATCGGAGGGATATTCTACGTGATTGCAGGTATTCTTGCTTTAGTTAGAAAGCCAAAACAACCCATTGAAGCATCTATATGAGCTAGGATAAAATGAAAATAGAGAATTCGTCTAATATTAGGCGAATTCTCTATTTATAATTGAATATATTCTTCTAGTAATTTTCTGAAAACACGTTGTAAGGAATGTTGCTTTTTAACTGGTAGCTGTCTAAGTAAGCTAACATTTTCTTTTAATTCAGGATTTGTCAAGATAAATTCGACGAGCTCCATAAAGGGTTCATCAATTTCCTCTGAATCGATTTGATAATATGTTGTAACATCTTTTAAGAGATGCTTTTGAAATGATTTACTACCGATTAAATAATCAGAAGGTATGTCAAACACGTCACTTAACTTTCCTAAAGCAACAGCATCTGGAATCGCAATGTTCGTTTCCCATTTAGTAATAACACTACGTGATACGGATAGTTTCTCTGCTAGTTCATCTTGTGTCCATTTATAATATTTACGAAAATGGCGTATATTATTTGCCAATTGTTCCATTCATTATCACACTCAACTCTGATTGGTTTAGGTACCACATTTTTATCCTATCACGTTCATTTGATTTTAAAGGGAATATGTTGTTCTTATATGGCTCATTTGTTATAATGTTCTGAATAAGAACGAAGTAGGTGACATAGATGACTACTTGTTTAGTGTTATATCATCCAACGATCACTTCTTTGACGAAGATTATGATGGTTCGTACAATGTTTCAAAACGAGCGCTATCGAGTAGAAGTAGTGAATCAACATACATTGTATGTGTATCTAGTGAATGTTCAGCTGGCAGATGTTTGGCAGGCTGTAATTGAATTTGAATCTGTTCAGATTTGGGCTTTATATGGTTTAGGTGATTGTGAGTCTCGTGCATTAGCATGTGCTAAAAGACAACTGGGAGAGAGATTGGCAACTGGTGAAGATGTGTTTCAGTCATATAAAAAGATGAGGTAGTGACCTCATCTTTTTTTGTTTATCCAACAATCACTTCTGTTGGATGTTCGGACACATCGGTGTGAAGTGTTATATGGGAAATATAATTGTATTTTTCAACGACGTATAAATCAAATATATCTGCTTGTTGATTTAGTTGTTGATATACATGTTTATACGTATCGTTTGCACGTTTGGCATAGGGTAGTTTTTCCGTTGATTTTAAGGAACGAATATTATCCTTCCGTATTTTTAAATAAATCGTTTCAATATCTGTTTCATAAAATACTTCATTAAAAAATTGCTCTTTTGAATATTGACTATAGCCCATACCGAAATAAGGTTGACCTAGCCATGTATTTAAAAATCCAGTTTTATGTTGAATATGATATAAACTAATGGAACCGACAGGCTCACCATATTCAGAACAAATTGTTCTTGAAATCGTTTCGTTCACTTGTTCTTTTTCAATAACTTGTTTTGTGAGAAAGTAAAACTCATCTACTGTTTTAGCTTTTTCTCTTACATAAGGGAATACTTCAGGGTGTTGCATCAATTCGAATAGTGTAGGTACATCATTTAAATCTAATCGTTTTAACATGTTAGATGTTCCTCCTTCTTAAATGTAGTGTAATCTTTGGTGTTATGAAGGCAAAAGCTTGTTTCATTGCCTAGATACTGTGAAGGAAGTACATCTGTTATAAATGTTAAAGTTGGTTTGATTAAAATCCCCTCAAAATATCCATAACGATTCTACAACGATTTTATGAAAATAGAAATAGTTTTTTTAAAAATATTTTTTAAATTTTTTATGTTGCTGAAGTGGATGATTTTGATTTGTTATACTAGATGTATATGAACGGGTTAAACATGCATAGGAGGTTGTCATAATCGTTACGATTGCGCGGATTTCAATTCAACAGAAAAATAAACAACGATATAATATATTTTTGCATGATGGAAAAAAGGAATATTATGCCTTTAGTGTAGATGAACCGGTTTTAGCTAAATATATGTTGCATAAGGGCATGGAATTAGATGAGAAGACATTAGCCAATATTGAAAAAGAGGCAGATCTCTATAAAGCATATGCGCTAACGATTCAATATTTAAGTTATCGTATGCGAACGAAAAAAGAAATACGTGATTATTTAATTAAAAAGGAAATATTTGAAGATGCCATTCCCGACATCATAGATCGTCTCGTTTCAGAAGGCTTGGTCAATGATTTGGAATTTGCCAAGATGTTTACAAGAACACGAATTGAAACATCATTAAAAGGACCAGCAGTTGTGAAACGCGAGATGATAGAAAAAGGTGTAGCTCGTGAATTAGCTGAGGAAGCGATTCAATTATATACATATGAAATTCAGTATGAAAAGGCAAGTAAATTAATTGAGAAAAAACTGAATCAAACACAAAAAGATTCAAATGTTAAAGTTCAACAAAAACTTCAACAATTTATGATGCAAAAAGGCTTTTCATCTGATATCATTCAAGAACTTATGCAAGATGTAAAGGAAAAGCAAGGTGATGAGCAAGAGAAACAGGCTATCGTGCATCAAGGTGAAAAACTAAAGAGAAAATATCAAAGAAGGTATAGTGGAACAGAATTAAGCTTTAAGATTAAAACAGGCTTATATCGGTATGGATTTAGTAGTGATCTGATACAGGAATATGTAGATAACTGGTTGACACAAGATGAGGAGGAATCCTTTTGAATCGCCGATTTAGTGAGCAGTCGCAAGCAGAATTATATTCAAATATAGAGGAATGGAAAAGATTACAACAAAAAGCAAAAGAATTCGGTCATCAAAGTGAAGTCGAGATTTTTGAACAAAAGATCCAAGTTGCGCTTTCATATATGGTTGATCCTGCTAATTTCAAGACTGGTCTTGAATATGACGTGAAAGGAAACGCAGAGTCTGTATTTCAATTAGAATATATCAATGGCGTTTTTGCGTGGGGCATACTGAGACATAGGCAAACAAATCAAAAAACAAAAAAGGCTTTACCACTTGCCCTATTAATAGAGCAATGATGTAAAGCCTTTTCTTTAGATGGGTTGGTCACTTATATATAATTTACTCTGTAGTTTATGTTCTGAAAATATCCAACCCGTATAAGAACTGATGATATGCATATTTTCATCTATATGAACAACTGCAACAAAAGGATAATATCCTTTGGAGCGATAACGCAGATCAATGAAACGTACTTCTGAGAAAGCATTTGTTTCATGAATTTCAAATCGATATACAGGTGAGAAGGATAAGAAAGCATCTATATTTTTATCTGTCATCGCAATCCTAATCCGCTCATCGTCCGGAAGTGGAACACGATTATATTCATCAATGATATGGATATGACCGTCTTCAACAACACCAACAAAAAATTGCTGTTTTGTCGTGATTGCTACCCGCCAATCATTTTGTTTCATCGTTGGTGAAGTCACCACTTGTTCAGTATCAGGTAGAAACTCCTTAATTTTTCGAACGATTTCTCGTTTGTCGAGATAACGTTTAATATAATATAGGAGGATGACACCGTAAATGACAAGGAATGTAAACCCGGGGTTTGCTCCGAATAACCAAGCAACAATCCCAGCAATATGCAATAAGAAAATATATGGATCAAATGTATTAATAAAACCGTAAGCTACCCAACGTCTTGAAAAGGGCCTGTAAGCTTGAGTACCATAGGCGTTAAATATATCAACTAAAACATGTAACGCAACAGCGATTTGCGTCCATAACCATAAATGGGCAAAATCAATACTTGGGACAAATGCATATAATACACCCGAAATCAAAATCCCCCATAATAATACAGCAGGTAATGAGTGGGTAATTCCACGATGATTACGAATATAAAGCGCATTATTTTTAAATTTTAAAATGGTATCAGCATCGGGTGCATTAGAACCAATTAATACACCAGCAAAAACAGTGTGATAAAGAGCGGGATCACTTGCAACAACAGGGTCTAATGTGGCAAGCCCACCTAACGCAACACCCATGACAACATGCGTTCCTGTATCCATGTGAAGATTCTCCTTTGAAATAAACCGAAATATACATACATATTACTTTTATTATAACATAAAGGCAGTGAAACTATGATGGATGAAAGTCTAAAGCAATTTGAACAAGTGCGCTTTCAAGAAGATTTAATCAATTGGTATAACAAAGAAAGAAGAACGTTACCGTGGCGGATGAATCAAGATCCTTACCGTATTTGGGTATCTGAAATTATGCTACAACAAACACGTGTAGATACAGTCATTCCCTATTTTGAAAACTTTATGAAACTTTTTCCAACTGTAGAAGCATTAGCAAAAGCTAATTCACAAGATGTTTTAAAGGCTTGGGAAGGATTAGGGTATTATTCTCGCGCCCGAAATTTGCAAGCAGCGGCTAAACAAGTAGTAGAGCTATATGATGGCGTGATACCTGCACAAACAAAGTTACTCGGCAATTTAAAAGGGATTGGTCCTTATACAAAAGGGGCGATTATGTCGATTGCTTTTGATAAGCCTGAGCCAGCAGTTGATGGGAATGTGATGCGTGTACTTGCTAGAATATTGAATATTGATGCAGATATTAAGCAGCCTAAAACACGTAAAATATTTGAAGAAATTGTTCGAGAAATTATCTCTAAAACAAATCCATCGGCCTTTAACCAAGGTTTGATGGAGTTAGGAGCAATGGTTTGTACGCCGAAGCAACCGATGTGTTTATTATGTCCAGTACAATCACATTGTGTGGCATTTGCAGAAGGTAAAGTTCAGGAGTTACCTGTTAGATCGAAGGCGAAGAAAAAGAAAGTCGAACAGCATGCAGTTTTATTAATATATAATAATGAAGGAAAAATTCTTATCGAGCATCGTCATAAAAAAGGACTGTTACAAAACCTATGGCAATATCCAATGTTTGAAACCAAATCACAGCAGCTTGCAGCGTTAGAAGAGCAGTTTACAGAGCATTATCAAATACCTGTAGAAATTACGGAAAAGGTTGGAAATTTAAAGCATGTCTTTACGCATATCATTTGGGAACTTACCGTATATACGGCACATACGCATCTCAAACAATTACCTGCAGACTATATGAAATTTATTCATGAAAGTGAACTCAACGATTTTCCGTTCCCAGTTTCACATCAAAATATTACGAAAGCGCATCTTCGTAAAAAATAATCGTGCCTACATCATTTATCTAAAAAAATAAAAAAACAGGGGATAAATGAACCTGATCCTGGGCAGATTATTAAATGCGGAGGTGATAGACATGCCAAAACATCCGAAAAAATCTGAAGCGGGTACAAACGTTGAAGAAGTGAAAAAACAAAACCAAAAAGCAGCACAAGGCAAATATGAAGCAGAATTTGCTGAAGAGACTGATGCTCAATCGGTTAAAGAAAAGAACCAAAAAGCTGAGCAAAACAAAAAATAACCGTGTTGTTTATGAACCTTTCTCTGTAAAAGAGGAAGGTTCTTTTCGTACATAGTCACTTAACTTTAATTTTAATGTTGAACAAGCTATACTTGTTTAGTATGTAAACTTTTATAAAACAGTCGGATATTGTAAATGAGAAAGGAAGTTTATTATGAGTGCTCCGCTCGTGGGTTCAGACATTCAAATAAAAAGTTATAAACATAACGGCAGACTCCACCGAGTATGGACAAAAAGCCAGGTACTCCACGGCACGGAAAATATCGTAATTGTTGGAAATGATAAAACAAAAGTGATTGAAAGTGATGGAAGAACGTGGCTTACTCGGGAGCCAGCAATCAGTTATTTTCATGC
This sequence comes from Candidatus Avamphibacillus intestinigallinarum, assembly GCA_018711205.1. Lineage (GTDB taxonomy): Bacteria > Bacillota > Bacilli > Bacillales > Amphibacillaceae > Avamphibacillus > Avamphibacillus intestinigallinarum. The sequence continues at coordinate 1,487 of DVIO01000058.1, read as the reverse complement.
TCAACATTGGTTTAATGTCATTGGTATGCTAAGAAATGATGGTATTTATTATTATTGTAATATTAGCTCGCCCTTTGTATATGACAAAGAAGCCTTAAAGTATATTGATTACGATTTGGATGTAAAAGTGTTTCCAGATTATACGTATAAGTTATTAGATGAAGATGAATATGAGGAACATAAATTCCAAATGAATTATCCGCATGTGTTCGACCGCATTTTATATAAAAACGTCGAAGAGTTGATCCGTTGGGTACGAGAAAGAAAGGGTCCTTTTGCACCCGATTTTGTTGATAAATGGTACGAGCGGTATTTAACGTATCGGCATTATGAATGAACCTTGTTATCATGAAACAAATGACAAGGTTTTTTACAATGTTATGAAGAAGAGACTAGCAAGATAAAGGAAGAGATAAATGGGAACGATTAAGCAGTATATGCAATTTGTAAAACCATATAAATGGAAAATATTATGGACGGTTATTATTGGTATTGTAAAATTTGCCATTCCGTTAATGATTCCATTAATTTTAAAATATGTAATTGATAATATTATTTCAACAGATATGTCAAACGATATGAAACTGTCACGCCTGTATTGGTTGATGGGTATATCGTTTACCGTTTTTCTACTACTCAGACCTCCAGTTGAATATGCGAGACAGTATTTAGCGCAATGGGTAGGCAGTCATGTACTATATGATTTAAGAGGCGCATTATTTGATCATTTACAAAAGCTTAGTTTGAAGTACTATTCTAAGACAAAAACAGGCGAGATTATTTCTAGGTTTATTCATGATGTTGAACAAACGATTATTTTTGTGATTACCGGATTGATGAATGTGTGGCTTGATATTGCGACAATTGTTATTGCAATTGCGATTATGATGACGATGGACATTCCGCTTACAATTGTTTCGATTATTTTATTCCCGTTCTTCGGGTTTGCGATTAAGTATTTTTATAGCAGGCTACGAAAGCTAACGAGAGAACGTTCACAAGCACTTGCTGAAATGCAAGGTCATTTACATGAGCGTGTACAAGGAACAGCTGTCGTTCGAAGCTTTGCAAATGAAGATTATGAACAAGGTCAATTTGATAAACGTAACCGCAATTTCTTAGAGAAGGCTTTAAAACATACAGATTGGAACGCTAAAACATTTGCGATTACAAACACGATTACAGATTTGGCTCCCTTACTTGTCATTGCTTTTGCAGCTTACCAAGTCATTAATGATAACTTGACGATGGGGACAATGGTTGCTTTTGTAGGTTATATGGAGCGTGTCTATAGTCCATTACGTCGTTTAATCAACTCATCTACCACATTGACACAATCTGTTGCCTCAATTGACCGCGTGTTTGAATTATATAATGAGCCTTATGATATTAAAGATTTACCAGAGGCGCCAGCATTAGAAAACATTAAAGGTGAAATTGAATTCGACGATGTAAGCTTTCAATATGATGCTGAAGATGCGTAAGAA